>JAKMEW010000069.1 GCA_022425745.1 Rubripirellula sp.
AAATTGGGAATCCACCGATACTCCAGTGAAGCTCGAGATTCCAATAAGCGACACATGCCACTTGATTGGCTAAGGCAAAGTGGAACTTTGGATTTGAAGGAAATGAGGATGTTTGCCCCTTACTTAACCAACCTCGGGAACGCCTACCACTTTATCTCTTCGGGGGTTAGCCATCCGAATGAACATCGTGCTCACCAAGAAGTGGTTCTTGATTTTCGCTACACACCAAGTCGCGTTGTCTTTTCAAGATCGGTCGATCCTCGATCCTTGCTGATGGCCCAAGAAAGTACCCGGTGACCGCCTTCTGACGTGTGTAGGCCGAATTCGCGACAATTTTTCGGTAGGTAGGTCAGTGATCGACCAAGTTGATCGTCTCGCGTGCAGATTGTTAGACAAGCGAGCGAGGTGTCCTACCTGAAGTAGGCCGCTGCAGCCCCACCGGCTCCGCCCAAAATGTTTGAAAAGTAGCTATCCACAATCAACTCAAGTTCGAGTTGGGACTGATGTTGGTGGATGGGATCCGCTGGGCGAATCGGGTCATCCAATGTTAGCAGGGAAAAAGCGGAATTTGCATCGAGTCCGAAAATATTGCTCGTTGTGTTGGGGTCAACGAGAATGCCGCTCACGAAACTAAAGCCGCTGGTTTGGGCCACCCCGCCTTCTCCTCGAACCGAAGCTGCGGTTTTCTTTTGGATCGGCTGTACTGCTTCGAGGCCAAACTGGGATAGTAGTAGATCCGCATCTGAGCGTGCGTTGGACGGTTCCGAAGCGATGCCAACATTCAATGCAAGCGAAAGAGCGATAGCAGTTAGCGAGGCAATGAAACGCATGAGCTTGATCTCGGGGCAAATGTTTATCAGGTCGTGTTAAGAATCACACGCCAATGGCTTTGGTTTGCCAAGCCGCCGACGCTTGTCACGATGTAAACGTCAGACGCTCGTTCAACCCAGCGGCTACTTATGTGATCTATCGATTGGTTTATCGAGAACACTGAGAGCATTACCTGGGTTCTTCTCGTGTTGGTGTTGCAATCGCCAGATTCTGAGGGTTGTTCCGATTAGTGAAAGTTCTTTTGGTTTTGGTGTTAGCGACTATCTGTAACCGGCACAAAGCAACAAGTCGCTAAGAAGCTGCTAAAGCACCGGATCTGCTCGTCCCGCAAACTCGTTGCACTAAAAAACGCAGAGAGATCAGAAAGCAGATTAGCTTTAAAATGGAGAGAATGATCCTATTTCATACGACTGGAATCGATCGGGTTCCATTGCAGAGGTCAGTCTCGTTAGTCCGGTTTTTCCGAGGCTAAAAGTGTATGGAAATCAAAAAAGAAGCAGAAGTTGTTTAGAAAAATGAGCTACTCCTTCGCTTGCTCCCTGTGAACGGCAAGCACGCCGTCACAACACCTGTTGTTACCTCCCAGCTTGGATGTGTCGAGCTGAGCAACACCTATCTGTTCTTTTTTGGAGCACTTTTAATGAAGGCCCTTTTTCTTCTTGCAACGTTAGCCATCACGACTCCGTGTCTGGCGGCAGACCTTTCATCTTTCGGTATCACCAACCTTCAAGACATTTCCGAGATTCAAGCCGATTCGGTTCGCGGCCAAGGAATGTCAACTTATGTCAAGTCGGTTGCCACACAGTCTTTCGCTCTTTCAATCGCCGACAAGGATTCTGGTTCAGTCATTAACATGAATTCAAATTCTCAGATGCTTTCGCACGATGGTGCTGACCTCTCTGAAGGTGCATCGGGAGCAAGTCAGGCGGTCGGGTCCGTCGCTCAGGCAGGAATTCAATTGGGTGATGCTTCATTCAAGCTCGGCGATTTCAGTTTTGACATGTCAGGTTTCACTTCGGTTTCGCAATCGAACATGGCAGCCGGTCCCTCCGGCGTATTTGACTTCTCCGGCCTAGTTACTGGTAACTAGTTCTTCTCTTGCTGACACCACAAACACCTGAAACTTGGAAACCATCAATGAAAAATCTCCTCAAGAAAATTAGCACTTTCGCTTTGGTCGCGTTCACTACCACTTCGGTCGTCGCCGCCGACCTTGGCAGCTTTGGCATCGAGTCGATTCAACCTCTCAGCGATCAGCAAGCCGCGGATGTTCGCGGAGCTGGTTACGCGTCTTCTCAATCGACAGCAATGACCGCGATGCAAGTGTTTGTCTTTGACAGCGCTGGCGGATCAAGCATTAATCTATCATCGAGTTCGATTAATGCCTCATCAGAATACGGCAACTCCTCGAGTGATATCGATGCCGAAGGCAGCTTTGTCGCTAGTGCAACTCAGTCGGTTTCTTCGATCAGCGCTCTTGATGTCGCGTTTGGCGACTTCACTCTTACCACAAGCGATTTCGCACTCGGTGCTTGGGGTGATAGTGCTGCATCTGGATCATCGATCCTATTTGACGCCTTTGAAACAACCGTCGAACCATAAAGCTGAGACAGGTGTTGCTTTGTCCCAGAGCTAGGACGCTTGGGATAAAGAAAAAGGGGAGAAGTGCTCGGCACTTCTCCCCTTTTTGCGTTGATGGGGAACGACCCCATCACCTCGCTATCATTACTCGATGTCTGCGTCAAAATTCATATCGAACAGGTTATTGATCAGGAAGAAACCTGCTCCCGTTGCTCCGACGTTGATGTCGGTTGTACTAAATATGAAATCATCTATAGCTAAATCAAATCCCCCAATTCCGACGTTGGACCGGCTGGATGCTAAGGGTTCGATGTCATATCCCGTGATTTGCATGTCATTGTTTGAATTGACAGAATTTGCCTGGAGATTAATCGAGGAGCCGGAGACCGGGTCGAAGGCGAAGATCTGCAAACTAGCCATGCTGATCGAATCAAGGCCCTGGCCGCGAACAGTTTCGGCTTGTTGGCCGGTTAATGGTTCGATTGACGACAGGCCAAATAACGCGAGGTCGTCAGCAGATGCAGTGGTGAACGAGATGAGAGCTGCGAATAGGGATAGGAAAGTAATGTTTTTCATGATGATTCTCTTGATTTGTTGTTCGCTTTTTGTGGGACGCTTTTAGTGTTGAGGCGTAACGGGATCGATTACAGTTGCGGAAGCAAGCTGCTGAAGTCGAGTCCTACGCCTGGGCCGGCAACTTGTTGTGCCTGCGTCACAGCAGAAAAACCATCAAGAGTGAAACTGAAGTCAGCCATTTCGAAGGTTGCGGTTGAGAACTGGATGCCGCCTACGGAAGTGTTTCCCACTGCTTGCGTGCCACCATCGTCGTTTGTGATTTCGACCCCTGCGAATTCAACACCGTCTTGACCGGTGGTTTGCAAGGTTGAGTTGAGGTTGAAGGTTGAACCGGAGTCTCGGTCGACGATGCTGAATGCCATGGAACTGGTTCCGACCGAGCGGACAACCGTGAGTCCGCCTTGGCCGCGAACTTGGTGCGCCATCTCACTGCTGATGCGAGTCAGACCGGAGAGGCCGAAGGAAGACAGGTCAGCAGCGTGTACAAAGGAGCTGCCGAATAGGGCAAGACTTGCGAAGAGTAATTTCTTCATCAAACACATCTCTCAGTTATAAGGGTATTTAGATAGCGAGGACTTGCCGCACCTGGCGGCTACCCTCATCGCACGATGTGTCGTGCAATGACTGATGCGAAATGCGTATTCATTTTTTTCAGCATTGTCGTAAAAGATGTTCGATTTGGATAATCGTTCCAGCGTGCACTGCTGTTTTGTTCCGTAAATAACGTGCGTTTTGCAGATCAGAAACTTCTGGTTTTTTTCGCCTAACGCGGTGGCCGTTTGTGACGGTTATCGCGACAGTAGCAAACGTGATTTTTATGCAGTCGATTTACATCACGAATGAACTCGTTGGTTCGTGTTTCACGGCGGTTTCATTTGAAACGACTGCGCTGTTTTTATCGATTATGCGTCCACACATATTGATGCTTTACTTGTTGGTTGTTCGAGCAACTGGTGTCTGAATCGATTGGTTTATAGCGGTTGTGACGATGCTCCTTATAAAAACAGATAGTTTTGTTGAATCGATTAAGCGTAGCGTTCCGATTACTTCGATACGCGTGCTCTGTTTGGAGTCGTGCTGTGCAATTTATTTGCTGGCATTAGGTTTCCATAACAGATCGCTTTCATCGAGATTTGCCTTGGTCAATTGATTGTGGCAAACCATTAACGGAGCTGACCCTTGTACATGAAGACGATACGATCGCTGGAAGTCGCCAAAGCAAGGTCGGGATCTTGTTTGAGGCACCTGTCGGCACAGGTTGTCTTTCTGTCCGTGATGTCACTGAGTCTTGATGCGCAGTCTACCGAAGTGGTGCAAAGCCCTGGTTCAACCAGCGGCATTAACACAGGGGGCAATCGCTTTCAGCAAGTAGACGTTGGTTCCGCTCCGAGAAGATTAGTACCAACTCGCATTGCTCAAAAGCCAGCAGCGAAGCCGGCGAACCTTAACGCAGTTTCAGAGGTTTCCGCCAATCCAATTGACGGACCTGCTGCTTTGGGTGTCGCCGAGAACCTCAATGCTTCATCGTCGAATCTTCAAGCAGAGGCCTCCGCGAAGGCCGCTAGAATAGCACAAGAAAATTCGGAAGCTTCTCCGAGTGATCGGCCTATCAGTCCGATGGTCGGTGCGAATGCAGATGCACTGAAATCCGTAACCCTGGTAGCAGAAACGGAGGCTAGGAAGCGAAAACGAGCGGCTAGGCAATTCGAAGACGTCCCTGCGGTCCAAGCGACCGGATTCATCTTCAATTTTCAGGGCGCTCCGTGGGGAGACGTTTTGAATCGATTTGCAGAAGAGACGGGTCTCTCTTTACAGATGGGAACGGTTCCTAGTGGTAGTTTTCATTTCGTAAGCACGAAGGTGTTCTCGCCAGAGGAAGCACTCAATGTCCTCAACGGCCAGTTGATTGAGGCTGGGTACATACTGATGCAACGGGACGGGTTTCTGACGGTGCATTCGCTTTCCGAGGAAATCCCACCTAACCTGATTCCAGTGATTGAGACCAAAGATCTAGATGCTTTCCCATCCAATAGTCTTGCATCGCTGAGAATTCCCATCGAGAACGGCGATGCAACGATTCTCGCGAAAGAAATCGAGTTGCTCATCAGCGCGTTCGGCGGCACTGATGTTCTTTCAGAATCAAACACCCTGATTATCACTGACCTCGCTTCAAACCTACGCAAGTTGGATGACCTGCTGCTGTTGTCAGAGCGCGATGTTGCAATGCGTCCGATGACGGTCATTAAACTCAATCATATTCCGGCTGACGTCGTAAGTGGTGCCGTGAATGAGTTCTTCGGCGAAGGTGGTGGAGTCGCCGGTGGTGCGGGGCGACCGGCTGCTGGCCCTAGAGTGGTCGGTACAGGTGAACCAATTGATGGGTACAAAGTGATTTGTGTTCCTGAGATGAACACGAACAGCTTGCTGATCAATGCACAGCCGCGTTACTTTGAAGTTGTGAAGGATTTGATTGCCAAACTTGATGCACCGCCACACCAAGTGGTGATCAAAGCGATGCTGGTAGAGGTTGATCTCGGAACCACCGACGAGTTCGGTGTTGAGCTTGGGTTGCAGGATTCGATCCTGTTTGATCGCAGTGTGATTGATGACATCATGACCATCACAGAAACGGTCACCAATGGTAATATTCAGACCACCGATCAAGTCATTATTTCCCAGCAGGGTTCACCCGGGTTCGCGTTTAATAACCAACCACTGGGCAACAATATCGCAGTCAATCCTTCTCGATTCGGCACCCAAGGACTTTCCAATTTCTCTGTTGGTCGAATCAATAACGAAACAGGTTTCGGCGGGTTGGTGTTATCGGGTGGTTCTGAGTCGGTCAGTTTCCTTTTGCGGGCGCTTGCTGCGAAACGCGATGTTTCGGTTTTGAGTCGGCCGCAGATTCGAACGGTTCACAACGTAATGGGCAAAATCCAGATCGGGCAGGAAGTTCCCGTGGTGGATGGTGTGAACATCACGGCAGTAGGAAGTGCGAACCCAGTGATTCGCCAATCGGATGCTGGGATTATTTTGGAGGTCACGCCACGGATCAGTCCAGATGGGACGGTAGTGGTAGATGTGAAGGCAGAGAAAAGCGCGTACCGCACCGGACGTGGCTCGGGCGTTCCAATTTTCACCGACGCGACGAGCGGAAACGTTATCGAAGCGCCGATCAAAGATTTGACGAAAGCGGATGGGACGGTTGCCGTAAAGGATGGTCAGACCATCGTGCTCGGTGGGATGATTGGCAATCAAACAGTGACCTCGGAATCCAAGGTGCCATGGCTCGGTGATCTACCGTGGGTCGGACGCCTCTTTCGACATGATGTCGAGACAGTTAGTCGCAAAGAGTTGTTGATCTTTTTGACGCCAACCATTCTCACGACAGATGAGGATGCTGAAGTCCATGATGCCCACGAGTTAGGTCTCGTCGAGCTTCCGAATCGCACTCGCTCCGAGATGCTTCGCCTGAACTCGTTTTATAATCAGAATGCTGAAGGCAATCCTACAGCGGGAATGATCGAGCAGGATGAACTGGGACGGGTGGAGGTTGGCGGCACCGCGGCTCAATAAGCCCAACTCGCTCCTCGTGTTCTCATGCCCCTCGTGTTCTCATGCTCTTAGCGGTTAGTTTGCACCGCTGTTACCACGCCGCTCCACACAAGAGCATCGGGGGCCTACCGCTAAAGCAGTGGGATTCAATGATTGCTATTGGCGGTTGCTGATGCGTGCTTAGCCGTTGAGATTCTGACGATCCAGCATCATTTGATGCAGTTTTTCGAGATCCACAGCGACTTGTCGAGCGGAGCTTTGCTCGTCAGTTGAGCCGTCCCATTGAATACGGTCGATGAGTTCACCAAAGGCTTCACGTCCATCCTCGCCGAATTCATCCGCCAGTCGATCAAAGTTGTGATGGATGCGAAGGAACGAGTAGAGCATGTAAGACATGGCCCTGATGTCACGGCTTTGGGCTGTCTGAAAGTTTGAATCAGTACCCACCGCTCCATCCACACAAGACGCAAAAGCAGGGTTTTCACTGGATATCTTCGTGATGTTGGGCGAAAGAGCGGCTTTTCCAAAGTCAAAGATCTTTGGCATGATCTGCTCGCCGTCATCAACCATCATAATGTTATCGGGATTCAGGTCACCATGAGCAATCCCGCGGTCGTGAAGGTCGGCGACGGTTCTAAAGATGATCACAAGCGAATCGATGATGTTCTCGAGCGGTTCATCCGCCCTGAGCAAATACTGTCCCAGTTTATGGCCTTGAAGCCGTTCCATTGCGAGAAACGGTTTATCTTCAGTAAGGGTGCCATAAGAGAAAATCTTCACAACGTTGGGGTGCATCGCCCTACGGTGAGCGGCGAATTCAGCTGCGTACCGTTCGAATTCCCTCTCTGGGTTTTTACAGTTGCTCGGCGTTTTGACAACGAAAGAGTTATTTGGCACGCGAATCTGTCGCGCCTCAAAGACTAGGTTTCCCGTGCCACGGCCAATGAGATCTCCCAATTCAATGTCCTGCTGAGGATATCGATCTCCGGGTTCAGTCGCTGTCGCACTTGTTGTCCCTTGGAG
>JAKMEW010000070.1 GCA_022425745.1 Rubripirellula sp.
CTTCCCATCCACCTGATGCATCAATCGATGCGATGAAGGGTCATCGGGTGGCATCGGAGGTTCATCAATTGAATTTGGATCCGCCAATCGCGACTTCGGATCAGGATAAATCGTCGACTGATCGAGATAGCCGCCCTTCTCCTGAATCAGAGCATACGCCTCCTGATCTGCCTGTTTTCGATACCAAGGTCTTGAGCAGCCGGATAATGACGCAACCAGCAGAAACCCGAACATCAGTGATGTTGCCAGTCGACCATTTCTCGCCCCATTTCGATTGCGATGATGGTGTTGCAGCATGAACGGAGATTTCCCGATTACGATTGTCGAAATCGCGGCGAAATCTGACCAGATCGTGCCCCTGTAACACCGGGCGGGAGCCCCTGTATCTAAGGGCGCGAGCCCCTATATCGAAGGGCGATCAGCTTAAATTCTTGCCGCTAGACGGTTCGCACAAACGCAGCGTCGACGTACCGCTTGTGTTATCGGCAACTAGAATCCGTATCATTGATTTTTAAAGAAAAGTTTTTGCAATCCCTACAATCGCACCCGCATCCGGTTCTCGAGACTATGGAAAATCCGTACCAGCACAAGTGGGTTAAATCCATTAGCTTTTCTGCAACCGCATCAAACAACAATCCGAGGTGGCAATCGCGGCTCCCAACTTCAGCGGCACTTCTACTTGGATTCAATTCGCTTCAAGAACTGGAAAATATCACTTTGCGTAGTGAACACCATCGTGCTGTCTCGATCCAACATCTCCTGATAGGTCTCCATCGTCTTGATGAATTGATAAAACGATACAGACTGCTCAGTTTGGTTGTAGGCTGAGGCATAAATCTCGGTTGCCGTAGCATCGGCTTCACCACGAATCTCTTGAACGGTTTTGTACGCTTCGGATTCGATTTCGAGCAGATCCTTTTCTTTTTTCCCAATGATCTTGGCCGCCTCACCGCCTCCTTCACTTCGGAACCTTTCAGCAATCTGCTGCCGTTCGCTGATCATTCGATCATAGATGCGTTTCTGAACGCTTTCGTTGTAATTGATTCGCTTGAATCGGACATCGAGCAATTCAATCCCAAAGTCAGCAAGCTTTGCAGCCGCCTTCTCGAATATTTCTTCCTCGATTTTTGCCTTACCCTTTGTGATGCTGTAGAGAACGCCGATGGACCCGACAGAACTCCCGTCGTCGATCACGTCTGGAATCACGGTATCCTGAACCGGCTTGCGATCTTTTGTGGTACGAATCACCTCGATCAATTCATGCTTAGCGATGGCGTTACGAGTTTCGCTACCAAGAATATCATTGAGTCGCGACTGTGCGCTCCGTTCGTCTCGCAACCGCAAAAAGAACTGCTCGGGCTGATCAATTCGCCATCGACCAAAGGTATCGACGACAATGTAGGTTTTATCTTTCGTGGGCATTTCACTGGGTCGACCATCCCAGTCAAGGATTCGTTTATCGAGGCGGTTGACTTCTTGGATAAACGGGATTTTGAAATGCAATCCTGCATCAACAATGGGTTCACCGACTGGCTTCCCAAACTGCGTAATGATGACCTGTTCCGTTTCATCCACAGTGTACGCTGCGCTGAACGCAAAGAAGAGAACAACGAAGGCCGCGATTGGCATTAAGGAAAAAATGGTTCGATTCATTTGGCACCCCTCGCTGCCTCAGTGGAAAGTTGCAGTAACGGCAGGATTTGACTCGCCTCCTCATCAATGATGATTTTGCGACCCAATTTTGGGAGCACCTCACGCATCGTCTCAATGTAGATGCGTTGCTTAGTGACCTCGGGTGCCTTCAGGTATTCGGTGTAAAGAGCGTTGAAACGTGCAATATCCCCTTTCGCCTCGTTAATTCGTTTGACGGCGTAGCCTTGAGAAGCTTGGATTTTCTGCTCGGCCTCACCACGTGCCCTGGGGACTTCTTTGTTGTATTCCCCGTTGGCGACGTTCACCATTTGCTCTCGTTCCTGCTGTGCTTGGTTCACCTCGTTAAAAGAAGGCTGCACGGGCAGTGGCGGATTGACGTTCTTTAATTGGACTTGATCGATACTGAGTCCTAATTCGTATCGATCAACGAGGCTTTGCAAGTTCGCGAGTGCTTGGACTTCAATCTCCTGACGCCCAATCGTGATCACCTCGTCGACGGTTCGATCGCCCACGACGGTTCTCATCACCGATTCGGAGAGAGCACGCAGAGTCAGCCCCGGATCTCGAACCTTAAAAAGATAGAATTGCGGATCCTTGACTCGATACTGAACAACCCATTCGACGGTGGCTGAATTCAGATCTCCGGTCACCATGCTACGTTCAGCCGATTGCTCGGTTGAAAACTGTGTTGGATTCGTTGATCCTTCGACCGTGGCAAAACCAAAC
>JAKMEW010000088.1 GCA_022425745.1 Rubripirellula sp.
AAATTCTCGAAAAGTACAACGAAGGCATTATCTGCCTCTCCGGATGTGTCAGCAGCGAATTCAGTCGGGCGGTGATCAAGGGCATCGATACCGCCGAGGTTGAAAAAGAGGCGAAAGACATCGCAGGCTGGTTCCACGGAGTCTTCAAGGATCGTTACTTCATCGAAGTCATGAATAACGATGTGGAGATTCAGCGATTGCAGTTAGAAAATGCAGTCGAGATGGCGAACCGCATGGGGTTACCGTTGGTAGCCACCAGCGATACGCATTACGTGGACCCCACCGATGCGGAAGCTCAAGACATCATGCTCTGCATCAACACCGGTCGTTTTCGTACCGATACTTCGCGGATGAAAATGGAGAACGATCAGTTCTTTCTCCGCAGCCCCGAACAGATGTACGAAAAATTTTCGGGGCTAGAGCATGCGGTAGCGCGGAGCCAAGAAATTGCGGACACTGTCGATATCGATCTGGAACTCGGTAAACACTTCTTCCCCAACTTTGAGTGCCCCGAAGAGAAATCACCGATCCAGTACCTCCGTGAGCTATGCCTTAAAGGACTCTTTGAGCGATATGCGGATGAAGACGATCGAATCATCGACGGCCAACTTAGCGAGGAAGTGTTAGCGAGACTGGATCGCGAACTTGGCGTGATCGAAAAACTAGGCTACCCGACCTACTTCTTGATCGTTTGGGATTTCGTTCACCACGCGCGAAGCAATGGCATCTCCGCCACAGCTCGTGGTAGCGGTGTTGGGGCGTTGGTGTGTTACGCACTGTATCTCTCCCACGTCTGCCCGCTCCGGTATGACCTCCTGTTTGAACGCTTCCTCGACGAGAGTCGTACCGAACCACCGGATATCGACATTGACTTCGAGAAAGAGCGACGCGGTGAAGTCATCGACTACGTCAAAGAGCGCTACGGTAGTGAAATGGTTTGCCAGATCGGTACCTTTGGAACCCTCGCGGCGAGAGCGGCGATCAAGGATACCGGACGCGCACTCGGTGTCCCGCTAGCCCGAGTCAATCAGATCACCGAAATGGTCCCTGATGAACTCAAGATCACCATCGCCAAGGCACTGGAAAAAAGCGGCGAACTGAAGATGACCTACGACGGTGATCCGGAAGTTCGAGAGTTGCTTGACCTGGCGATGAAGATCGAAGGGCTCGCTCGAAATGTTGGAACTCACGCAGCGGCGGTTGTGATCGCCGACAAGCCACTTGATGAGTACGTTCCACTGACTCGCGTGCCCGGTAAGCAAGATGTGATCACGCAGTGGTCAATGGGTGATGTTGAAGCCGCCGGCTTGCTCAAGATGGATTTCCTCGGCCTGCGTAACCTCACCATTCTCAGCCGAACGGTTCAGCTCATCCAGCAAACCACCGGTAAAGAGATCGACCCACTGAAGTTCCCGCTCGATGACAAAGAAGCGTACGCACTGCTTCAACGCGGAGAGACGAAGGGCGTGTTCCAGCTCGAGTCAGGCGGAATTCGTGACCTGCTGCAACGCATGAAACCCGACCATTTCACCGACATCATTGCCACCGCCGCACTCTACCGACCAGGTCCGCTCGAAGGTGGGATGGTGGATGATTACGTCAACATCAAGCATGGGAGACAAGAGCCCGAGTACAAACACCCCGTGCTCAAGGAAGTTCTTGAAGAAACCAATTCGATCATGGTTTACCAGGAACAGGTGATGCGGATTCTCAACCGCGTCGGAAAAATCCCTCTCGCCAACGCGTACACGTGCATTAAGGCGATCAGCAAAAAGAAAGAAGCACTCATCGCACAGAACCACGATGCCTTCATCAGCGGTAGTGTGGAAAATGGGCTTCCCGAGAAAGATGCGGAAGACATCTGGAACCTGATCGTGAAGTTTGCCGGTTACGGGTTCAACAAAAGCCACAGCACCGCTTACGCATTAGTCGCATACCAAACGGCATACCTCAAGGCGCATTACCCGGTCGAATTCATGGCAGCACTTCTCTCGAGCGATATCTCGGGACGCAACTTCAAACGCAAAGATGCGTTGGTGGAACACATGGAAGACTGTGACCGCATGAATATCGAGATTGAGCCCCCTAATGTAAATCACAGCGCCGCAGACTTCTCTGTCGCCGATGGAAAAATCCACTTTGCACTCTCCGCGATCAAGGGCTGCGGGGGAACAACCTCGATTTCCATTGAAACGGAACGAAAAAAGAATGGCCCCTTCCGAGACATTTTTGACTTCTGCGAACGAGTCGGTACCTCCTCATGTAACAAAAGCGCCATCGAAACGCTCATCAAAGCGGGCGCGATGGATTGCTTTAACGCCCATCGCAGCCAACTCACCGCAGTGATCGAGCGGGCGGTGCAGGCCGGCGCTGCGATGCAGGCCGACAAAAAAAGCGGGCAAACCAGCCTTTTTGGTGCGTTCGATGAACCGACTGACAGTGGAGACAACGCATCCGCTCCCACCCCACTACCGGACACGGAAGAATGGCCTGAGCGTGAAAAGCTCATTGCTGAAAAGGAAGTACTTGGCTTCTACCTCGACAGCCATCCGCTCTCGGAATTCGAGGCCAAGCTCTCCAACTTTCGCACTCACACCTCCGATCGACTTGCCGATCTTCCAGATCGTGGCGAAGTCACTCTCGGTGGCATGATCAGTTCGATCAAGTTTAGTCACACCAAAAATGCGAAGGCTGGCGCACCGACGAAGTATGCCAACTTTGACCTTGAAGATATGCAAGGTTCCATTCGCTGCATTGTTTGGCCCAAAAGCTTCGTGGACTGTGGGGAGCGAGTGGTAGCAGACGCGGTGGTCTTGGCCAAAGGGAAAATTGATCGTCGCGGCGGCGGTGATGAGGCCAACTTGATCGTCGACGAATTGACACTACTGGATGAATTCGATTCGAAATTCACCCACGGCATAAGAATCAAACTTCACGAGGATGAACACGATAAACAGACCCTCACTCGACTCCGAGAAATCCTTCGTGGGTACCCGGGAAAACGCGAGATGCGTGTCAGCATGCAACTATCTCTGGGTGATATCGTCCACATGAGGAGTGAGAAGTATCGCGTCAACATCACACCCGAACTGCGAGGGAGAATTGATGACCTACTCGGCGAAGGACACTACAAGCTGATGATGAGCAAACCCAGTCGCTGAGACAACTGGGCGCTTTTCATCATCGAATTCGTCGCATCACTTGATCAACGAATGTTCCCTTAATAATTCGATGATCGCGTCAGCACACTGATCGACTGACGAATCAGCGGCGTTCACAACCAGGTCAGGATTGGCAGGTGATTCATAATCTGCCGAGACGCCTGGGAAGCTTCCGTATTCTCCCGAATCCGCCTTCGCGTACTGCCCCTTCGTATCACGTTCTCGACAGACCTCAACTGGGGTCGCAACATGAACCACAAGGAATCGCTCTGGGCCAACCAACTTCGCAACCTTCTGCCGAACGTCTTCAACCGGAGCAACGAACGAGGCGATACAGATCAAACCGGCATCATTGAGTGAATGTGCGAGGTGACCGCTCCGACGAAGATTCTCGCTGCGATCTTCTTGGCTGTACCCAAGATCACGACTCAGTCCTCGCCGCACCGACTCACCATCAATCATTGCAACCGCACGGCCCTGCTCGAACAGTTTTCGCTCAACCGCATGGCCAATCACAGTTTTGCCGCTCGCGGTCAAACCAGTTAGCAAAACTGTCGCCGGACTTTGACCAAACCTCGCCGCTCTTTCTTCTGCCGATACGGCTGAGAGGTCGACCTGATCACCCGCAGTTGATTCTTCGTCATCCCAAACCGATCGTGCCTCGGAGTCCGAGGACTGATCGAGGATCATACCAGCGGCGACCGTCGCATTGGTGATTCGATCGACCACGATGAACGCACCAGTGTTTCGGTTCTTACGGTAGGCATCGAAGTGAATTGGCGCGGTCAGGGAAAGACTGACCCGTCCAATTTCGTTAAGTTCCAGTTGCGGTGCCGGACTTCGGTGCAGGGTGTTAACGTCGACTCGATATTTCAATGTATCGATGCTACCCGGAAC
>JAKMEW010000089.1 GCA_022425745.1 Rubripirellula sp.
ATCAACTCTTCACGGTTAATGCGAGGGGGAACTTTGACGCGGCTCCGACCTTTGAGCAGGGCCCTTTCACTGGGTTCCGCGTCGTAGGTGGTCTCAGCTCTTTGTCTGGTGGCGGCAACGTTCCGGAGCCAAGCGGATTCCTGGTAATGCTTACCGGGGTGATCCTGTTTGGTTTTCGCCGATCCCGCTGACAGGCCCGCTCTTGTACCAACGCAGCTTGTTGAACCGCATTGAAACGGTAGGTGGGCCGCCGAAAGTTGGCTCCGGTCAAGGCGAGACAGGTCTCCGTGCGGACGATTGTAAGGAAAAAACTTTTTTTGAGGGGTCTTGCGCAAATCGCATAGCACCGAGGTTGGCGATGATTAATTTATCGTCACCATACATCCCTTATTTTTGAGTCTCGCATGTTCTTCCAGCGATCATCCGCCGTCATTTTACTTACCACAATCAGCGTTATCCTATTACCTAAGGGAGAGGTTCACGCTGACTTTGGGTCCGGGACCATTACGTTTGAAGAGAGTTCTTATCAACTCTATACGCTAACCAACACGAATGGTGTAGCGACAAACGTGGCAACCGGATCGACGCTGACGATCGCAGATGATACCGTCGTTCCGATCTCCGAATATTTTAAAGTCGGCACGGACGTGTACGTGCGTTTTGGATTTGATCTCAATGGTGACGGGGACATCGACAGCTCCGATACGCCTGCGGTTATCGAAGCAACTTATACCGCAGGCACGTCCCTCAATAACGGCAATATTATCGAGGGTTCGATGGCCAACTTTCGGGATCCGGCTGCGGATATTTTTGCGTACACCAGCGGTTTGGGAGATTCTGAGAAGACGGACTTTGTTGCATCAGGCTACGAGGATCAAGCAGGGAATTACTTCGTTCGAGCGCGGAAAGACGCTGACGGGGCAACGACCACCTCCAATGTGAGTAACGAATCCAACGAAGGTGCAGACCAGGAGATCTGGACCAGCTTCATCATCGATTACGCGACAACCAACGGTGCAACGGTCGATTCAGCCACTGGTGAGATTTGGGATATAGATGGTAGTAGTTCCCAACAAGAGAGGTTTGCGGTTACAGCGACCACGACGACCACGACGGCGACAGAAAACTCTCCAACAGGTACCTCCACCAACAGTAGTTCACTCGATGCAAAGCCATGGCAATGGTCATTTAGTGGCTTAAGTGGGAGCATTACTCAAATCAAGTTTACCCGATTTTCAGGTGGTAGCTACAAGGAGTACTTCCCATTGGCGTTCAATAACTTCAACCCAGTGAGTTCCATCGGATACTTCACACCCGAACCGTCGTCACTACTGGCATTTGGTGGCATCTTTTCGATAGCTGTCCTGCGACGCAGACGTCGCAGTGACCAAACAGTCTCATGCGGGCGAAGCATCAGATGATCCATCTCCACAGCATACTAAGAACCGCATTTTCGACACTAGTGCTGGTGGCAGGCGGTAGTTGTGTTGTGATGAACGAGGCGAAGGCTGATTGGAGCGCCGGTGCGGATACCCTAACCTTCGATAATTCCTCCTACCAGCTTTATCTTGATAAACGGAGCACCAGTGGTACTTTCGTTCCCTACACAACTGGCAACGGCGCCTCGGGGTCGTATGGAGGTGTGAATTATTCGAGCGGTGTTTTCACCCCTGGCGACGACCGAGCCGTTCCCTACGACGCCTGGTTCAAGGTGGATAACGGCGGTAGTCCAGTTTATATTCGCATGGCGTTCGACCGATCTTCAGGAACGACCGGGTCGATTGATTCAGGCGATATCCCAGTTGTGTTTGAGGACACGTCGAGAAATACAGACGTCGATGCGACTTACAACCTGCAGTACAAATATAACGACTCAAGCCCCGCGGATAGCTCCGGATCAAACCCGACTACTATGCTGCTCACCATCAATTGTATCTTGCTGGCTTCGCAAGCCGCTCAGTTGGACTTCGGGTTAGGGACCATCACTCTTGTTGATTTGCCTTATCCGCCTAAGACCCGTCACACTCGAGCGTCATCAACGTCAACCGTATGGGTGCAACAGGTTACATCACTGCAGGTCCTTCCTCACTGCTCGCTATTGGTAACCCTACTTCGCTTTCGATGCTGAGACGAGGACGAGCGGTACTCGAATAATCGCTACGGCGACTATGAGCAACTCAACAGACCATCTCGAATGCCAACCAACGAGAAGCACGCGAGGCGTGTCTGAAGATTAGTCAACGATGTGCAGCTGGAAAAACCGCAACCTAAGGAAGAATGATCCTGGAAGGTTTGCGGGTGCTTTTCAGTGTTTCACTGGGCATTTCACCGAACAACTTCTGGTACGTTCCTGAGAACCTCCCTAGCTCTGAAAAGCCATATCTTGCAGCGACCGCCGTCACCGTATCTTGCTCCAACGAGCCGGTAGCGAGGTCCCGAAAAGCGTTGTTCATTCGTCTTCGATTCAGGTATTGCAGCGGACTTATCCCAACCACCTGCTTGAAGGCCAATTCCAGTTTCCTGCGACTACATCCTAAATGCCCAGCGAGCACGGGAATGATACAGGGAACGTGTCGCATTCTCCCATCCAGTTCCAAAGCTCGGGTCACCAAGTCCAACGCTCGAACGCGTGATAACGACTGCGGAGTCTCCTCGCCGGTCATCTCATCTGCGATCGACAACAGCACTCCCACTCCGAGATCGTTGAATCGTTCAGGCGTGAGCGACATTTGACGAGCTGACATAGATGAAACCAATGACCCAATGAATTGACCCCAATTTCTGAGATTTCTGGACATACTTCCCAGCATCATCTTACTTTGCATCACCTGACTCTGCAAACCCTCCAATTGTCTCGCCGCACTACCATCGAGACACACCGACCCCAGCACCTTCTCAAGCTCTTGGGTGTTCCATAACAAGACACTCTGCTTGAGCCCCGCTTCTTGGCCAACTTCAATATCGGCGCCGGCAGGGCAAAAAGGAACCTCGGTGTTCTGCACTTCCGATCCCCACCATGTCGAGTGCCGAGTGTCCGCGAGACAAACCGCAAGAAGGCCTTCGCGGATGGTTCCAAAGCTATGCAACTTTGCTCCGACCACTTCGTTGTAACAAACGAAAGCTCCCGTGGCTGCAAAATCTAAATTCCTACAGAAGTCACCTGGTCCCAGTTGCACCGTCTCGTAATCGTAGACCAGACTTAAAAGTTCGGAATTCTCAGAGGGATAGCGACTGGAAATCGACCCGGAAAGCACCATGTTGTCTGGGAGCATGGGTTATTCAGCCTCTAAGGAGTTTGATGACAAGGACACGCAGGGACCGTGTGGATACCGGCTAGTCGATCGATAGCAAAGCCTTAATCCCCTGACGATGGATTCTGTGCTTGGCTTCGACCTGAGGGGGATAAATGTGCGCAAATTGCATGTTGTTATCGTCGTCCGTTTTAGAAAAAATAAAATGATCAATACGCAGTTTTTGCGCAATTTGCATGTCTCAGTTCGTTGGGATTTCAATTTATTTGAGATTACCAGCTTCGACAGTCCAAGTGTGCTTAATGGGAAGCCCCTGAGAACAATCGCCAACCTTATTCAAACAATCCGTTGCGTTTGCGCGATATGCATATCGTATTTGCTAGCTTGGAGTAGGGTTTTTGGGAACTTATGCGGGCTTGAAACGGCCGCATACACTTCTCTCCATTTTCACCCAATAAACCATGTCGCAGAAAGCCTCAACAAGCGTCGAAATGATCGGTAGTGCACCGATCCGACCGTTGCAGAATGCGGCTGAGGATTCAGGTCTCCAAACCCAGCAGATTCTGGAGATCGCTCTGGTGACGCTTCGTCGTCACTATCGCTGGCTGATCCCCGCGATTTTTGTGATTTTATTCGCAGGGGCTGGGGGAGTTTGGTGGTCGGTGGAGCCCACGTACCGAGCCGCCCACTGGGTCGAGGTCTCCAACCATCGAGTCCTTCAACCCGGATTAGGGACGCGGCCGAGCAACTTGGTCTCCAGCGAGACCCCCATCATTCTCTCTGAAATCATCGTCAATCCTGTCCTCGCGCGACCAGAAGTCCTGACGCTCCCGAGCTTTCAGACACCCGCAGAGCGGGAACGCCACCTCAAGGAAAATCTGGAACTCAAGGGCGGCGGTACGGCCGGTCGACTGTCCATTGCTTTCAAGGACTCCGATGCAGAGACCGCATCGGTCGTTAGCAACGCGGTGGCGGACGAATACATGGAGTATCGGCGGGAGTATGAGCAGCAGCAGGCCGACATGATCCTGCAGAGCCTGAGACCGGAGCTGAAGAAATGGGAAGATCTGGTTACTGAGCGGAAAGAGCGAGTGGAGAACCTCACCCTTGCAGCCATTTCCGCCGGTGAGATTCAGGAGAGTCAGACCGAGGGTCGATTCGCGTTTATCGCAGATCTACGCAAACGCATTAACGAGCTGATGCTCGATCAAGTCGGACTCGAAGCCAAGCTCACTCGAATCAATGCAGATTGGCCGGCGAACCGAAATGAAATTGTCCAAGCGGTTCAGCAGGATCCAGAAGTGCAGGATCTGAAAGCCTTAATTGATTCCTACCGCGGAGTGATCCGAGAAATCAAAGTCAATGGCATGGAGTCAGTGAAACGGGAGGAGCTGAACAATATCCAGCAGCAGATACTCGAAGCATCGGATAACCTTTCGATTGCGGAGGAAACTGCCGGGAAAGCATTACTCGAGAAATGGTCTTCGGAAGTCGCCAAAGGCTTGGAGCGGGAGCTCTATATTCTAAAATTTGAACTGGAAATGCTTGAAGGTGTTTTTGAGGAGGAGAAAGCCAGGTTTCTCAAGGCCGGCGATCAGGCACTCAAGCTGCGTTTTGCCGAAGACGATTTAACATCAGCAAAAAGTCTGCTCGATGGTCTACGTCAACGTGCGACTACCATCGAGATGGAAAGTCGATATGCGGCTCCCGTTATCTCACTGCGCCGTGCGACCACTCCGGCGCACCCACTGGAACCCATCTACTTCACCAAGAAGAATGCTTTTATGCTTCTCGCCCTCGCCTTCATTCCATTCGGATTCGCAGCAGGGCTCGAATTTAAGCTCAATCGCTTTACCAATATTCAGTCGATCGCTTCAAAAGTGAATTTGAATGTCCTTGGTGAAGTTGCATCCCTCATTGAATTAACTGAAGCCGCCTCGAAGCAGGAGCAGACCGAAACCGAGGAGGGAAAGAAGTATCGCAGTTACACCTATGCCGGAGACATTCACCGTCAATCGGTGGACAATCTACGCATTCGACTCACCCTCGGTGATACGCTGAAACTTGGGAAAGTCACTTCTGTTCTCAGTTCTTTTGAAGGTGAAGCCAAGACCACGCTCTCCAAAGACCTGGCTCACTGCTTGTCCGAAACACAGGAGCAGAAAACCCTGCTGATCGATATGGATCTCCGATGCCCCGACCAGCACCGGATTTGGGGGCTGAAGAATCAACGCGGTGTTTGCGAAACCCTGAGAGGAGAGATTTCCTACCGTGACGCAGTCCACCAGGTCGCCCCAGCCTTCGATGTGATGCCGGCGGGTCGTAATGGCAACATGCCATTGTCTGCAATGCTATCAAAAAGCATTGACGAACTGTTTGCTTGGGCAAGGGAGCAATACAGCTACATCGTCGTGGACACGGCACCCCTGAACTACGCCTCGGAAAGTTTGGTCATTGCGAAGTATTCCGACACCGCTGTGCTCAGCTTGCTCCGCGATGTCAGCCGACTCGAGCCAACAAAAAATACTGTCCACAACCTACGCTCCGTGGGAGTGCCGCTTCTCGGCTGTGTTCTCTCCGGCATCACGCCGCTGCAGTATCAATACCGATACGGCAACTATTACTACTACCGGGGAACTTATTATTCCCGGAATCAGCAGACGGAAATTTCAACTCAGGAATAGCTGAATAAAGCAACTTCCTTTAGAGCCTAATCCCACTTGTTCCCATCACGATGTTCTCACGATTTCTCGCGCGATTGATTTCGGGCAATCTGTCGTTCGGTCAAGAGCCACGCAAAAAAACTGCGCCGGCCGGGGGAATCTTCGCGCGTTTGACTTGGGTCATATCCAGTCTGCTTCGGAAGACACCCGACGCCCCCGTGTTTCGGCTCAATCAGCGCTTACTTTTCGGTTCAATAGTTTCATTTGTTGTCATCGTGTCGGGTTCCTATTTCTCCTACCGAATCCACACTCAAGATCTACCGGAACTCTTTTCCAAGCAGGCCAACGAATCCAAGGCGAGATCTGATTTTCAAAGCGAGGTGAATTGGATTGCGAAGTACCTGATGGTCATTGGTAAGGCAGACACCAAAGAGAAGATGGCAGGTCAGACACGATTCGCCATCGCTGTCGACTCACAGCTTCGACAGAAAGACGAGCTTTCCGGCACCTCGAATATCTTCCTGGCGATCCGGCAATTAGAAGCCATTGATGCGTTGATTGAGGAAACCCCCGAGGAACTGCGACAAGAATGGATTGAACATCTAAACGAACGCTACAACGAGGCAGCCGATCTCCTCATTGCACGGGCGAGGCGTCAAACTGACCCCGCGATGCAGGATTCTATTTTTGGCCAATCGCTCGATCTCATCGACAAGGGCATGAGACTGCAAACCGCAAACCGAGATGCTCACGGCGCGGGCCAGGAACTACGCAAATACGCGATTAAGTCCGCGATCGTCCGGCAACTCATCCACTCTCCCGCCACCCTCGCAATGCGAAACAAGGCATTCGAGCAATCCAGTACCATCAGTCACAACCCAGACCTGTTGCGTCAATACAATGAATTCGCTTTGCAGGATTCCGTTTGGTTTGATGACGCATTAAGACAATGCGTGGAAGAAGACGCTTACGATCAGGAATTCTATAGCTTCCTCCTCTCTCACCGTGATAACGAAAACTACCCGGGGAGAAGCGATGAGACCGGAACCTGGGATTCCAACACCTGGAAAGAACTCCCCTCACTTCTCCTCGCCAGGAAACCGACCGAGACCAATCCGAGCACAACTCTCTTCGAGCTAAGACTCACCACGGTGACCGGAGCCACTGAGGAAGCCGCCCTGATTGAAAAATGGCGGACGGAAGCCGATTTAATCTGCGACCATTTGGAACCACTGTCGGAATCTCAGGATTACGCTGATCTACCTCTTAGAGATCGTCGTGCGCAGGCCGCGATTTTATTCGAGGCGTGGAATGCAGCACCTAAAGTTGACTTGGACGCTAGCCAACGCTGGTGGGATGTTTTGGTTCAACTACTTGAAAAGGACTCCGATGAAGAACTCACAACAGCCTACCTTCAGCGGGCACAACGCCATCTGGCAGAAGCCGATGCGGACTCCGCAAAGCCTTGGCTGAATCAAGCGGTCGACCTGCACACACCTGCTAGCCTCACAGCATACGATCTGAGAGTATCCTTGGCAGCCTTGGAGCTCACCCAATCAGAAAGTAAAGCTGATCTAAAATCCGCTTCATCGAGCAAAGGGGTGCTCGATCTTCTCGATCGATACCTAGCGGAAATCCAGAAGCAAAAGAAATCCCTTGCACAAAAGGATATCCCTGAAACCGATTTCGCATACCAACTCCAGGCCTTGAATTTTGCGGTGCATGAACTGAACCATGAAGTCCAGTCCCTAGAACTCAAGTCCCTCACCGATCAACCGATTCGAACGCTGAGTGAATTCTCCCAAAAGTTAGATCGCAGTCGTAGTTATGGTGCCGACGCGACGTTCCAAGTTCGAATGACGGATCGTGTCGCAAAACTACTTCTCTCCGAGGGCCTCCTTCATGATACGGCGATGCTCTACGAAGATCTTCTTCAACACCTGCCCAAAGATGCCTCAGTACGGAACCGCTGCTTTGACTCGTGGTATCGAGCAGGAAATGAATCGCGTGCCAGAACGTTACTCTCTGACTTCCCCACGACCAATAATCTCGACGGTGAAGCAAGATTACTTTTCATGTCAACGTTGGCGGCAGTTCCCAAAGATGGAAAGCGAGAAGGATTAGGAACCCTACGAGAACAAGCAGAACTTCTCCAAATTAGATTGTTGGAATTGTCGCCTGAGGAACGAAACGGAATCCAAGAGGCAACCCCACAAATCGTCAATTTTGTCCTCGCCATGCTTCCTCCAGAGGGTCAGTCGATGGACGGCTACCTCGCCTCCGAAACCATGCGGGAGAGAATCTATTCCGTCGCCAAATCCGCACCCAACAACCCCCGGATTTATGGCGTGGCTTACGGCCTTCTCCAGTTCGAGTCTCCCGAACGCAGAGAGAACTGGTTTTCGGAACTGGAACAGACGATGACCATCTCTCCAATACAGAAAAGAATTCAACAAGCCACTGCGGCAGCCATCACCAATCGCTACTGGTTGGCAATACGAATTCTCTTATCCACGAACTCGACAGACCCAACCCCATCGCGGTCGGTCCGTGTTCGTGCAGCAGAGTATGCGAGGATTGCATCGGGCTACGATGCCAGTACAGAAATCCTAATGTCAGTTCCGACTGACGAACATACTGCAAACTCACTCTTCGCCGCCTGTCTCAACGACATCCATTCCTTGAGGCCCGTCCAGGCTTTCCTGAGTTACGATGACCAACGCAGGATCGCGATCGCGAAACGCCTCAGTGAAAATCAAAAAAGACTGAAAGAGATTGAGTCAAACGATGGAAAGTTCAGCAAACTAATCTCCTTGATGGAGAAGTTCTACCTGAAGGTCTCGCTTCAACGAGATACCGCACAAAGAAACCAAGGACTGGAGACTCTCTGGGCTGATCTCAAAGGATTGAATGAAAAACATCCGGGTTGGAAACCTCTGTGCTCACTGTCGGCGCGCGTCGCAATGGCTCAGGGGAAGAATCGAAAAGCATTAGAGTTCACTCGGGAGGCGATCCAACTTGGAGCGAATTCGTTCGAGGACTACGAGCAAATGATTCAACTCCTTCAATCCGAGGGGCGTTCCGAGGAAGCAAAATCCTATCAACAACAACGAAACGAACGACTCAACCAAATCACGACGATCTGGACCAATTATCTCACCGACAATCCGGCTCTGAGAGAACCTTTTGCTCGGCTTTCGCACTGCAAATCGCTTTGCAGAACACATGCAACCTCGGAATCCTTCTTCCTGCTCGCCGATGCTGCACTCGATCTCACTACGCGTCGTCTCAATCCTGCACGAATCAAACAGCTTCTCGCAACAGCGGTCGGGTCACTAGAAGTCGCAGGAAGAAACACCGGGACCGACTCACTCCGCTTCATGGAAATCCAGCATCGTTTAGCGATCATCCAACGAGACGGCGATTTGGGAGAAGAGATCATCGCCCGTTTGGAAAAACGAGCGGAAACGGATCCCAGAGCTGGGGACATTCTAGCCATTTGCTTCCAAAGACTCGGAAGAACGAGGAACCAACTTGATACCCTGCTAAAAGCCAATGATCTGAGCGAGCAAGAGGATCGTTACTATAACATCGCTCAGTGTCAAAATGTTCTGGGGTTACAGGAAGAAGCTAAAGCATCCTTAACCAAAGCCTTGGAAAGCTACCCCGAGTCGATCGTTGCCAAACAAAATCTTGCTTCGTTTATCAAGACGAAGACCGAGTCCCCTCTCAGCCAAAACCAATTCATGGAATTGTTCTCCGATGGGAGCTCGTCAGACATCGACCAACTGGCCTACGCGAGATTCACTCAATCGGTCGCCGAGAATCCGTCTGGCAACCCGGAGGTCGTTGAATCGTTCCTAGATATCGCAGAGAGCGAAAGCCCATTAGCGAACACTGCTGCCGGCGATCTTCTGCGTTACTCCTCATCTTCCATTCGGGCAATTAACGAGCAAGGCAAGATGACGCCCATGCGTCTGAGTGAAGCATTGAATCGTTCCTGCGAAATTCTTTTGCAAGGGGAATCGATCTCAGACCCGCAATTCGAGAGTTATGCGTTGGCAAAATGTGCCATCAGGCCACCCATACCCGACGATGAGCTGGATAGTCTGCTGAAGCTCACGGAAATCCGTAACCAGTATCGCCTCCTCCTGGATCTCAAATTACTGGTCACTCAGCAATCCGGGAACCAAGATACTTTGATCCAAGTGATTGATGCATGGTCTGAAGATATCCTCGCAAATGAACGAATGCCTAAAACGTTGGCTGACGCGATTGTCAGCGTTCAGCTGCACAGGGCCGGCGCCCATGGGAGTGCGCTCGCTCGCTTTAAAACCGCGTTCGAGGTAGATCCTAGTCTGCTAACCCTCTACCTTGATATTCTCGATCAAATGGGCCTGCACCCACAGAAGCTCCCCTACGTTCAAGTCGCACTTCAAACGGACGCGAGTGATAAGAACCTTACGTTCGTTGCAAAAAACTGCATCAGGTTTCTGGTCCAGTCTGCGGACGACTCCACCGTGGCTTTTCTGAATCCACTTCTAAAACGGTTTCCTCATCATACGGAGCTAGTGAACTTCGCGTCCCAAGTTGGATTTCAGACGGGTGACCATGCGATGGCGGCGAAGCATTTGGAACACCTAAACGTCCTGCGACCTAGTCAGCCTCTGATCCTGAACAATCTAGCCATGTGTTTGATCGAGATTCCTGAACAGGTTCCAACTGCGGTTGCCTATGCCAAGCAAGCCCTGAACCTCGCTCCCAACGATCCCACCATCTTAGATACTCTTGGTGTCGCCTATCTTCGCAACAGTCAACCCGAACAAGCGATTGAATACATTCAGCAAGCGATTGGGATTAAGAAGGAGCCTCGCTACTTTTTTCATCTGCTGCTCGCCTATGAAGACTTGGGTAGGTCGCAAGAGTACCAAGACACTCGAAATATGCTCGATCAAATCAGCTTGAATGTATCCGGCCTCACTGCATCAGAACGCCAGCAATACGAGCGTCAATTTCCTGACCGAGCGTTCACCTCCCTCCCTTAGCGCATCGGGCGAACGCAGGACACGAGCACGGAAATCTCACTCTTGATTCGCTGGCACGGCGGGCGATGCCGGAGTTGGACTCAGGATGGGTTCCGCCGCTGCGGTTGCGATAGCACCTGTTGCACCTGCGGATACACCCGACTGGCCTGCACTAGAACTCGAACTGGAGCTTGCTCCTGCTGCCGCCATCGCAGCCGCCTGTCCCGCGAGAAAGGAAACGTTTGGCGAAGTCTGGAGGCCTAAATCTCCGCCGCCAAGCTGGGAAACCAACAGTCTCCCGGATGCAGTGCGTAGTCCAACTTTGTTACCTTCGGGTTTGACCACGATTCCAATCGCCGCGATTCCACCACTGGAGGTGCAGAGCAAGGCATATGCCCCAGGCTCCACCGCGTCAAAAGAGAAAACGCCCTCAGCATCCGACTTTTGACTGGCGTAGCTATCTTCGTCAGAAACCAAGAGCAAATCCGCATCCACCAAAGGATCAAGGATTCGATCTTCTGCATCACTCGTCCCAGGCCGGTAAACCCCTCCAACGATTGCTCCATTTACCAGTGATACGCTCGGAACATTTTGAACATCCACAGCCCGGCAAACCCCCGCAAATCGCTGCCGGTCATAATCATGTCCCAGAAGCAGGCCACCTGTACCTACCTTGGGCCACCATGCTTCGATATCAGCCTAAGCCGCTTCATAACTCTGCTCACCGTCGATGAAGACAAAGTCCAGTTCGCCATCTTCGAAGCAGCGTGCGGCTTTCACAGAAGGCAGTCGAATCAGATGCCAACGCCGCGTGTTTACGCCAAGAGTACGCAGGGCAATCGGCAGGCCCCAGTGAAGCGTTTGCGTATCACTTATCTGCTGGACGTGGTCAGGGCGGGATTGTTCTGAATCTGAATTGAAAGTCGCCCACGGGTCCACATCATACAGCTGCAGGTCCGGCATCAGAGCTAATAAGTTAGCTGCCGTACTCCCGTGAAAGACTCCCACTTCGACACCTTTGTTCATCGGTCCATCGGCAGCACGCAGCAGATCATAAACTACTTGTGCATGCTTGCCAGAGTCAATCGGCTGAGCCGGATTCTTGCAGTCTGTGGACGTCTCTCGTTCTGTCCGCTGCGCGACATCGATGCCCACACGATTTGGCTTTCTGTTAGCCCGATATTGGCCAGACTCTCTGCTGTCTCTGGCTGGCTGCCCATGAGGTTATGGGGTGGCTGCTGGCGGATGCCTCTGTTTGGTGGTTCCAATCCGGCTCGGTGACCGAGTCGCAGCACTCTCACAGATCATGGACTTGCTCATGCTGGCTCGTGATATCCTAGAAGCGAGTCTTTGCGACACGTTCACCGGTAAGTCGTTGGTTCTCACCGCTTGTTATTTCCAGCGTTTCGCATCCTTGAAGATCCGACGTTGGAATTGTCTGGGGTTACGGCTTACCGCCTATCTTGCTCTGGCAAAGGAGCCTATCGGTTGCCGTGTTTAACCGCACAGGCTGGACAAGCGTCGACCTCTTTGATGATTTCACTTCCCGATCCACCTTTATCAGCCGGCGTCTCATCTCGGTTTCTTGCACCGCGACGGGGAGATTCTCGTCGTCGTGACTCGTATCTTTTTTCTCGGAATTCCACCACAACGCTGCTGCGCGTGGTTTTGGGTGGAGTAATACAATCACAAAAGTAACATCGAAACATTCGGTAATCCTAGTGATGTTGGGAATAATGGTGATTAGTTCAAAAATCGAATCGCATTACTTCGTTACACAATGAACCTTGGCAGCGTAACTTGCACCTTTTACCAGTTACCACGTTTGCCGACACGATCTTCAAAACCAGCTTCGCCTCGGTGGCATTAGAGC
>JAKMEW010000105.1 GCA_022425745.1 Rubripirellula sp.
CTAAGTGACTATCTCACCGAAGACTCTCTCTACAACGCCATGCTAATTCATGCTGCGGTCGGAGGAAGCACCAACCTCCTCCTGCACATTCCTGCCATCGCAGCGTCGGCAGGACTCCGCCGCCCCACAGCTGAAACCTTCAGTGAGATCAATCGACTGGTACCACGCTTCGTCGACTGCCTACCCAACGGTCCTGTCGGTCATCCAACGGTACAACTTTTCCTTGCCGGTGGCGTTCCAGAAGTTGCGTGGCACCTGCGTGAACTGGGACTCCTCAAGTCAGATGCGAAAACCGTCGCAGGGATGACGTGGAACCAAATCCTTGATCAGTGGCACACATCAGATCGCCGTAGAATTTGCAGAGAGCACCTGCAGAACGTCGATGGAATCAATCCTGATGATGTGATCCTTCATCCTGCAGAAGCAAAACGACGAGGACTCACCAGCACCGTTTGTTTCCCAAAAGGAAATCTCTGTCCAGAAGGGTCAGTGATCAAATCAACGTCGATTGACCCTTCAGTGATCGATCCAGACGGAATCTATCGAAAACGAGGCCCAGCGAGAGTTTTCACAGCCGAACCCGACGCCATTGCGGCAATCAAAGGTCAATCCGAACCAGCGATTCAAGCTGGTGATGTCATTGTCCTCATTGGACGTGGACCACTGGGTTGTGGGATGGAGGAAACCTATCAAATCACCTCAGCACTGAAATATCTCTCCTTCGGGAAAGAGGTGGCTTTGATTACTGATGCGAGATTTTCCGGAGTGAGCACCGGGGCGTGTATCGGTCATGTTGGGCCCGAGGCGCTCGCGGGTGGCCCAATCGCAAAGGTCCGAGATGGTGATTTAATCGAAATCGAAATCGATCGAAATCGTCTGATTGGCACAGTCAATCTTGTTGCTGATCAAGAGGGTAATCAAAATCCCGACGAGATTTTGGCAAGTCGTGAACCACACCCGCAACTTCAAGTCGACCCAAGTATGCCAGAAGACACTCGACTGTGGGCAGCATTACAACAGGCTGGGGGCGGAACCTGGGGAGGATGTGTCTACGACGTAGATGCCATCATCGAAAGACTCACTGGTGAAGCGAAAAACACCAGTAAATAGAAATACCAGCAGATCGCCAGCGGAGATAAGGCCTCCATCGGTCAGGCTAAAATCCAGCCGCTAAACACCTCTCAGCGGTGACAAAACTCGCCAAGAATGGCCAGTGCATGCTCTTCAGAGGGGGTGAGTGGGTAGAGCAGACAAAAACCGAAACATTCCCCCTCGGGCATACCCTTGCGACCAACCGTCACACGGGGATAATCGCTGGAAAACGTAGGTTCTTTACTGACAACTTCCTCCCTCTCGCAAGGGTCCCACTATGCCTTTGGTTCCTCTCCGCGTTGTTCTCGATCACGCTGCAGAAAATGATTACGGCGTTGCCGCGTTCAATGTCAACAACATGGAACAAATCCAGTCGATCATGGAAGCGGCTGAAGCAACTGATTCACCTGTCATCATTCAGGCATCGCGCGGTGCACGTTCTTACTCACAAGATGCCTACCTGAGGCACCTCATGCTCGCCGCGACGGAACTTTACCCTCAAATCCCAATCGTCATGCATCAGGATCACGGCAACAGCCCTGAAACTTGCCAGTCGGCGATCGATAACGGTTTCACCAGCGTCATGATGGATGGCTCGCTGATGGAAGATGGCCAGACTCCTGCAGATTATGACTACAACGTTCGCGTCACCGCGGAAGTTGTCAAAATGGCTAACGCTCAGGGCGTGAGCGTCGAAGGTGAATTGGGATGCCTCGGTTCACTGGAGTCAGGTGAAGGCGAGCAGGAAGACGGACACGGTGCAGTTGGGGAACTTTCCAGAGATCAACTGCTGACCGATCCTGAAGAGGCCGCTAGGTTTGTCGAAGAAACCGGTGTCGATGCTCTTGCGGTCGCAATCGGTACCAGTCATGGAGCTTACAAGTTCACCAGTAAGCCAACCGGGGAAGTTCTCGCAATGTCACGGATCGAAGAGATCCACGCGAAATTACCCAACACCCACTTGGTCATGCACGGAAGCAGCAGCGTTCCGCAAGATCTGCAAGACATCATTAATCAGTATGGTGGGCAGATGAAGCAGACCTACGGTGTACCGGTCGAAGAAATCCAACGAGGTATCAAAAGCGGTGTTCGCAAGATCAACGTCGATACCGACTGCCGCATGGCAATCACAGGCGCAATTCGCAAAGTGCTAACAGAAGATCCATCCGCTTTTGATCCACGAGCCTACTTGAAGCCAGCACGCGCTGCGATGAAAGAGGTTTGCATCGCAAGAATGACCGCATTCGGTCAAGCTGGCAACGGTGCAAAATTGCGACAGCAAATTGGCTAATCCGACCAAGTGCCAACCCTGCTTTGCGAAGCATGGCGAGTCATGAACCTTGCCCCTGTGTATCACATGATGCACGGGGGTATTTTTATATGATTGGTTTTTGGAACCAACCTATGTCATCAATTCAGAAATCTGATCACCCCAAACTAATCCAGTTTTTACTTGATCGTGTTGAAGCTGCAGACACGCGGCGAGCGTTACTGGCAAAAAACGGCAGCGAGACGCACCGTTGGTGGAACTGGATTGAATTAGGTACCGCTGTAGAGCGAGCATCACGCTGGATTGAAAGCCGTCTTAATCTCAATGGTCAATCCGAGCGGCATGTGGGATACATTAGCGATAACAGCTCGACGAATGTTGTCGTCGCGCTCGCCTGCATGAATCTGGGTGCGATTGAGTTTCCTTTTGATCATCGCCTTAGCAGTCAAGAAATTCACCGGAGATGGTCAGGCATCGGCGGCCTGTGGATTGATCTAGCGGAAATCGAGTCATATTTGAGCGAGCAAAAAGAACAGGTCATTCTCCGTGACCGCAGCGAACACCTCGACCCCGACGCGATTTCGCTCGTGCTATGGACAAGTGGAACAACCGGCACTCCGAAAGGAGTGGCACTTTCGCATAGAAACCTTGCTGGAAACGCGGCCGCCAAGCTCAATGCGGCTCCCCAACTCCCGGAAGACCGGCGTCTTTGTGTGCTACCACTTTGCCATGGATATGCGCGAACTTGTGACCTTGGCGGCTGGCTGATCAGCGGTTGCTCGCTTGCGATCTCCTTGGGCTACCGCGGCATTGAGCATTTTGCACCCGTTGTTGAGCCCACCCTCATGAACCTTGTACCAAGTCTTGCAGCAAGACTGCTAAAAGACACTCAAACAAACGGCTTGGACAAACTCAGAATGCTTGGATGTGGGGGTGCTGGGTTATCTGAAGCTGATTTTCATTTATGGACCAATGACCGAAATGTGACTGTCATTCAGGGCTACGGGCTCACCGAAACCTCACCCGTGATTTGCAGCGCTACCCCTGACAGGGCGTCCGCTGGTTTAGTGGGTGATTTTGTTGAAGGCTTGGAACACAAGGTGGTTTCAGAACAACTTTTTGTCCGCGGACCACATGTCATGAAGGGCTACTGGAATGATCCTGAATCAACACGAGCCAAAATAGATGGCGAAGGATGGCTCGCGACCGGTGATCAGGTGGAAGTGGATCAGAAAACGCGTCAGATACGCATCTTGGGGAGAGTCGATGATGTCATCGTGCTTTCCAATGCGGTCAAGGTTTACCCCGAGAGCATTGAACAGCAAATCAACTCAATGCGTGGCGTTCGCCATTCGATGCTCATTAACCGAGATAACTTAGAATTATGGCTTGATGCAAGACTCGACTTAGCTTCACAAGAAGATCACAAGCAAGCGATACACAATCTTGCCAAAGAAATCCTACATCGCAGCATTCAATCCAACGACTGCGAAGTTCACTTCTTCTCGTCACCACTCCAAGATCACGAGCTAACCTCAAAAGGCACCATTCGTCGCTTGCAAATTAGGAAAGATCGCTTCTAGAGTTTACGCGGGATCGTAAGCATCGCTCCCCATTCCTCGACCTCGCGGAATGAATTTGCACATCAGGATTCCTAGACCGTACAAGAAGACGAGCGGTACTGCCATCGCAAACATACTGGTCACATCCGCTGGTGTCAGCACCATGGAAACCAAGAAAATCACCAGCACCGCCAAACGCCAGCTGGAAATGTAAGCTTCTGTTTCGAATAGGCCAATACGCTGGAGAAATAGCATTACTAGAGGCAGCTGAAATGCAATCCCGAACCCTAGCGGAAGCAAAAGAACGAAATTGACGTAATAGGTCAGACGCGGTTCGATCGCCACATCGAGGCTGCCGTTAAAGGCGAGCAGGAAACTGAGTACGTAATTCAACACAACAAAGAATGCGAGTACCACACCGGCAGAGAAAAGTGTAACGCTCATCGGCAAGTATAAATACACATAGCGACGCTCATGCGTATGCAAACCCGAGGCAACAAAACTCCACAAATGGTAAAAGATCATTGGCGACGCCAAGACAGCTCCGACGATTAGACCTGCCTTCACCCAAATCATGAAAGGCTCTTCCATCTTGAGCGAGCTCAAGCCGGTCTTGTTTTGCCGCAACTGCACTTTTGGTTTGAGCACGCCTGGGTCTGGCAACGACTGCAAAAGCTTTGCCATCTCCACCGGCTCAATTGCCCCATGATTCAAGTCAATGGGTAAATCAATGGGAGCAGCAGAAGCTTTCGATGTTGCCTCGTTGTCAGCACCACTGCTTTCACTTGTGTCTTCGGATGCTGGACTGTTTGAGGCATCCGTGGGAGTCAGTTCGGAGGTGTCACCTGAGACTTCACTCGAGTCGGCAGAGCCATTCTGAACCGGTTGCTTTGCAGGGACGAGCGAGTCCATTGTGAGCGTTTGGTACTCATCGGGCACATCATAGATAATTTCCCATACGAGTGCGTTGGTCGCAAGAAACTTCTTCAATGGCGCGTTAGCAGGATCGGTTGGATCATAGCCAAGTCGAAACAAATCGCGATCCGCCATGTAATCTCGAATTGCGGTCTGCAATGGTGTTTGAACAAACAGCACAACTCGATCGGCAAACAACAATCCAAAAACCAGACCAGCAGCAAGCCACATGACGGCACGAACCAAACTATGACGCAACTCATCGAGATGCTCTCGAAAAGTCATGGTCGAGTTTTCAAACAGATCGTCTTTTGGCTGTGCCAATCGGTCCACAGGGATTCCTCAAAATTCGATTACGGATCTAAACTCAGAAGACGTGTTGATGAATTGTCTTGATACAAAGCATCTCAATCCATAAACACTACAAACATACACTACACACACTTTGGGTAGGTCGGTTGCGAGTGTCCGGCCAATTCACATCAACGATCTTGTTGCGTTTAAAAATTGACTCCCGCGATACCAAGATCACGACTTCGCGGATTATTCCACTTCGAGTTTCGGTATCACTCTTAGGAAGTCGGTTTAGGGTTGCGACCTTTCCATTTCTCCTACAGTTTACTATGCGGTCGTAAGTTCGCAGTGTGTAGATCTTCGGATATTGTAGATTCAAACCAGAATCTCACCGAATGTAAGTAAGCAGGGTATGAACGCTCGAATCCTCCGCAACTGCTACCACAATTTGACGCAGGGCAGGGGAGAGAAAACAGTTCGCTCAGGTAGGACAAACCAAAACGACAGGGCAGATAGATGAAACCTTATCCCCTTCGATTCACACCCGTTCTCAAACAAACCATTTGGGGCGGTCGTCGACTTGGATCAAAGCTGAACAAATCTCTGGGATCAGAGTCCGACTACGCGGAGAGCTGGGAAATCGTTGATCATGGCGATGAACAGAGCGTTATTGAAAATGGGTCGCTCAAAGGCAAAACGCTGCGACAGTCTATACTATTGGAAAAATTGTTAATATTGGGAGAATCGTACCAATCGGATGCATTCCCGCTGCTACTGAAATACCTCGACTGCAACAGGGATCTTTCGGTGCAGGTTCACCCGGATGATGACTACGCAAAACAGATGCAACCTCCGGATCTCGGCAAAACCGAATCTTGGTACATCGTGGAAAGTGATCCAGGAAGCCTTGTCTATGCCGGATTAAAAGACGGTGTAACGAGAAAGGATCTATCGGAGGCAGTTGCCGCTGGCGAAACAGAAACAATGCTCCACGCCTTCCACCCCGCTGCGGGTGACATTCTTTTCATTCCCGCTGGAACGGTTCATGCGCTTGGAGCTGGCCTCTTGGTTGCCGAGATACAACAGTCGAGCGATACAACTTTTCGACTGTTTGACTGGAATCGGATTGGTGGTGATGGCAAAGCAAGACCACTTCACATTCAACAAAGTCTCGATGTAACTGATTTCCAAAGAGGCCCCATCGCGGCCAAACGCGCGCAGCCTAATCTACCTCGCTGGCAGGAAGTGGTTCACAGCGACAAATTTACATTACGAGTGCTCAACAGCGGCAGCGGACAAATAGGTGGTGACAGTCGGTTCCACATCCTAACCGTCCCAAAAGGGTCCGCCGTTTTGCAGACTGAAGAGGAAGAGTACACGCTCACCACTGGACAGTCTCTTTTGCTACCCGCTGCGATGACGACCTGCATCATTGAAGCCGGCCACGACAGCGTCGTTCTAGAGATGCATGAGCCTGCAAATCAAAAGGTGGCAAATTAATGCCGAAAACCACTGAACTTCCAGGCTCCTTTATCCACGTCAAAAGCCAACCTCTTTGGATCACTCTTGGCATAGCTAGCCGCCACGAGATACGATTTGGTGAGATCACACTCCAAATGAGAAATGGCTCGTAATGCATCGCTCTGTCTGCCTATCGATCAAAATCGCCTCAACGGTGCTTCTATGCCTCGCTAGTGGCTGCCAAGGCTTGCAACTGCTCCCGCCAGCAGGGCCGCTCAATCAGCAACAGGCCAATGCCGTTGTGCACGACCCGTTTCCACAGAATGACATCGGTCCCTACGAAGCAGGATCACGACCACCAAGTTACCAACAACCGCTTCCTGAACCCGTTCGAAACCGGATTGTCCCGGACCAGATGCCTTGGCTGGGGCGATGATCGCTTCCTGATGGTGCAGCGTAAAAAGCGTTAAATCTGCTCAGAAGGGAGACTAGAATTCTGGCCATAGATTCTGGTAGTCTGTTCAACCTTTTCAGGCACTCTCTCAGCCTTTTCAGGCTCTATCGAGAACAACATGGCCCGCAAGTCTGCATCCAACCGCTCACGCAATCGACGTGGCACCTCCACCGGGCAACCGCTCCGTCTTCAACGCCTACTTGCCTCTGCTGGCTTTGGAAGCAGACGCCAATGCGAGGAACTGATCGAGATGGGTAGAGTCGAAATCGACGGAACCATCGTGACTCAGTTAGGCACTTCGGTGGACCCGAGTCTCCAGAAGGTCAAAGTTGACGGGACGCTCCTAAAAAAGCAAAAGCTCGTTTATTACGCGGTGAATAAGCCGGTAGGTTTTGTCACCACCAATCGAGATCCACAAGGTCGTCCACGGGTGATCGATCTGGTGCCACCGAGTGAACGGGTATTCCCAGTCGGTCGACTCGACCGCTCAAGCGAAGGCCTCCTGCTGTTAACCAACGATGGCGAACTGGCACAGAAACTCACACACCCAAAATTTGGTGTGCGAAAAATTTACCGAGTAACCGTCGCTGGAAAAGTCGATGTTGAATCGATGAAGAAGATGCGGCAAGGGATTTACATCGCAGAAGGTTTTGTTCGCGTTGAAGGTGCAAAACTTCTAAAAACCCGCAGTCGGGCAACAGAGATGGAGATCATTCTCCGAGAAGGCAAGAATCGTGAGATCCGCAGAATCCTCGCTCGCTTGGGCCATAAGGTTCAAACCCTACGTAGGATCGCTGTTGGCCCACTAAAACTCGGCGACCTTCCCCATGGAGCGTACCGAGTCCTGACCCACCAGGAAGTTGATAAGTTATGGCATTCAGTTGAGATCGCTGAGCAATCGGCAGATCAAAACACCGGTTCCAAACCTCGCGGTACCAAGAAACGCGCCGGCAAAAAGATTGGCAGCAGGAATCAAAGCAGTGCTCGAAAGAAGAAAGGATTCACCAAGTCAAATGCGGCAAAACCGGCCGCTGCGGCTAAGGGAACTCGAGCGACTTTCTTGCCTGGGGTTACCGAACCCAACACGCAAGGAACCGTTATCGGTGGTGACTTCGCTTCTCGATCCAAAAGCCAAGGTGAAGAATCATCTTCTCGACGCTCTAGCGGTGCAAAGAAAAAAAGCAGAGCAAAAACATCACAACGTACCGCTTCATCACAAAGAAAAACAAATAAGGGTCGGCCAGCAAGTAGGCCGGCAAAACGTGCCCCCAAGCCACGACGCAAACCGTAATGTCCAAATTACATGCAGATTACTATGCGGATTCGATGCAGCAAATCGAATCCCCTCTTGTGCGAAATGAACAGATCGCAGAGGACACCTTCTTGATTCGGGTTGATGCGCCGGAAATTGCTAGACGCGTTGTGCCCGGGCAATTTGTGATGATCCGCCTCAGCCAGACCGATGCGCCACTAATTGGGCGTGCTCTCGCTGTCTATAACGTCGTGAATGATGAATCCGGCGACCCAAGATGGATCGATCTTGTGTACCTGCGCAAAGGAACGATGACGACAGCACTTGCCGCATCGCCACTGGATCGTAGTGTCACCGTCTGGGGTCCCCTCGGTAATGGTTTTTCAAATCGCAGTTGCGACCATTTAATTATGGTTGCTGGAGGCATCGGCCAAACTCCGATGCTTTTACTGGGGCGCGAAGCACTAGGCTCTCAACAGTTCGGTCTAGATAGCCGAAGCAATGGCTGGAGCAATCAGGTTACATTGATTTACGGCGCGAGACGAAAAGGCCTGCTTGCCGGTGTGAATGATTTCAAAGAAGCTGGATTCGAAGTCGAACTATGTACAGACGATGGCTCAGAAGGACAGCAGAAACTGGTGCCCGATGTGCTTAAGGAACGGCTTGAACGCCTACCTGCTAAAGCCCGCGTCAGAGTAGTAACGTGCGGACCTGAGATCATGATGGAAAAAGTTTCGGAGATCTGCGAATCAGCCAAGATCGACTGTCAGGTATCGATGGAAACCCCAATGGCGTGCGGGATTGGAATCTGCTTTTCCTGTGTCGCACAAGTCAAGCAGGATGGTCCTGAAGAATGGGACTACAAGCGAACTTGCGTCGAGGGACCGATCTTTGACTCTCACAAGATCTGCTGGTCCTAAATCATCTGTCATCAATGAAAACAGCCCGTACATCAGTACGCGGTGCGCATCCCAAGCGGTGCAAAATGCATTCGCTTAGCGAAAGTATGACCCGTTCGCTGTTGGAGATGACTCGCCGGTTGGATAAGACAGTGCGTTCGCTGTACTCCCCGGCGTGTAGCCAGTAGCCGCTTCGCTCTGAACCGACTCTGCAGATGGCAAAACACTGCCGGAAGTCATCGCATCGCCAGCATCTGACCGATTAGCAGTCGAGTAGACGGGCTGAGTGGCCGGTGCGACCTGACCAGTGGTTGGCAATTGCATTTCACTCGATGTAGGTTCTAAATTCGCGAACGATGGTGAATCGGTGGGTAGCATGAAGCCAGCGCTCACCGCTCCTGGAGCTGTGGGCGAGGGAGCTCCTGACGCTACCGGTGGTGCAAATCCGTGATCGCTTACCGAGGCCATATTCATTCCTCCCACCGGAAATGATGCTGTCTCGTTGGATTGCCCAGTCGGTACAGCAGACATGGCAGCGTCGCTGACCACCGTTGCCACAGTGTCTGACTTGGGCATGATTGCTCGATCACCAAAAGTTGTAGAAATCTCGGTATCCGCTGACGGCAAGAGACGATTCGTCACTGGTTCCGAAGTGGACGCGACATACCCATTGGCTCGAGCTGCCGCAAGATTATTCCCCTGCTCACCATACTCTGGCACCTCATTTGAATGAGCAAAATGCTGTGTGGTGTATTCACCCTCATCCACCTTAAGCTCCGGTATCGCCGTCCCACCGGCAACTGAGGCAATACTCTCAGGTGTGGTGTTTGCATTTGGTGGTGTTGGGTAGGTCACCGCCGGCCCTGCACTCGCCATTGATTCAGGAGAAGGTGTCCGACCCCAGCTAAAAAGGCTGTAGCCAGGCATGCTACGACATCCAGTCGTTGCGCAAAGAGCGGCCAGAGTGAAAGCGAAGATAAGATTCGATCCAACGGTCTGTTTTTGCATCCTGCCAACCTTCAAAGGAACTCCATTTGTGCGGTGCATCCCAATAGCCATCCCGTGCCATGCTGCATTCGGCTGGTACGCATTGAACGATCTGATAGGAACGCTATCCGAGCACTTCTTGTGGGGACGTTAGAAAGCGACCGTCATCTGCGTCAATGTCAGGTTAAGAAAAAGCCGCAGAGTGCGGAAACCGATTTCCCGCGGAACAGGCCAGCACCCTCAAATGGCCGAGAAGACAGGAAAGGGAGGCAAGATAGAGGCAATCCCACATGGCAGCGCAAGCCGTAAAAAAAGCCATGTACCCGGTAGCACATGGCTTTTTTGAGAAGCAATCTTTCAATAACCATCAGACTGAAACGACTTCCAAACTGGAGCCTTGCGTAATACCCGGAGCGGGGAGGTCGCTGGTGCCTTCGAGGTAAGTATCAATGGCCCTCGCTGCACCCCGTCCTTCATTGATGGCCCAAACAACGAGGCTTTGGCCTCGACGGCAATCGCCTGCCGCGAAAACACCTTCAAGATTAGTCGCAAAAGGACCATGCTCAGCCTTGAAGTTACTTCTGTCGTCGACCTCGATACCGAGGGATTCTGCCAAATAATGCTCAGGCCCCAAGAATCCCATCGACAGTAGGATGAGCTGAGCTGGCCATTCTTTCTCCGACCCGGCAACCTCAGACATTGCCCAGCCGCCATCGTCTTTTCTTGTCCACTCAACCGTTACCGTTTTGATACCCCGAACACGGCCGGATTCATCAACAAGGAATTCCTTGCTTAGAACCTGGAACTCACGCGGGTCGCGTCCATACTTCGCAGAGCTTTCTTCATGTCCGTAGTCAACTCGAAAAATCCGAGGCCATTCTGGCCAAGGGTTATCGGAAGCTCTTTCTTGGGGTGGTTTGGGAAGAAGCTCAAAATTGACCAAACTTCGGCATCCATGACGCAGACTGGTCGCGATGCAGTCGGTTCCCGTGTCACCGCCGCCAATCACAATGACATCTTTGCCTTCTGCACTGATGAACTGGTCACTGCTGGTGTCTCCATGCACCATCTGCTTTGTATTTGCGGTCAGGAACTCCATTGCAAAGTGGACACCATCCGCTTCTCGATTAGCGATCGGAAGATCTCGTGGCTTTGTCGCACCACATGCCAATAAAATCGCATCGTGATCTTCCTTGAGCTGCTTGGGGTCGACGTTTTCGCCGACGTTCGCGTTGGTGATGAACTCAACTCCCTCAGCGGTCATCTTATCAACACGACGCTGAACCGCTTCCTTTGAAAGCTTCATATTGGGAATCCCATACTGAAGCAGTCCACCGATTCGATCAGCTCGCTCATAGACGGTGACGGAATGCCCCGCCTGATTAAGTTGATCCGCAGCTGCGAGTCCTGAAGGTCCACTTCCGACAATCGCCACTTTCTTGCCTGTACGTGCTGAAGGCAACTTAGGCTGAATCCAACCCTCTTGCCACGCACGATCAACAATCGCGTTCTCAATATTCTTAATCGTCACGGGCGGGTTGGTGATACCAAGAACACAGGAGCCTTCGCACGGCGCCGGGCATGTACGTCCAGTAAACTCCGGAAAGTTGTTGGTCTTATGCAGCCTCTCGATCGCTTCCTTCCAGCGATTGTTATAGACAAGATCATTCCACTCAGGAATCAAATTATCGATGGGGCATCCCGAGACGGACTGACAGAATGGAACACCGCAGTCCATACACCGAGCGCCTTGCTCGCGCAAATGAGCTTCTTTCGGTTCGGTATAGATTTCGTCGTAATCGTTGATACGAACCACCGGCAAACGCCACTCAACTTTCTTTCGTTCAAACTCTTTAAATCCAGTTGGCTTTCCCATGACTCTTGTTCTGTTCTTGTAAGGATGTTTGGTTCAATCGGAGGACGCGTGTATCACGGATCCTCATCCGTTCATCTCATCGCGGGCGGCTTACTCAAGCCTGACCAGCTGATTGAGCTGATGCAGCAAGCTCCATCAGAACGCGTTTGTAATCTGTTGGCATCACTTTGACGCACTGTGATTTGAAGGTATCCCAGTCGCCGAGGGCTGCGGAGGCAACCTCACTACCGGTCAGTTGCTGATGCTTTTCAATCAGCTCTCGAACTTCATTTTCTTCTTCGATCGTATCAATGGATTCAAGCTCGACCAGTGCGAGATTACAGTTGAGATTGAAGTCACCTGCTCGATCCCAAACGTAGGCGATACCACCAGACATTCCAGCGGCAAAGTTTCTTCCAGTTGACCCCAGCACAACCACTCGGCCTCCTGTCATGTACTCACAACCATGATCACCCACTCCCTCTACAACAGTCTTTGCACCACTGTTACGGACGCAGAAGCGTTCGGCAGCACGACCGCGGAAGTAAGCTTCTCCGCCAGTCGCGCCATAGAGGCAAACGTTTCCGATCAGAATGTTCTGCTCGGCGACGAAAGAGCTTTGCTTAGGTGGATGGATCACAACACGACCGCCGCTGAGACCTTTACCCACGTAGTCATTCGCATCACCTTCCAATCGGATGGTGATTCCGTGTGACAGAAACGCCCCAAGACTTTGTCCAGCGGAGCCGTTCAGATTGATCTGAATGGTATCCTCAGGAAGTCCAGCTTGTCCGTAGCGTTTGGCAACCTCGTTACTGAGAATCGTTCCCACGGTTCTATTGATATTGATAATCGGCGAATCGATCACGACCGGTGTTCCTGACTCCAAGGCTGGCTGAGCCTGGTCAAGGAGCGTGGTAATATCGAGCGATTTATCGAGACCATGATCCTGCGTCTGAGAACAAATCACGCCGACATTTTCATGCGGCTTATTGGCCGGCATCAAGACAGAAGTCAAATCCAATCCGTCTGACTTCCAATGCTGAATGGCTTTATCCGTCTTCAGGACATCACAGCGTCCCACCATTTCATCAATGCTCTTGAAGCCCAACTTTGCCATCAGGCGACGTGCTTCCTCGGCAACCATGAACAGGTAGTTCACAACATGCTCGGGCTTGCCGCTGAATTTCTTTCTCAACTCAGGATCTTGCGTTGCAATTCCAACCGGACAAGTATTCAGGTGGCACTTTCGCATCATGATGCAGCCCATGGTGATCAGCGGAGCAGTGGAGAACCCAAATTCTTCAGCTCCCAACAAAGCTGCAATCACGACATCACGTCCGGTCTTCAAACCACCATCGGTCTGAAGAACCACACGACTACGAAGATCATTGAGAACCAAAACCTGGTGGGTCTCGGCGATGCCTAATTCCCATGGAAGACCAGCGTGCTTGATGCTGGTTAACGGAGAAGCGCCTGTTCCACCGGTATCGCCTGAGATCAAGATATGATCCGCATGGGCCTTCGCCACACCTGACGCGATCACACCGACTCCTACCTCACTGACCAATTTGACGCTGATTCGGGCCGCACGATTCGCGTTCTTCAAATCATGAATCAGCTGCGCCAAATCCTCAATCGAGTAGATGTCGTGGTGAGGAGGTGGGCTGATCAGCCCAACACCGGGCGTACTATAACGAATCCGAGCGATGTTGTTATCGACCTTCTTGCCGGGCAATTCACCGCCCTCACCAGGCTTTGCACCCTGAGACACCTTGATCTGAATCTCATCAGCATTGGTCAAATACTCAATCGTGACCCCAAACCGCCCCGAAGCAACCTGCTTGATCGCTGACCGTTTCGAATCTCCATTCTCGAGAGTTTGGAAACGAACAGGATCCTCACCTCCCTCACCGGTATTGCTCTTACCGCCGAGACGGTTCATCGCAATCGCGAGCGTCTCATGAGACTCAGCACTAATGCTTCCGAAACTCATCGCTCCGGTGCAGAATCGCTTGACAATTTCCTTGGCAGGCTCGACCTCATCGATAGAAACTGGAGTTGCTTTGTCCTCGTCAAACTCCAACAAACCTCTCAACGCACAGCGATTACGACTTTCCTGATTAATGGTATCTGAGAAACGCCAGTAAGCAGCTTCATCATTCCCGCGAGCTGCAAGCTGCAAGTTGGAGATAGATTGTGGCGACCATGCATGCTTTTCACCTTCTGCTCTCCAGTGGTACTCGCCCATGTTGGGCAACTGCGGCAGACGCTTGTCCTGATTTTCAGGATAACCCAGTCGATGTCGACGCAAAGCCTCCTCAGCAACGATATCAAATGATACCCCTTGAATGCGACTCGCTGTACCAACGAAACACGTATCAATGATTTCGTCACGCAACCCGAGTGCCTCGAAGATCTGAGCACCCTTGTAGCTTTGCAAGGTACTGATGCCCATTTTGGCCATCACTTTTAACATGCCTTTGGCAACACCCTTGCGGTAGGCCGCGACGATTTTTTCATCGTCCATCCCGTCTTCCATCAAGCCATCTCGGCTCGCCTGCCAGAGCGACTCAAATGCAAGGTAGGGATTGATACCATCAGCGCCGTAGCCAATCAGAAGACAGTGATGATGTACTTCCCTCGCTTCACCTGTCTCAACCAACAGACCGATCCGCGTTCGCTTGGCCTGCTTAACGAGGTGATGATGCACCGCACCAACTGCGAGGAGAGCACTAACCGGAATGCGGTCCTGACCGATTCCGCGATCCGACAGGATCACCAACTGAATACCTTCATCCGCAGCAGCCTCCGCTTCCGCGGAAATCCGATCCAACGTTGCTCTCAATCCAGCTTTACCGTCACGGCGATCATAGGTGATGTCAATCACGCGACTGGTCCAGCCCTGATGATCAATCTTCTTCAACGATGCCATTTCTTCATTGGTGAGGATCGGATGCTCAATGAGCAATCGATGGCAATGCTCAGACGCTGCATCGAGCAAGTTGGCTTCCGGGCCAATGTAACACTCGAGTGACATAATCACTTCTTCGCGTATGGAATCAATCGCAGGGTTGGTGACTTGAGCAAACAATTGCTTGAAGTAGTCGTAGATCATCCGCGGCTTGTCACTCAGACAAGCGATTGCGGAGTCATTGCCCATCGAGCCAACAGGATCTCGAAGTTGCTCGACCAATGGACGCAGCATGAAATTCATCGTTTCACTGGTGAAACCAAAAGCCTGCATGCGGGCTAAGAGGGTCTCACTATTGAAACCGTGCGAATCCTCTGCTGGCTTGAGGTCTGACAGCCGAATCCTTTGCTCGCGTAACCAATCGCCGTACGGCATCTTGCGTGCAAAGTCGTCTTTCAATTCCTCGTCAGGAATCAAACGCCCCTTCTCAAAGTCAACCAAGAACATTTTGCCAGGCTGCAATCGACCTTTCTCTTTCACGATTGCTGGATCCACAGGCAAGACCCCCACTTCACTCGCCATGATCACTCGGTCGTCATGAGTGATGTAATAACGACTTGGGCGAAGGCCGTTGCGGTCCAAAGTCGCACCGATGTAATGACCGTCAGTAAAGGCAACCGACGCAGGGCCATCCCATGGCTCCATCAAGCACGAGAAATACTCATAGAAGGCACGCTTGTCCTCAGACATGGT
>JAKMEW010000110.1 GCA_022425745.1 Rubripirellula sp.
GCGTCTCGAAGGCTCCAATCAAGGTCTCATTCGGGTCACCCTTGAAGGAAGCACCAAGTGGACGATCAATCCTCAGCATCAGCGTGCCTGTGATGGGGCTTTTCACGATCGGATTGACCGATCCCCCCGCATCGATCCCCGCCGGAACCGAAATCATCAATGCCTCTGGCTGAATCATCCGCTGCGTTGGATCACCAAGCAGTCCATAGAGCTGGACGTGCTCGATTCGCTCTTCGAGTAGCGAAAAGCCAGGTGGGCTCAAAAGCGAAGCAAGGCCGTCAATCATGACCCGAGCCGACTGATCCAGAACACGATCCTCGACGGGACGCTCACCATTGGTTGCAGCAGCCTTGGCTTCATCGCCGAGGCTTGTACCATCACGGCTTACATCATCGTTGGCTGTATTGCTTCCCTGTGCATCGCTTCCCTGTGCATCGCTACCCTGTGCATCGCTTCCCTGTGCACTATCATTGCCTGCGAATCGAGCACTCTGCAGTAGTGACCTCTGAGTGGAAAGCCACTGATCCCCCAAGGAGTGATGCTCCTCACCATAAATGGCGTGGATCAATTCGACCGCCAACGCTGCGTTCCCGTAAGGCATCGTGACACGACTCCCGCCAATCACCGCCACTGGTCCCCCCGGTGCCAAAAGGAGCGACTCGGCCAATGAATCTTCGGCTGCATCGGTGGCGGCAGTATAACAGGCAAGCAGTAATGCAACGGGCGACTGCCCCGCCTCGCACTTCAACCGTTGCACGCTCGCTCGATCAAGCACCGGAATCCCATCTCGCCCAGGTGGAACACGATCAAGTGCCGTGACTTGGCCATGCCCTGCGTAAACCCAAAATCGGCAACCTTGAGAAAACTGGGATACCACGGCCTGAGTAAAAGTATCAGTCGAGGGATAGAATCGATGCCCCGGGCTACCGTAAAGCACATGTGTGCGAACAGCACTTGGAAGGACTCCGGTCACCACCGTTCTGGCGACCGCTTCGATGGCTCGATCCGCCACAAAACCAAATCCTCCCACTCCTCCTACTAACTGGACTTCGGTACGCCAGGGTCCGAAATCCGAGCTTCCCTCACGCTGCTTCAAACGCTCTAACCATCGCGTGAACTGGGAAGCATTGTCCACCGGTAAACGCCCCACCGCTATCTCAGGCCCCCCACCGCCGTCCAGGTCCGCATAGGGAAAGTCGGTGGGAAGCGTTGGCGTTGAACCCCACTTCTCAGTCACCTTTGAAGGGACATAAAAGGTCGGAACCTGATTCTTTACGTCACATCGAGTTCCGATCACCGGTGTATCACCAACCAGAAGCAAATAGCGTTTGGGGGACAGTCCGAGAACTCTTCCCGCCGGATCGACAACTCTTCCCGCCGGAGTCGGAGACAGAGTCTTCTCGAAGCCCGCGTCTGCCCCCGCACTCGAAAGTCGCGTGAAGGCGTCTCGCACCGCTTCCTTCGTGCTCGCCGCGTCCGCCTTGGGAGAGATGACCTCGACCAACATTCCCTGATGAAGCCTGAAGTCAATCCAACTTGAGACAGCCTCGCGAAACGACTCACCGCATACCACCACGACCTGTCCGGATGACTGCGTTGGCGATCCGGCCAATGGATTCGCGGACTGACTGGCTGACTGGGCTTTTGACTGGGTTTTTGACTGGGCTTCTGACTGGGATGGGACACCGATTCCCGCACCTAGCACCGTTAATAAAAACGCCAAGCGGATACCCGATGAACGTGTTCCAAGAATCGCTAACTGACTCATTCGTTGCTCCATGCTGACCTGACAACGCCGCCCCGACGCTGTTCACACCGATCACACACCCGACCGGTGACTCAACTAGCCCTCGGGAATGGTTTCAGAGTAAAGTTTATTCGCCCCCAGGTTATCCGACCCTTGGCATCATGACGCCAGAAAGCAAAAACGGAAAGATGAATCGTCACGCACCCTCCGAAAAACGAACCATCGCAATCACCGTCGGTGATGTGGCGGGGATCGGTCCAGAAATCTCCTTGCGAGTCTCTGAAAGGTACGTGAACCGCCCGGATGTGGAACTCATTCTCTACGGCCCAGAAAATGCAATTCAGGCCGTCGGCCGGCATCTGGGACTGAAACATCACGCAGTGATTCGAGACATAGGCAAGATCGATTCGGAAAACTTAAAACCGGGGCGACCAAACGCCGAGACGGGGCTTGCTTCGTTTGAAGCAGTCAAAACCGCAATCCAAGATGCGATCGCCGGAAGGGTCGACGCGTTGGTCACGGGACCAATTCAGAAAGAGGCATGGCGCGCCGCCGGCATCGACTATCCGGGTCATACTGAACTGCTTGCCGCGGAAACCGACACCTCCGACTACTGCATGATGCTGACAAGCTCAGAGATTTCTTGCTGCTTGGCGACGATCCACATTCCGCTCGCTGACGTCCCCAAAGCCCTGACACAACAGTCGATAGAACGAGCCATTCGCCTCGCACACCAAACCCTCACTCAAAAACTTGGACGAGCCGCTCGGATCACGGTCTGCGCGCTCAACCCGCACGCGGGAGAAAACCAGCAGTTTAGCTACGGTGAGGAACAAACCGTTATCCAGCCCGCAGTTGAAAAAGCACGTTTGAGTGGGATTGAGGTGAGTGACCCGGTTCCACCTGATACTGCTTTTACTCCCGCCATGCGTCGCAAGACAGATGCCTACGTCTGCATGTATCACGACCAAGGATTGATTCCGCTCAAGGCGTTATCCTTTGATGATGCCGTCAACGTCACGCTCGGGTTACCCATCATTCGAACCAGTGTGGATCACGGAACTGCCTTGGATCTTGCTTGGCAGGGAACGGCTAACCATCAGAGTATGATTTCAGCCATCGAATTCGCTCTCCATTGCCTCCACTAAATCGAGGTAAGGAAATCGCTCATCAAATATTAAATTGAAACGCGGTTTTACAAATCACGACAACGACCACAGCATGCCCCAACCGGAACTCGCCGAAAACGTAGAACACGTGTCAAAAGACCAAACACCTCCATCGCCCGATCAGATTTCTCGTGATCCGGACATCGGTAGAGGAGCCTGGATTCGCTTCTTTGAACTCATCGGTTTGCTGGGTACATTTTTTGCCCTTGCTGGCGACCCCGCACCGATGGTCAACGAGTCCCACTATCTGATTAAAGCCAAAAGTTTCTGGCAGCCTGATTGGTGTGCAAGCGACCTCTTCGTCTCCTCCGCCAAAGCTCACACAACCTTCTACCTGACCTTCGGTTGGATGACGCAATGGTTCTCTCTGGAAACAACGGCTTGGATCGGTCGACTCCTCGGTTGGCTGCTGATCGCACACGGCCTCAGCGAACTCACTTGGAACTTGTTTCGAAAGGCTTTCCTATGCATCCCCGTCGCAATACTTTGGATGGCAGCAATTGAATATGGAAACTTGGCGGGGGAATGGGTGATCGGCGGAATCGAAGCAAAGGTCCCCGCATTCGGATTTGTTCTTTGGGGTGTTGCGGAGATGGTCCGCCGACGGTGGAGTCGGACGTGGATACTTTTGGGGTGCGCCTCAGCTTTCCACGTCCTCACGGGTGGCTGGAGTGTTGTGGCGGCAACGGTGGCATGGTTCACCTGCGAACGCCGCCAACCCAAATCCGTCCCTCTCCTTGGATGGCCTCTCGTGCTCGGTGGAGCCATTGCTCTGTTTGGTCTCGTTCCTGCCCTGGCACTGCAATCCGGCGCTAGCCCCGAAGACAGCCTGAAGGCCGCAAGAATCTACGCCTACTACCGTCTCCCGCACCACCTAGTTCCCACCAGCTTTCAGCTTCACTGGTACATGCGGCACGGGACGCTCATTGCTACCATCATCATCATCGCGGGCCGTCTCGGCGTGAAGTCGAAAATGAAGTCTCTTACCGCTTTCTGCGCGACCGCCTTAGGTTTGAGCGGAATCGGATTTGCCATTGGACTTGCCATCCAGTGGTTCCCGAACCTAACCGCCCAACTTCTACGTTACTACTGGTTCCGGCTAGCTGACGCCATGTTGCCGCTTCTGTTTGCAGTATTAATCGGCAGCCTGTATTTCTCGAGCCGAAAGCGAGTCTCAATCTTTGCTTGGACTCTCACGATACTCGCCACGGTATCCCTATCAGACGATGCGTTAAAGAGAGCGAGACTTCAAATCCCGCCTTCCGCCAGCCACCAAATCCTTGGCTTTGATATAGACGCTTCGCCGCCTGAACAACAACGATCTTTTAGTGACTGGCTCGCGGTGTGTGACTGGGCACGAAGGTCATCCGCCCCCTCGGAAGTCTTTCTTACACCGCGACACCAGCAAACCTTCAAGTGGTACGCTCAGCGAGCCGAAGTCGCTAACTGGAAGGACGTCCCACAAGATGCATCCTCGCTGATTCAATGGTACGACCGCTTCACATCGATCTACCCGCAGCGGCTCGGGAACACGAGAGTGACGATCCAGTATCCACTGCTTCGCCGATACCGCGAAGAATATGGTGTCCGTTGGATGATTGTTGACCGGAGGATTGTTGGTGAGCAGCTGCCGTTGAGCCGCGTTTACCCAACCGGCAATCAAACCAATCAGACTTACGCCGTTTACGAGCTACCAAGTCTGCCGAACAAGTGACACACTCCGATGGTTGAGGGCCTTTTTAAGTCTCGCTGGTTCGTCGCTTGACGCGAATCTCAATCTCGTCGAGTTGACGATCCTTCAACTCACCCTCTTTCTCTTCGGTGATGTCATCCAGCTCACGATTCATTAATTCTTCGGTCGGATCAATCTCCTTCATCATTTCAGCAGACTCGTCGACAGCTGGGTCATCACTTGGGCTC
>JAKMEW010000151.1 GCA_022425745.1 Rubripirellula sp.
GGGGAGTCGAAGGCCCACGCAGTGAGCAATCCATCAGGTGAAATCGCGATTGTCGATCTTGCTGATGAAAATGCGGCCGGTCCCGCGTAGCCGGTGCGGGGCATGACTCGAGGATCTGGGCCGACTGCTTTGGGGGGTGCGGTCGCGGTCGTTGAAGCAGTTGAAGGTCCGAAGAGAAACCAGCCTCCAGCAATCGCTACCAAACCAACAGCCAACCAGGCAAGATGTGTGAATCTCGATTCGGAATGGGTTGCAGGGTTCTGATTTAGCGCATTGACAGTATCAATCTGCCGGTCGTGAGATGAACGGTGGTCCCCATCGCTGCGACGAGAGTCTCTTTGCTTTCGGTGATTTCGTGATTGATGATTTCGTGGATTCTGGGAAGGCACCGAGCTACCTCATCTTGAAATCAGTGTTGAAGGTGTGTGGGAATATCAAGGAAGCCGCGGCGTCACTGCTGTTCGATGCAGAATACCGCTCCTTCGGTGCGCAGAAAAAGTTGTCCGCCGGTAATAACCGGCGAAGCAAATCCACCATCACCGAGATCATTTTCAGCAATCAACTCTAGGGTCTCTCCAAGACGGAAAACAGAAACCGTTCCTGATTCATCAGGAAGATAAATCGTATTTCCGGCCGCGGTGGGCGAAGCACTGAGGTTGCCCCCCATACGCTCTCTCCATTTCTTTTCACCTGTCTTAGTATCGAAGCAGACCAGAGTGCCTCGATCTTCGGTGACCAATAGCTGGTTGTCGACGACGAGGCTCGAAGGGACATTTGCCATTGCATCGGCTTGCCAAGCGATTTCTCCCGTCAACGCATCGATCGCCATGACTCCGGCAATCATGGGTGGTGCACCGCATGTGACAAAGACCAACTCATCGTCGAAACTTGCGGTCCCAATGGTGCTTAGCCCCGGACCATCGCAAGTCCAGAGCGTGTCGCCGGTGGTGGGGTTATAACTAACCACCTGCCCCTGGCCACTCATGATCAGTTGAGGTTGATTGCCGAATTGGTGAATCACCGGACTCGTGTAACTGCCGCCTGTTTTTCTTGGAACTTGCCAAACGATCTCTCCGCTGCTGCGGTCAACACCGGTCAAGTAGCTGGCACCCAGATTATCACTTGGGACAATCACAAGTGATTGGTGGATGCATGGTGACGAGGCATAACCATGTTCTGAAAAGAAGGGTGCGATCGATTTTGTCCAATTCACATCACCCTCGATGGAAACGGAAGCCAGCCAGAGCTGTTCGTCAGCGATCCAAGGGTAATAGACCGCTTTTCCGTCGGATGCGGGAGAAGACGAAGCGTAGGTGTTTTTTATGCTTTTGTGCATTGCTGCACCCGATGTCAAATCAACACTCCAGATTGATGTTCCGTTGGACCGATCGTAGGCGTGGAGCGATAATGTTTGGGTGAGGTCATCCGCCGAAGCGACGATCACCTTGGAGCCGATGACAATCGGGGTTCCGTGCCCCCGTCCTGATACCTTTGCCCGCCACCGAATATTCTTTTCGGTTGACCACTCGATCGGAGCTTCACCGGTTGCGATATTTTGGTGCTGAAGGCCCCGCCACCAAGGCCAATCATTCGCAGTGATCGAAACGGTTTTACCACGTTCGTTCAGGAGCCAACCAGCAATTATCAAGAGAACGAGAACCACTGCCGGGGCGATCAGCGGTGATCGCGATGCTACGGCTGGAGATTCTTCGGACATGACGGCCTGAATTACAGAGGGTTTTTGATCGGAATCAAACTAGCCTTGCGGAGACCTAGTGTCAATTCGAGACCGGATCGGGTCTGATATGACATAAAGACCAACCGCGTCACTTTTCGCCGACCGCCTGATGGAAAATGATGTCTCGTAAGAAACGTAAGCCGAATCACGAAGTTGAAATATCCCACGAGAGAAGTGTTACGTTGACCTGGCAACGCAAGCTGCTTTTTTCCATCTCAATCGTGCTCGCTCTTTTTTTGGGTCTTGAGTTGTTGTTGCGAGTCGCTCGACTCGGCGAGCCGCCCGAAGTTGGAGTGCTGCGATTCGGGTACGACTCGGGTATTCCACTGTACGATTCAGATGGGATCGAGCGAGAGGGAGAGCCCTTTACCGACTTCCCAATTTTCGAGTCTGATGCAAATCTTTTTTGGAAGCCGATCGCCAATACACCTTTCACGGGGATCGATGGGCTGAGGCATCAAGCACCTCGGGCAAAGGCAAAAGCAGAGGGCGTTTTTCGTGTCGGTGTGATCGGCGATTCGTGTAGCTTTCTTGGTCAAGATCTCTATCCCAATCAATTTGCTGGCCAACTCGAGGCAAGCCTGGGTACGTCGGTCGAAGTGGTCAATGCGAGTTGTCCCGGTTACACCAGCGAGCAAGGTAAACGAAGGCTCAACGAACTATGGGATTGGGACGTTGATTTGGTTTTGGTTTACTTTGGATGGAACGATCACTGGAAGTCACTCAACGGGCTCACGGATCGAGATCTCATCAACCGACAGCTGGTTAGCGCACAGGCGAAGAGTTGGTTGGGAATGTCGAGATTGGTCTGGTTGCTTTATTCCGTCAGAACCAAATTGACTGCGCCTGTGCCAGCTTCGCAATCGCCAGTACGTGTTCCTTTGGCAGATTATCGTGATAACCTCAAGGCGATTGTGGATCAGTGCGAGAGTAAAAACTGTCCTGTCTTGTGCATTACCGCGCCGTCCGCTTTTCTCCCAAAACAACTACCTGAGTGGGCGTTCTCATTCTTTGGTCAGATTTATCGCATGAGTCCTGACGAAGTCGCCGCAATTCCTGCAACTCACAGTCAGTATCACGAAGTTGTCAGAGAGATCTGTTCCAGCTACGAGACGGCAACATTGGTTGATGTGGCGGAGCACTGGTCGTCTCCAGATCAATGGGAACGACTCCCTGAGAGATTTCGCGGCGATCGGATTCATTTAGCAGATCAAGGGCATCGCGAAATCGCAGATTTGTGTTTTGCTGCTTTTCAGAAACGAGCAGTTGAGGCGGTTGGCAGTCCTGCTAACGAATGAATAGCATCTTCATCAGACAGCTTTCGATTAGGTGGCTTCATCAAAGAGGCAACATTCATTTGAGTGGATGCTGGCGATTTTTAAGCGGAAATGAAACCGCCTCACCGTTGTTTTTGTGTGATTCAAAGATCGCGCAAATTATTTCGACGGTCGTTCGTCCTTCCTCGGCGCTGCAGATTGGCTTCGTCTGATTTGCAATCGCGAGTGCCAGGTCATCACCTGCCGCTTGATGGCTGCTGAGGTAACTACCCAGCTCTTGGATCGGTTCGGGTTGTCCTACTCCGGCCGTACTAATTGGGATCCACGGTGAGTTCTCCGTGCTGGGCTGAAAGGGATTGCCTCGCCGTAGATGCGTGAGCGGTTCTCGATCCATGCGGAAGTCGATTACACCCTCATTTCCAATGATTTGGATGCCAAATCCCGCGGTTCTCGATCCATGATCTTTGATTGAATCAAAAAACAGTGGAATTCCAGAAGACATCTCTAATCGGGCATGTAATTCATCGCCGGCGATCGGACCGACCCCTTCAGCTCCTGAGTGAATGTCTTGCTCGGTACAAGGGCGATTGTCTTGCATTAACCTGCTTTGGCAGGACCTGGGGGATCCGGCGAAATAACACGCTAGGTTCAGGACATGGCTTCCCAAGACCCATAGATCAAGGCAGCCCCCTCGATGATCCTCCTTTCCTCTTGCTCGGATCTCTAGTGGTTTCCCAATTTCACCGTCATCAATCAGTTGCTTGATGATCGGAAGGACCGGATGGTATCGATTGCGGTGTGCAATCGCTAAGCGGACACCGGTCGACTCACAAGCGGAGACGATTTCATCTGCCTGTTGTGGCGTTTGGCAAAAAGGTTTCTCGACGTAGATCCCTTTAACTCCATGTGCGATGGAAGCCATGCACATTTCATGATGTTGATCGATATGGCGAGGGGCGACCGCGACAATCTCGGGTTTGGGTTTCTTGAGCATTTCTCGGTAATCAGCAAAAGCTTCCACATCGGGAAGTCGACGTTTCGCCTTCTCAATGCCAGCGGAGTCCGAGATTGCGATCGTTTCGGTAGAACGAACTCTCTGCCACATTTTGTCGAGACCATGTCCAAAGTCGCCGCGTCCGGTATGGCCGATGACGCCAACGCGAAACGGAGAGGTGTTCGGTCCATCTTCGGCGTTTAAACGCAATGAGTGACTGAGTGCCAAGCCTGTGGCCGCCAAGTTGCCGATTGCATCTTGGAAGTATTGTCGGCGATTCATTTGAGATGTCATGAGCTGCCAGTCATTTACAGAAGTGCTTACAGTGCATCTTGTGTCCCAACACTTCGCGATGCCGTACTTAGCCAAGTAAAGAAATGTGCATGAATTTATTTACGAGGTGAAGTTTTAGCTCCGCAGAGAATAAAGCTTTCTTTAGGCCATTTTTCACCCGTCCTGATCAGTTCCGCTCGTTGTTGATTAATCGCTCCAAGTTGGCTTGCTAGTTCTTGGTTAGACAGGCCTAACGCTTGTTGATTGTAGACAAGTCCGATCGCTTGCCACGCCAACGATTCGTAAGGCCGATGTAGCTGCCGCAGTAGCTCACACAGTTTTGTAATCTGCGCCGGTTCCCGCGCTTGATTGGCTGTGAACTGCTGACCTATGGCATGCGTCTCGGTAAGTTGAGTCGCTCTTGTTGCTGCGAGCTTAGAGGATTCGATTTGCTGATCCGCCATGAGTGATTCACTAAGTCGTTGATAGGCATCAGCGTCAGTTGGATCAATTAAAATGGAACGGCACAAACAGTCGATGGCCCTAACATGATCTTCGTTGTTCTGTGCATGAACGCCTTTTGCAAACCAAAAGCTCGAAAGGGAACTGTCTTGTTGTGTGCTCCGTCTGATCCAGTTTGCTAACTGTTCTTCATCGCCCGTGATCGCAAGGATTCGCCCTGTTAACGCATCCAATTCAGGAGATGTTGCTTTCTGGTTTTGTATAATCATCAACGCATCCTGTAGGTTGCCCTCAGCGTACTGTAAGAGGGCTTGTCCCAGCGGTCCGATGGGTGCTTGCTCGTCAGCCGACTCTGTTCCGGGAAAAGCAGCGGCGATTCGTAGTAATTGACGTAATTCTACTTCTTCGATGTTCCCGACTTTGCACAGTTGTGCGAAGTAATTGCAAGCTTCGATTCGTTTTCCTTGTCGGATTAAAAGCTCGGAGAGTTTTCGATGGGCTATTCCGATTTCCGGAGCTAAGTCGATCAATTGACGGAAGCGATCCTCGGCTGTCTTCCATCTTCCGTCATAGGTCAACCATTCAGCGGTTTGTCCCAAAACGGGTAAAAGAATATTCGGATCCTCACTAGCGAGTTGATCAAGTTGCTTAACCGCTTCGGCAAAGCGATTCCTCTCTGCCAGAACCCTTGCCCTCAGATAACGTGTGTCGAAGTTTTCACGATCGATCCGTGAGGCTAATCGGATGGACTCCCAAGCTCGGTCCAAATCTCCAGTGTCAAGTGAATCAATGACTGAATCTTGTATCTCTTCGATCGTTGGTACTTCACTCGCATCAAGCTTCTGTTTGTTATTGGAGGTTGTCTGTCGAGGTGCGAGATTCGCGTTTGTGAGTTTGGGTGTCTGGTGATTTCGATTGTCTCCATGCGCATTTAGGTCGTTGTCTTGTGCAGATGTTTCGTGCGAATGATTAGACTTCGATGCGTTTGTTGACGCACTGTGACTCACTGATAAATCTTGCTGTTCAGTTTCTGGTGACGAGCTGAGAGGTGCTGAGTTGTTGTCGCCGGGATTGCAGCCTGAGATAAGAAGTAGAGCAGCGAGAGCTAGAACGATGCTCCATGATGAGGTTGAGTTGATCGGCATCGAACTGCTTCGTGTACATTTGGTTAACATCATCAACGAATCCGCTTTCATCTTTGACGTTTGAGGATGTGTCGTGTTGAATTGAGATTTGCTTTCAGTTAATCCAGTACCAACAGCTTTAATTTCAAGCTGCTATGGAGATGGTGATTCACTGGAGTGAACGCGGATCCAGTGATCGTGAAAACTGACGCTTAATCCTGGTAGTTCCCTCGCAGGCATGTGACAGTCGATGCAGCCATCAGAAGTGTTCACTGGGCAGAGGGTGTGACTGGGGTTGCTTTCCTGATGGCAACCAATGCAATTCTCAATGTGCTCGCGAGCTGGAACGGTTTTGATCGTTTGATGCGGGTTATGGCAGGTGGTGCAGCGAAGCTCTCCTTCGGACTCAACAAAGCAGCGACTCCGTAGTAGCCCGATAGGTTGGAATCGTGTGAGTTCGTCGGGGTATTCTCTCAGTTGGCTTCTTGAAACGGTGACCGGCAAGCGGTGGCAATCACCGCAGAGTTGGATTTCGGATTCTGTATCCCAGTCATCTCGCCCAATCGAATACTTAGGCGGTGTTTTACTGCTTCGGGCCAAGCGAACGTGCTCGCTTCCTGGGCCGTGGCATTTTTCACAGTTCACACCTGAGATTAGATCAACGATGGTTTCACCTTCAATCGTCCCTCGCGTGGTATGACAGTAAACGCATTTTTCCATGACCCTACCGTCGTGACGTAGGCCAAAGAAATCCGCTGCCGTTTTTGGATTCCTATCGTCCTCCTGCGGGGTTGGGCGAAGTTCATCGCCATCATGAAACCAAGAGACACGGTGTTCAATCGCGAAGGTGTTTTGTTTTTCATCCGGTAAAAGGCTGAGTAAGGTCACGGCGCCTTCCGGCGAGCCGAGGGCGTACGGCAGTCGAAATGGACGGTCGCCAAACTTTTCAGGAATCCTCGCAAAGAGTCCTTTGTCGTCCGCGTGATAAGTGAACGTGCCATAGGGCTCCCGAGAGTCATAGCTCCTTCCTTCAAAAAGACGAATGATGTTCGGGTCATCGGTCGTTGCAAATGTCTTGTGGTGACCGTGATCAGTGTGCCAAGTGTGATTTTCGGTGTGGCACTCGCGGCAGGCATCTCTACCGACATAGGACGCTTGTGGCGATCGATTCGAAGAACTCTCCGATGTGCCGGGTGGCTGAATCGATTGGGAGTCGCCATTCTTTTCGCCGGCGAGCACAACGCTTGAGGAAACTTGAGCGATGGCGTGGTTTGAAGTCATTCGAGGCTCAAGCCACCAGTTGACGGTGGCGGAGGTGACACACCACAGAATCGCGATCGATAGTGCGAGTCGTCTCAATTCTTTCTCCGCGTGTCTTGCTTGTAGGCCGAAGAGTGAGTTAGCGAGAATTTGCTTCTCGATCGGATGCTATAAACGATTTTGAGCCGGTGATTGTGTGGGCGATGATCGTGAGGAACGTGATCAGGGAAAACGCGATCGAATGCATCGCTACCTCATCGGTTAACCGATTTGTCTTACGGCGAGCAACGAGCGGTTGTTTTGCTGAAGAAATCGCAACTCCGTTTTTCACGCTGACTCGTTCAAATTGTATCGACTTTACGTCGTTCAGAACTCTCTACAGTGTAAATAAAAAACCTCGCTCACCGATGGGCGAGCGAGGCTGGATGATTCAAATCAGCTTGGCAAATGATTACTGATTGAGTTGTTCTTCGATGACTTCACGTGAAGCACGGCTACCTAGAGCACCCCAAAGTCCGTAGGGGCTCTTTTTACCTTGCTGGTGTGGGGGGCCACCGAGGTTTGCACCGATTACCGGAGCTTTCTGATCGCCAGCTTCCACCGAGTCGGTGATAAACTGGACGGCACCATCGGCCATCAGGATGTGGACCCCACCTTGGTGACGACTACTTGGTGGGCAGGTTCCCACGTTGTCGTACCAGTGAGCTTCACACATTTCCGAGTTTGGCGGGCGAATGGTGTGCATGCCGGTCATGGTCATTGCTCCCCATGCCCAGTTCATACCACGGCCTGCTTCGCCCTGCATGAGGCGGCTCGAAGGAGTACAGTTGGTGTCACCATTCTGGCACCAGAACTGCGGCTCTTCAGTGCTGACGTAGCCTCGCTCAACACATTCCATTGGGTTTGCTTCAACAACCCAGCTAGCAACAACTGCAGCGAGTGCGCTTCGCTTGTCCATGTCGCCAAGGTCGGTGATGATTTCACCCGCTGCAATGGTGTTTGCAAGGCCATCGAGGATGTCACGGAACTTGGTGTCACGCTTACGCGAGAAGACACCACGATCCGACGCTGCAAACCATTCTGGACGCCAGTTGTTTGGTGCTGGCTGAAGGTTTGCTTCCTTCGGGCCGTGATCCCATACCTGTGTCCAAGAGTCACCCAAGCACACTGCGTAGTTCGTGCGTCCGCCACCTGGAAGTCCTACACCTGGATCGCTTGGGCAGCGATAGGTCGGGATTTCGGTAACCCATGGCACAAATCGGCGTGACGTGCCACCGTCTCGGTCGAGGCGTGGGTTTGGACCCATTGGCTGCCATGCACCCAAGGTTCCAGCGAGACCTGGAAGTGCGTTGCTGCCATTCCAAGTTGCGGTTTCAGTACCGCCGTTAGAAATTTTTTCCCAGAGAGCTTGTTGCTCGATGAAAGGCGTTAGACCGACAAGGGCACTAAGCTCTTCCATGTTGGTGGTGGTTGAACCTTCCCACCAAGCACCACGACCAATTTCAAGACCTGTACCACCGTTCTGGCGTGGTAGTTGCTTGTAGGCCGAGTGATAGTTGTGCATCGCCAAGCCAATTTGCTTGAAGTTATTGCTACAACTCATTCGTCGAGCTGCTTCGCGTGCAGCTTGCACCGCTGGCAGAAGCAAGCCGACGAGAATGCCGATGATGGCAATCACGACCAGAAGTTCTACAAGGGTAAAACCACTGGACGCTCGTCGTCGTAATGACATGAAGACCTCCAAAAATAAAACCAAAAATGAAACGTCGGCGTTCATCACGCAGACGGACCGTGCTCGGAACCCGCCGAACATCGATAAATTACACCACAGGATGAGGCGGTTCACAAAGATTAACAACGCAAATTGTGCAATTAATCATCCAAAAGCGGCCGTGTTCGCACCCTTGGATACCTCTCGCAGGGGGTCGGTTCGCGTTTTTTGAGCTGCTAACATGAAACCGGTTTCACGCGGGGCAAGTTCCGCTTGATTGGTGCACCGTGGTTGCTCGCGGTGGTTAACCGAACCTCCATTCTTTGTACGAGTGTGAACATGAGTGCACTCCGGCGCTTGCTAGTTGAGGCCGAGAGATGACGGCGATGGGGATCCGTCGGCAGCGAAGCAGTATTCGAACCGAGCTTCGGTTCGATAGAAATCGGACAACTCCATACGATCCCCAATTGTTCGTGATCAGATTAAAAAACGCCAACTGCATGCTCTGCAGTCGGCGTTTTGATGTCTAGTCGAAAATGATTGGATCAGTTGCCAATGATTGAATTAGTTACCTGGGGCGTCGGCGGCTGAAGATCCTGCACCAGATTCCATCGCTTTCTGGTACTCGTCCATTTGATTGGTGGACATTGATTCTTGTCCTGCCTCAAGATCGCCTTCGACGACGGTGTTGCCTGTTGGGCCGCCACAGCCCATCATCAATGTGCATGGGCAAGCTACTAAAACGATTGCGAAAAGCATCTTTTTCATGGAACAAATCCGCGTGTTTTGGATGACTGTGAATGTAAGTGACAGTTCGAGCCAAGCGTGATCGTGAGCTCGTTATTGGAAGAATCTAACAAAACTACGAATCCAACGCAGCTGATTTCTGTTCTTTCCCTTTTAGTTTTTCTCTTCGGGACGCGAAACGGCCGAGCTAGGTAAAACCTATTGGTCGCGTGCTATCGGACTACCGAGGTTGCATTATCGGTGATGAAGCTGGCTTTGGCCTTCGACCAGAAGGTAACGGCCTGCCGGCACATCATGGATTTTTTGCTCTAGCCCTGAAGGCCAGTTGATCAGCAGTTGCTTGATCACTTCGGTTCGGCCAAGACCAAATTCGAGAGCAGGCTCATCACTGCAAAGATAACCGTCACCGGCGGTAACCCAAGCACTTGTATTGAGGTCAGAGCCCACGACCGTAACCTGTGCGCCAATCGCATCTCGCTCAGAAGTGGTACCAATGAGTTCCAGGGTCAGTTGAAACCCAGAGTTCTCGGTTTGGTTCTCGAGTAGGGCTGCCGGCTGATCGAGATGATTGATCACCACATCACATTTTCCATCACGGTTATAGTCCAGCTTTGCCATGGATCTGCCCAAGTATTTACCAGCCCAGTAATCGGATTCATCCGCGACTTTGCCGAGTTCAAATCGGGTTCCACGATTCATCAATAACTGAGGGGGCATCGTGAAGCCCTCGCCATACTGGCTCATATCAAAAATATGGCCATTGGTGACGATCAGATCCAACCAGCCATCACTGTCAAAGTCAATTGCTTTTGTACCAAATCCAACATACGGTTTGCTAACTGTGTCGAGTTGGTAACGAGTGGCGAAGTCCGTGAATCCGGTCGCGTCATTCTGAAGATAGAGATTGGCTGACTCACCGTTGAAGTTAGTGATGTGAAGGTCGATGCGGCCGTCTCGATTGTAGTCGCCAGCAGCGATTCCCATGCAGCCATTGGCAGCACCACTGAAGCCATTGGCCACCCCCAACGCGTCAGCAGAGTTGAGTAGCTTTGCCGGGGTACCACCATTGCCGGTTGGCGGAACCACGGTTTTCTGGTGGCGAAGAAAGTGATTTGGACGGACGTCGTTGCCGACAAAAATTTCATTGCCTGGCTCTTGATCAAAGTTGGTGATGATCAGTCCAAGCGATGTGCCGGGCTTGACGTCTTCCCTTGAAATAACGTTTTCCCGGAAGCTTCCATTGCCGAGGTTGCTAAACCAACGATCTGATTCTGCGTAAAACTCGAGCGGTGAGGGTTGGACTTCCTTGCCGTCATTTCCGATTTCAGGAAGGGCAAACGCTCCTTCCATTTCGATGTAGACTGACTCGAACAACTCGGGCAACCCATCCCCGTCAATGTCGGCGATTCCAAGCGATGTTGAAAATTGTTCACTGCATTTCCCGAGTGTTTCAGTCGCGTCTCGGAACGTTCCGTCACCATTGTTGATCAGCAATCGATTCTGCCCCAGAGAACCGACATAGAGATCGATCCATCCATCTTGATTGACATCACCTGCGGCGAGGCCGGATCCGTAATTGAAGTCTTCTGAATCTGCTGAAGTCGTCGCATCGACGAATCGACTCGAGAGGTTTCGCATCAGAAGATTGGAACGCGTGCAGGATGACGTTGGCGGTTCTCCGGAACCTTGTGCGAAGTACAGGTCCGGCCAGCCATCTTGGTCGTAGTCGATGACTGCGATTCCGCCCCCTATCGACTCGTGAATCGGGATCGAAGCGAGGTTGATTTCCCGATCCTGATACCACTGGAATTCGAGACCCGCCTTTGAGGCAACATTGCTGAGCGACGGAATTCCCAGAGGGGTGATTTCTCGTGGCGAATCACTGCGTTGGTTACCGGCTTCGCTCTGAACCAACGATTCATAAGCAGGTCCGAGTTTGAACTGTTCGACATTGACGCCTATCAATGCAGCTTGACGCGACATAGATCTTGCATCAGCAGATTCGAGCAGGGTGTTTCGTTGCTGGGCAATGGATTGTTGCTGCGCGATCGAAGAGCTTGGAAACACGAGGCTAGCCCAAGCTAGTGATTCAAACGGGCGTTCTAATTCCAATGTCTGACGCATCAATTGCTGGCGTATTGCGAGACGCTGACGATTATCAGGGACGGAAAGCCTCTGGAGAGAGTCTGAGGTTGCTTCGGTTTGGGCCATCGCGACACCACGACGACGGTACTGCTCGGCTTGTTCAGCTTGACCCAACGCGTCAAACACTTTGGCGAGTCTCTGCATGGTGCGTCGATCGGTGGGGTTCCTTCGAATGGCTTCGAGCAGGCAGCGAGCAGACGTTTCAAAGCTGCGTTGATCAAAAAAATAGATCCCCAAGCCGGCCCAGTAATCTCCCAATACCGCAAGCTCGGTCTGATCAATTTCAGAATGCCAAATCAGGAATTCTGTCATGGCTTGTGTTTCCGCCAGCAGTCGTCCACGGAGTGCCTCTCCCGCTGGTGAAAGTGGTTTGTCTGTCTTGTTCTGTGATAGCTCAGATATTGCGGAACGATATTCTCCGTGCGTAAACAGCCAGCGTGCTCGCCCAAGTCCTGGTTCAAACCATTGATTCGTGGATTCGCTATCGGCCAGTACGGTGGGGTAAGCATCTGTGCGACGCATCAAGGAATTGAGTTCCTGTTCGGTAGCCTGCCCTGCTCGGCAAAGCATTTCAGCTTGAAGAGATGCCTGTTCCCGCCGGCCGATTCGATTCAAGAGTTGCCAAACTCGATGTCTCCAGAGCCAATTCGTCGGGACTCGCTCAATTGCTTCCTCGAGTAATTCAGCGGCCTGCGAGAACTTCTTGAGGCGATACATCGCTTCGACTCGTAAGTTGATCGCCTCATCAATAAGTCGCGATTCAGGTTTTATGTCGCTCGCGAATTGAATCGCCAGTTCGTCATTCTCGCGGCCATACTCTGCTTTCGCCGCGATCAAAGCCGCTTCGTCATTGTCTGGGGATTGCAATAAAGATTGAGCCGCTGATTTGGCTGCGGCATCCCAAAGGCCACGTTCCAGCTTTTCTCGAGCCATTGCCAGATGATCCACCGGCGTCGTTTCATTGACTGCTTTGGCTTGTGCGTCTGAACCTTGGGCCGATTGCTTTTGCGATGTCTCCGAGTTTGGTGTGTCACACCCCAATGTAAAGAGGGCCGCCACCGTTAGCAGTTGTAGCAACCACCACCCAACAGTTCTCAGGATTTTCTCGCTGTTCAATGATTGGGTCGTGTTAGGTTTCGGTCGATTCACGGACAGCACGAGGTTGAGTGGGCAATCAGTTGAGGTGAGTAAACATTTGGTTGGTCTCGCGGAGCATCCGATTGGCACCTAGCGCCGCGTGGACTCTGGGTGCCCTATGGACTCTCGGGACAAGTCATTGTAAGCAACAAAGCGGCGTGGGGTTGAGGTCTCTTAGAACTGGAACGTAACGGTTTGATTTTCGATCAGGAGTATTCTTTGGTCTACCGAGTCTGATCCTGGGAATTCTTGAGTCGTTCCCGATGGCCAGTGCACAATGAGTTTTGAAATCTCGTCGTTGTTTCCCAGTCCAAGTAACGCCGCCGACTGATTGCGGCAAAGAAATCCATCACCAGCAGTCACCCAGTGTACGATCCGATCATTCTCCAGATGAACTTCAATACGTGTTCCGATCGCATCTCGTTCACTTTCCGTTCCACGAACTTCGATTTGGATCCAGTGATGTGTGGTTTCAGTTTCGTTGATCAGCAGCGCGGAGGGTTCTGATTGGTGCGTCACAATCAAGTCGGGCTTTCCGTCTTGATTCCAATCGAGTCGTGCAAGCCCTCGTCCAACATGTTTTTGCGACCAATAGTCAGAGTAATCTTTGACCTCGGTTAATTTCAGTTCGGTACCGAGGTTCGTGAAGAGTTGTGCGGGTTGTCGATAGATCTGGCGAGTGGTGATTGAGTTTTCGATGTGCCCATTGACAACGGCTAGGTCGAGGTCACCATCGAGATCAAAGTCAATGGACTGAGCACCGAAGCCGAGCACACTTTGGCTCGGTTCCGCGAGGCCGTATTGAATATTTTGATCGCGGAACATTCCGGCTGAATTCAGGTAATGACTGACACTTTCCCCCTGGAAATTAGTGATGTGCAAATCCAACCATCCGTTTCCGTCAAAATCACCTGAGGCAATTCCCATGGATGCTGTCTTCGCTCCGCTAAAACCGTATGCACAGCCGAGTAACATTGCCGAGTCTAGCCAATTTTGTAATGCGGCGTCCCATGACCAAAGTTGATTGGCGTCAACGTCATTGCCGACGAATATTTCATTGCCAACTTTGTGATTGAAGTCACCCACGATGATCCCGAGTCCCGCGCGTGCATCGGAGGGTCGTTGGTTGAGTGTTTGGAAATCGATACTTCCATCACCGCGCTGTAACAGGACCCTGTCAAATGCTGACTCAAAGTCCTTGGGCATCAGAGTCTCAACCACATCTCCTGATTCATTTCTCCTTGGTCGCTTTGCGAGGTTTTGGTCATGGAGGTAGTTGACTTCAAATAGATCGGGCAACTGGTCTCCGTTGAGGTCTGCCATCGCAAGAGAGGTGCTCATGAGCGTCTTGTCATCAAGGTCATCGATTTTTCTGCTTCGGAATGTGCCGTCACCGTTGTTGATCAGAAGAATGTTCGAGCCGATGTTCGAAATCACGAGGTCAGGATGGCCATCTTGATTCCAGTCCCCCGCGGTCGCGCCGAGAGAGTATTGCTTGAGGTTGGTGGCAGAGGCTGATGCAACTTCAGTCACCTTATGGTTAATGTTACGGTAAAGCTCATTGCTGCTTGTTGAGATGAAATTAGGTGGATTTGCCGCACCTTGGCAGAAGTAAAGGTCTTGTGATCCATCGTTATCAAAGTCCAGCACCACGACTGCGCCGCCAACGCTTTGATAGACGGCGAATCCGTCGTCTTGGGGTTCTTGTGCGATGCGGTAGGCATGCTGCAGACCTGCTGCCCCCGAAATGTTGACAAATTCGGGTTGTGTCTCAATCGACTGAAGTTCGTCCTTTGAGGAAGGTTCTCTCGTCGCGATCTCATTTCGAAGTGTAACGAGATCAGGTAGCGGAAACGATTCGGTTTTTATGCCACACAAGTTTGAGTTTGCATCAGGAAATCCCACACCAGACTGAATGACTTGTTTGAGATCAGACTGAATCTTTGTCATCTGTGCTTGTGAAAGGTTTTGCCGGAAACCGGCCAGCAATCGCCACAGTGCTGCTTCAATTTTTCGGTCGATCGCTTGAAGGCTGTTGGCAAGTTGAAGTATTGACTCGGTGTTAGGTGTGCTTGAATCGACAACTTGGTTATTTCCCTGCGAGATTAGCTTCAAAGCTTGAAACCGCTCTTCGATCATCAGGGCATGAGTTGAATCGCCTGTCGCTTCCAAGATAGAGCGAAGGCGGCTGATGGTTCTGAAGTCAGTGGGGTCACGGGAGAGGGCTTCCAGAAAAGCTCTCCCCGCTTGGTTGAGCTTGTTCTCTTGTAATAAAACCAATCCAAGTGCGGCCCAGTGATCTGAGAATGCTTCTGCTTCATCGCTAGACTTTCTAAGCCAGGTTAAAACTCCCTCCTCGTCTTGTGCTTCCGCGGCCGCGCGGCCCAGTAAAGCAATCGCTGCGGGTTGGGACGGCCCGCTAGGAAGTTGCTTCTTGAGTCGGTCGACTGCAGCCTGGTAAGCATGACTTGAGAACTCCCTTCTCGCCTCCGCCAAAGAACCGATGGGCCAGTAACGGCGGTCGGTTGTGCGATTTTGCTCAACCTGATCTTTGGTTACGGACTCCTCGTCGATGGGGTCGTACATCGCATCACTGAGGTGGATCAAGCCGTGGAGTTCATCCTGCAGAACGTTTCCTAAAAGGCATAACGCTCGAAGATGCCTCGCCGCTTCTTGCCGGCGTCCTTGGCAATTGTAGAGGTAGGCAAGTTGGCGATGCGCCTCGACTGCATCCGGGATGAGCTTGATGATGCGATGGTACTTTGCCTCTGCCTCATCATAGCGGCCCAGAGAAAAGCACCAATCTGCTGACTGACCCAATGCAGGCAGTCCCGCTTCGGGGTGATCTTCGGGAATCTCTGACATGTAGTCGATTGCATCACCCAAGCTGCCACTCTCTGCAACGGTGGTTGCTAGCCGGAAAATGATCTCCACGTCGTCGGGGTTGGAAACCAACGCGGTTTTAAGTGTGGCTTCAGCTGCCGAGAGATTTCCCGCCCTTAACTCCGTTTCGGCTTTCTCAATCAGCCTGCCGCGATCTTCCGTAGAAGAGATTGCGGGGTCGTTTTCTTCCAATCTTTCGGCATTGAAAGATGATTGGCTTTGTGATTCTTGTTGCAGTGTTGATTGTGTCGAAGAGGAACGATCCTTGTTTTGGTCGGTGTCGGGTTGGTTGCAGCCAACACAGACGATCGCACAGAACATCGCACATCCGACAAGTCGTCGCGTGAGGGTGAAGTTGATTGGAGGCATTTCATCAAGCTTTCATTTGTCAACCGTTTGGTTGACCTGCGTTTCAGTCCAGCGACGTTTTAGTTTGTAAGCGAATGGATTTGAGCGACGTTTTCAATGATCATGATCCGTTGGTCAATGGTCTCGATTTTCAGTTCCTGCCGTGTACCGCTTGGCCATTGAATCCGAATGTTGTCGACTTGGTTCGCGTCTCCGAGTCCAAAGCAGACCACGTTGTGGTTTTTGCAAAGGTATCCATCACCGGCGGTCACCCAGTTTGTCAGTGTTTGTCCTGCAAACTGAACCGTAACCTTTGCCCCAATTGCATCTCGCTCTGATTGCACACCGACTAATTGAACCTGCAGCCAATGGTGATCGGTCTGAGTCTGGTTGTGGAGTAAAGCGGATTCTTCATTGAGGTGTGTGATCACCAGGTCTTCTTTTCCATCCCGATCGAAGTCCAGTTTCGCCATCGAACGTCCCAGGTGGATGTTTAGAACGTAGGGGGAATCTTCCGTCCAACGTGCTTCGGAGAATCGATTGGCCTGATTAACGAATAACTGAAAGCGTTGCTTGAAATCACCCGACATTTTTAGATAGTTGTCGATGTGCCCGTTGGATACGGCGAGATCAAGATAGCCATCGAGGTTGAAATCAATAGCTTGGCATCCAAAGCCAAGCACTTCGTAACTGGGCACTCCTAACCGAAATTGTGTTGCACGATCTTGGAAGACGTGATTGCGTGACAGGTAAAGGCAGGCATTTTCATTTTGAAAGTTGGCAACGTGCAAATCTAGTGTGCCGGATCGATCAAAATCACCGGCGGCGATACCCATACTTGCTGTCCCTCCACCGTCAGAGGAAAACGCGACACCGCTAGCCATCGCGGTGTCGAACCACTCGGTCTCCTCGGTGGAATCAAGTTTCAAGTTCCACAGTTGGTTGGGTGATTTATCGTTTCCAACAAAGACCTCGTTGCGGCCATCTTCGTCAAAATCCGCGATGACAACTCCGAGGCCTCGATAGGTTGTTCCGGATTCGCTGGTTAATGAGGAGAATCGAAATCCTCCGCTTTGATCATTCAGGCCAATGCGGTCGATCGAAGGCTGGAAGTCTGCCGGACCGACCGCTTCAATGACCGAGTTGTTTTGATCTCGATCGGGGCGTAGGTCGATGGTTTTGTCATTGATGTAGTTCGTTTCAAAAAGATCGGGAATCGAGTCGCCGTTGAGGTCCGCGATTGCAACCGAAGCTGGCATGTTTTCAAGGCTACTCGTGCCCGGGATCGGTTGTTCTGTGAACGTCCCATCGCCGTTGTTGATCAGCAGGAGGTTCTGCCCAATGTTTGCCGTTACCAAATCCGGCAGTCCATCTTGATTCCAGTCACCAGCAGTGCAGCCGATCGTGTAGTGATGGTCTTTCGCTTTCGCCTGTTCCGCTACTTCGATAAGACGTGCTGATTGATTCCGGTAAAGTTCATTTGGAATTGCACTATTGAAATCAGGTGCATCTGCTCCGCCTTGCGCGAAATAAAGATCTTCGAACCCGTCGAGATCAAAATCGAGAACCGCGACACCGCCGCCGGCCTGATGGTACATCGCGAATCCCGAATCGATCGGCTTTGCAGAGAGCTGGTATCGATGTTTCATTCCAGCGGCGGGGGCAATGTCCTGGAAGATCGCGATGGAATCTGACGCCTTGGAGATGGGATTGATCGGTTGAGTTGGGGGAGCCAATGGGTCAATGATCGCGTCCATTCTTGGTAGGGCGAATTGCTCGAGGTCCATCTCGCAGAGCCGAATCGGTGTGGCTGGAAAGCATTGGTTACTCTGGACCAATTGTTCTCTTTGTTGATTCCAGCCGTTGAGTGCTTCGGTGCCGAGACCACGGTGGTAAGACTCGAGCATTTTCCATAGCACCGCTTCTAGGTTGCGTCCGAGGCCTGCCAATTGCGAAGCGATTTCATCCATAGCGATGACGTTCGCCTCGGCACTATCCGAGATTGCATTGTTCGCGAGCAAGACTTCACGATTTGACTTCCAGCGGTTCTCCCATCTCTTTGCCTGTTCATTCTTTCCCATCAATTCAAGCATTTGGTGCAATCGATTCATCGACCGAAAATCCGTTGGGTCGCGGTTCAATGCTTCGAGAAGGGAGCGAGATGCTGGTTCGGCATTTTGCTGACTTGCCAAGTAGGTTCCGATCGCCGCCCAGTACTCGGCCTGTTCTTTCAATTCGGCTTGTTTTTCTGTTTCGCGATACCAAGTCAGGAAGTCGGCATCATTTTGAGATTCAGCCAAGGTCCGCCCGTAGAATGCAATCACCGCCGGTGGCGTTGCAGAGTCGTCTGATTGTGTTGCTTCTGATGAGGATTGAGATCCAGCAAAAGACGCTCTGAGTAGATCAGCGGCTGCGGCATACTTTCGCTCAGTGAATAAGATGCGTGCCGTTCCCCAATCATTGATCGGCGAATAATCCACTTCAGATCCTTCCTGCTGATTCATTGTCGGATTTGAATCAATTGAGGCCTCGTCTCCACCCTTGTCAGAGAGTCCCATCGCATCACTCAGCACGATCAAAGCGTGGAGTTCATCTTGCCGTACATCACCGAGTTGGCACAATGTATGGATGTGCGCGGCTGCCTCGTGTCGCCGCCCCTGGCGGTTCAGGAGTAGCGCGAGGCGTCGATGTGCGATAGATGCTTGTGGGGCGAGTTCCAAGATCTTGCGGTACTTGCTTTCTGCATCTTTGTACTTTTTCAGTGCCATGCACCAGTCTGCCGATTGTCCCAAGGCTGGTAGCCCTGCTTCCAAATCATCTGGCGAGATGGAATCAAGGAATTCGATGGCCGATTCGAGATCGCCCAGTAGGGCGGTCACATTCGCAATTCGAAAAATGACCTCGGTATCGTTTGGGTTAGCTAGTAATAGTTGCCTAAGCAAGTTGGCCGACTCTGCATAACGCTGCGTCTCGGCGAGCCTTTCCGCTTCCTGAAGTCGGTTTGCTCTCTGTGCGTTTGAACTTGTCGAGGAAGAAGTAGCTGCTGAAGCTAGCGAGTTTGGTTTCCCATTTGTCGAGATAGGGGGGTCGCTTTCGCTACCTGTGGCTGGAAAATGAGAACTCGACTCGTTCTGCTTCGGTGAAGGTGAGTCGGTCTCGAGACTTGAGTCGCTGCAACCCAACAGCGTGGCTGCAATCAGGATCAACAAGCCTCTTTGACCCACTCGCGAAAAAAAACGTGGTCGGGCTCGATCATATTCTTTCATCATTCCTGCGACATCTTGGGCGTGAAGGCTCGGTGCATGACTGCAACAGGTGCATGGCTACAAAAGGCGCACGGCCGCACAAGACCGTTTTTGATACGTTGAAACCTGACCTCTTCGTCGCGTTTGGAATCGTTCCGATCTCGTCTTCTCTGACGCCTATCAAGCTTTGTGCTCACTCGTTGCTCTACCCGCTTTCCCTCGTATTGTATTGAAATCAGCAAGGGGCTGCGATTCATCAGATGGCGTTTATTCAATCGCCAGTTTTCGGTCACGAGACCGCGATGGTGTCCCTCTCAAAGCGAGAACCAAGTGAATCGCGATCGCAAAATAACGGACGAGCAGATAGACTAGCAGTTTATCAATTCCACATTTCTTTGTTCTGACTGTCCAGATTTTGTCCGAGTTTTTGATGCATCTTTTGGGAAAAGAGATAACAAACCGCGGGGGCATTCAGTGGATGCGAGTCCCAAACGGTACGATTTGCCTGAGTGTGCTGATCTTGTTCCTCGGCTGTTCCAGCGAAACGGAACAATCGAAGCCGACGGCTTTAAATGCTGCATTGGGGGCACCGAAGGAGACAACCCAACACGCTTCTTCGGCTGAAGGATCGGCCGATCAAGGGCGCGAAAGAATTCGAGAGGCGATTTCACGATTCGAGCTTGGCGAATTAGATGCTGCTTTGTCATTGGTTCTTGCCGAATTAGTCGCCAATCCGAATGAGCCTCAGGCTTTGCAGTTGGCGATGGCGATTCACGGCCGCAAGGGTGACTTCCTTGAGGCTGGTCAATTGGCCCGACAATTGTCTCAAGTGGACATTGAGAACGCGTCAGAAATCTTGCTTGCAGCATTTGATATGCATCTGAGAGCCGCCGAATTCGCTTTGGCTGAAGAAGATCTCATCTTGGCTGAAAAGGCCAATCCGAATTCGGGTCAGGTTCAGCGGCGGATCGCTCAGTTCTTTAATGCTCAAGGTCGTCGACACGAGGCGAGTGTGCATGTGATGAATCTCATTCGTTTGAGAATGATCCAACCGGAGGAACTTTTGAGTTTGGTGGATCGTCGTGGGCCATTCTTTCTGGTCTCCTTTGATGAGTATTCAAAGGAAGGACGCGAGGATCTTTTTGAGCTTGGGCAGATTCGCTTCCGTTATTCGGCTACTCGAAGTGATCGCGATGCTGAGCTTCACGCGACTCGAGAACTCGCTGATGCTTTTCCTGATGTTCCCGCGGTGTGGGCTTTTTATGGAAGGCTACTGGTGGAAATGGAGAAGTACGATGCGATGGAACGATGGGTTGCCGAGGTTCCGGCAGGGGTGGATCAGCACCCCGAGTACTGGAACGCAATTGGTTCTTGGATGGTTCATCAAAAGCGAGACGAAGAAGCCATTCGTGCGTTTTCCGAAGCCATCAACCTTGATCCCGGCGATCGTGAGTCAATGCGTTCAATGATGGCTGTTTTTCTTTCACGTCAACAGAATCAGATTGCTGAGATCATTCGTGAGCGTTTAGCTGATCTTGATCGACTTTTTCGCATTGCAAAAGATGCGAATCGGGATGACGCACTTTGGATTTCTAAAATGATGCAGGAGCATGCTCGACCTTGGGAGTCTTCTGCTTGGTATCTCTTTGCCGCACAAGCCGCAAATCAGTTTTCTCAGGTGATACCCGAATTGGATCAGCGGCATGCTTCAATCACTAAATGGGAGCGTAGTGCTTCGGCCAAGAACCTCAGCAAAGCGAAGTTCAAGCAACTTCTTGGTTTCTCAATGTCAGACTGGCCGGTCCCCGACCTTTCCACCTTAGAGCACATTGCAAAGCTGGAAGTTTCCTCCGATGGCCAGCTAGGAATCAAGTTGGAGAACATTGCTAGTGAACGGGGATTGGATACCTCTTTTGTTAGTGGTTTTCCACTCGACGGTGATCCAATGTTTCCACATCAAGCCAATGGAGGTGGGATCGCCGCGTTTGATTATGACTTGGATGGCCGATGTGATCTGTACTTTGTGCAGTCAGGTGGTTTGCCGACGGTTGTTAATAGTTCAGATCCCAATCAGCTTTTTCGAGCCGTAGAACTTGGCAAGTATCAAGATCTGTCGGAGTTTGCCGACGTGCAGGACCGTGGATTTGGCCAGGGTGTGTGTGCAGGTGATGTGAATCAGGATGGTCTGCCTGATCTTCTGATTGCCAATATCGGCTCCAACGTGATTTATCTCAATCAAGGCGATGGCACCTTTGCTCGCTCCAATGAATGGTTGCAGGGGCAGGAGGGGCGATGGACTTCAAGCTTGGGACTCGCGGACCTTGATGGTGATCGGTTGCCGGACCTGGTCGAGGTGAATTACATCGATGACGAAGAAGCCTTTGAGCGTTCTTGCACTGATAACTACTTAGATTGCCAGCCTCAGGCGTTTCGAAAATGTGCGGATGCTGTTTATCGATTGAAAGACGAGGGTGGATACGAACTTTGGAAAGAAGGCTTTGTTTCGGAGGTCATGCCTAAGTTAGGTTTTGGCGTCGTGATCGCTAACTTTGATCGCCAAAATGGAAATGACTTTTTTATCTCCAATGATGGTGATCTCAATCATTACTGGGTTAGCCAATCCGAATCTTCTGATCGTCAAGATCGCTTTCGCTTGCAAGAGTCTGGGACGTTGCTCGGATGCAGTATTGGGCGCGGTGGAAACAGTCAGGCGTGCATGGGCATTGCGTTTGGCGATTTTAATCGCGACGGGACATTGGATCTTCACGTCACTAATTTTTTGGAAGAACCGGTCAATTTGTTTTTGCAATCGTCCAACGGAACCTTTGTTGATGAGGCGATGAGTTATCGGGTCGCAGATCCTTCTCGGGGTGTGCTTGGCTTTGGCACACAGGCAGCTGATTTTGACAATGACGGATGGTTGGATCTGGCCGTGCTCAATGGTCATGTTTTCGATGGCCGTGTCGACGATCTTCCATTCCGTATGCAGCCTCAGATCATGCGTGGCGGCGAAAATGGGTTCGTGCTGCAAGATTCGGCTGAGGTCGGTGATTATTGGCAACGAAAATCGATAGGCCGCACCTTGGCGGTGCTAGACTTCAATCGGGACGGTTGCATGGACCTTGTTGGTAACCACCTTGACCAGCCGGTGACACTACTGGAGAACCGTTCTGATTCGCTCAATTGGATCCAAGTGGAGTTGGTCGGCCTTGAAAGTGAGAGAGACGCAATTGGTGCTGAGGTGGTGGCGCGGTCAAACGAAGATTCCTGGACCGCTTGGCAAACCGGCGGCGACGGCTTGATGGCTACCAACGAGCAAGTATTGCACTTCGGAGTAGGCGAAGCCACAAAGATCGAGACGCTCGAGATTCTTTGGCCGACGGGACAAAAGCAGGTTTTTAATGAGCTGTCAGTGAATGCTCGTTACTTGATCGTCGAGGGACAGAGTCAGGTGCATCAATACTAAAGCGTCGTTAGTGCTAGAGCCGTCGATCGACGTTAATCACGCAAGAACAGTTCGTCTCGACCCTCGATTGCGACGTATGAAGCGTCAGTTGAGACCGAATCAAAAGTTTGTGTGATTCCTGATGGCCACTGAATCTTGACAAAATCCAAATCAGGCCGATCTCCGACTCCGATGTGCAGTTGGTTTTGGTTGCTGCATAGGAAACCATCGCCGCCGGTTTGCCAAGCGGTCCAGGTTTCTTCGTCTGCTTGTAGGGTCACAACGGCACCGATTGCATCTCTCTCGCTCTGCGTGCCAACGAGTTCGATACGAACGCTTTTTGCAGAACCCACTTGGGTTTGATTTTCGAGTAACGCAACCGGGCGATCAAGATGGTTCGTCACCAGATCCATTCGCCCATCTCGGTTCCAATCAATCAGTGCCAAGGTGCGGCCTAAGGTTGGCTCAGACCAATAAGTGTTCGGTCCTTGCGCAATCGGTTTGACAAAAGTGAAACCCTCCGCACCGCCCTGAAACATTTGGGGTCTCATCTCGAACGGTTGCCCTCGTTTTGACAGGTCTGTGACGTGCCCATTGAGTACTGCCACATCCAGCCAGCCATCGTGGTTGAAATCCGCAGCTTGCGTTCCCCAGCCAACGGTGTCGATACTATTTTCAAACATTCCGAGTCGGTAATTGCCAGGGGTGAAGCTGCCGCTATCCTGCATGAGATAGAGATCGGCGGCCTGTTTCCAAAAATTGGAGACATAGAGATCTAATGCTTGATTGCGATCAAAGTCACCGAAGGCGATTCCCATGCATCCTCGAGCTAGACCGTTTTGGGAAGAAGCGCATCCCAGGATTGCCGCGCTTTCAATGAGACGAGGTGCAAGATTCTCGGAGGTGCTCGCTTGACTGACCCAGAAATGATTCTCTTGGGTGTCGTTTGCAATGAAGACATCATTGCCTGCTTTCTTATCGAAATTGGCAATCACAATTCCAAAGCCGTAATTCGCTCGGTTCTCGATGCCTTCGCACACATCGGCGATGGAAATGGTTCCACCTGGCTGAACGCTTAGAACTAGGTTTTCAGCGGGCAGGAAGGATACGGGATTGCAAGCGATGGTTCCGCTGCCGCATGAAATGGTGAGTCCGGTTGGATCATCCAAATAATTCACTTCAAAGATCTCCGGAAGATGGTCCCCCGTGATATCGCCTATCGCTACAGAGGTCGTCCAGCCACCGTCTGCTCTGGGGTGCTCAGGGAGTGCGACTTCCGAAAAAGAACCGTCGCCATTGTTTTTGTAGAGGACGTTATCGCCTAGGTTTGCCACGAGAAGATCTGGCCAGCCATCCTGATTGAAATCGGCTACTGCGACACCCTGTGCATAACCGAGATTGTTGATCTCTGCCGCATGGCCAATTTCGTTCCACTGGCTGCTGGCTTGGTTTCGAAAGAGTTGATCGACGTGATTGGATTGACTCGAAAATGCATCGCCTCCACCTTGCGAGAAATATAAATCAGGCCATCCGTCGAGGTCGTAATCAATCACCCCAATTCCTCCTCCTGTAACTTGGTGGATGAAAAGGTCTTCACTTTCAGGGTTCTGTCCATTGAGATATTGGAAATACAGTCCGGTTTGCTCCGCGATATCGATCAAGTTAGGCGTTGATGACTGGTTTTGAGTCAGAACGTTATCCGAGGTTTGGATGGGGACCTCGTTTCGTTGGAAATCGGGCAGAGGCCAGTCATCGAGACGAAGTCCACACAAGCGATAATCTTCAGTAGCGATTGGTTCATACGGTTGCTTGTTGATTTCATTGAGTCGCGAGATCCGATTTTGTTCTACATCATTGACTTCCTGCTCACTTGCACCCTGTTGTTTCAGGGCGATGGTCCGCCAAGCAAAGGATTCCCAAGGGCGATTCATTTCTTGCATTAAGTCAGCAATCCGATGGAGTTGTTCGGATGTGCCACGTTCGTAGCCCAGAGATTTTGCGATCCTCGCGATCTCAGCTAAAGACTCGGAGCGTTCAAGGCACTTTGATGCAGCTTCCTGCATCGCCAATTGGTTGAGGAGTTGCGCGAGTGATAAATATGCCGGACGATTGGTTTCGTCACGAAGGACAGCTTCGAGGTAGCACCGGATCGCCATTCTGGGGTGATTTTCAAGTTCCATCAGTGCGGCAACCGAATGCCAAAACTCAGCTTCGATCTCGATTCCCTCAGGTACCTGCACGAGCCAACTGCGGAGCTTTTTCTTGTCTTGTTGGTCCGCGTAGATCCGCCCCAGAAATGCGTGGATTTGGGTCGAGTCCGGGTACTTTTCCGATAGCGTTTTTGTCAGTCGACCCGCAGCGGCAAAATCACCTTGGCTTTTGAGTTCACGAGACATGACAAGTAGTTCGGGGACAATCTCACTACCAAAGTCTGGCTTGGGCACGGATTGATCGAGGAATGGATTCCCGATCGTTACCATCGAGATCAATTCCTTTTCAATGATTTCACCCGTCTTGGCAAGTGACTTCAGGTGGACGCCTGCTTCACGTCGTCTGCCTTGGTTGTTCAGAACCGTTGTTAGGACTCTGAGTACGCGAACATGATCGCCCGGTAACGTCAGTAGCCTGTTAAGTTCTTTTTCCGCTTGTTGAAATTGGTTCAAGTCAAGGGACCACTGCGATGCTAGCCACATGGCTTCAACTTTGTCCTCAACAGGCTCATCGCTGATTGATTTAAGTGTTTCAATGGCTTCAGCTTTGCGACCTGAGATCGCTTGGGTCTGAGCCCATGCCAGAAGAACTCCCGAGTCATTTTGGTCTGAGATCAGCAGCGGTCTGAGTTCTGCTTCGGCAGCGACAGGGTTCCCGTCAGCGATGAATTGGCGAGCATTCTCAAGACGCTCTTGGGGTGATTTCGATTTCGCGATTTCTTCTGTTTCTCTCTGTTGCCTCGCTCGAAGCAGATCCTCGGCAGTCGGGCCATCGGAGGAGGAGTTGCATCCGATTCCCAAGGCGGTGAGAAAAAGAGAGGTGACGACGTAATAGGTTTTAGGTCGTTTCATCAGTGCGCTCTGATAATGAATGGCGATCCTTCACCCTCAACAATGGTGACTTCGGTCCCGGCAGCAATCGGTCCAATCGCTTCAGTGTAGCCCGACGGCCACGTGATTTAGATTGATTCAATTTCGGACTGTTCTGCGATTCCTATCTGAAGATGCCGTTGATTGGAGCACATGTATCCATCACCAGCAAAAAGTTGATGTTGGATCTGCCGACCTTCCACGTTCAAGCTGACCTTCGTCCCGATTGCATCTCGTTGTGATGCGGTTGCGATAAGCCTCAATGTGATTGATCGACCCGCGTTTTGCGAGCGATTCATCAGGAGGGTTGCTGGGGCGTAGAGATGCGTGATGGCAACATCGCTCAAACCATCTCGGTCCGCGTCTAGCGTTACCAAGGCACGTCCCAGGTGTTCTGCTTGGAAGTAGTTGCCAAGATCTTGGTTAGGAATCAAAGCCCATCGTCCCGCTTGATCGAGTTCAAAGAGTTGCGGTTGCATTTGATAGGCAATCTCTTTGGTCTCAACATCATCAACGTGACCATTGGTGATGATCAATTCTTGGGTGCCGTTATTGTCAAAGTCGATCCATTCGGTTCCAAATCCAAGCTGTTTGATTGATGGGTCACCTAGTCCAACTTGGAACGACCGATCAACCCAAAGTCCGTTGCCTACTTGTTCGTAGAAGGTGTTATGGTCATCCGCAAAGTGAGTCACAAACAGATCAACGTCTCCATCCGCGTCGGGATCCCCCGCAGCAATGCCCATGGAAGCTTGCGAGAAGGACCGGCCGCTGACTGCGACTCCACGAACGGACGCTACATCGGTAAGCGTGAAGCCTTCAGGAGATACTTGTCCTGACCAAAGGTGATTGACGGTCATGTCATTAGAGACGTAAATATCGAGCCCTTCTTGGTTGTCCAGATACCCGACTTGGAGTCCCATTCCACGCCCCGGAGCGGATTGATCCAACCATTGCTTTGAGGCGTCGGTAAAGGTTCCATTCCCCGATCCCTTCCAGACACGATCAAGTTCGGCTTGGAAGTTGAGCGGTGTGCAGGTTGAATAGAGGCCCTGCTGATTCTTGCAGGGGACCTCATAAGGTTCACTGCCACCGCAGTACGCCGTTTCAAATAGGTCAGCGATGCCGTCACCATCGAAGTCCGCAATGGTTGCAGAGGTGGTCCATGCGGTTCCTGACAATCCCGCTTCTTGGGCAACCTCAGTAAAGGTTCCATCTCCGTTGTTTCTGTAAAGGCGGTTCTGACCGATGTTGGCATCGAAGAGATCTGGTAGTCCATCTTCATTGAAATCGCCAACCGTGAGGCCCTGTCCAAATCCGGTGTCTAAGTAGTTCGCGGGACTTGTTGTCTCGGTGAAGTTTCCGTCCAGATTTCGGAAGAGTCGATTTGGTGATGAATTAGTCTTCAGCGGCGTTCCGTCGAGCATGGCAGCTGCTAGGTCTGGCCAACCGTCAAGGTCGTAGTCGACGACAGCAACACCGCCTCCCATGCTTTGGTAGATCCAGTGGCCCTCGGTGAGCGCTTCTGGGGCCACCTCGCATGTGTGATTCCATGATCGCTGTTCCGCTTCATCGACAAAGCCCAGTTGTGCGATTCTTTCAGGGAGATTGCTCTTCTGGTTCTGTCCTTGGTTGTCCCATTTGAGTGACGGAAGCTTGGAGAGATCAATCTGGTTCGAGAGTGCTCGTTTTGGATCTTGCCACGGTGACTCCACCGCGAGCTGATTGCGGATCGCTAGATACTGATCCCTCAGGTTGCCAAGTCGGTTTTGTTTGAGCGTCGTGGCAAGTCTCGCCCAGCCCTCTGCTTCCCAGATTCGCCCCATCGACATCAATGCGTTGGCTACTTGCATTGCCGCTTGCTGCGAGGAAGCTTCTCGCACAAAGTGCGTCGTTAGAGCATCACGCAAAGCGGCCCGCTTAGAGATCTGATCATCGACAATCTTCGCCTCATTTTCTCGGCCGATTTGTCTCAGTGATCTCGCGAGTCGCGGGAGTAATTCGGGGTGTCCTTCAAGATCAATTTTGACACCTCGCCAGTAGCATTTGGCTGCTTCGGGGTATCTCTGAAGATGCTCGGCCCAAGCCCCTGCGACTAGCCAGTAGCTCGGAGAACTCTCCGAGCCCGCCGGGATCTTCTGATGCCACTCCGCGATCTCATCGAATCGATTAAGCTCGACCAAAGCTCGGCCGTAGAGACAATGCGCCGCTAGAAAGTTGGGATGTTGGCCTAGAACGGCCTCCAGTTTCTCGGATACCTCCTGCCATCGTAATTCCGAGGCGTCGATTCTGGCGATTGCATATTGAAGGCGTTGGTCTTCTGGGTATCGCTGCAACATCTTGTTGCAAAGCTCGGCGTCGGCCTGAACCCGCTGCGGGTCGGCGAGGACTTGGAGAATATCAGGGTCGGTTTTTCCCTGCTGAGTGAGCCATCGAAGTGACGGCACCGCCAATTCCGGAAACCCAAGCATCGCACTCAACCCGATCAAGTCGTATCTCGCTTGAAGTTCATTAGGGAATTTTTCAACTCGTTTGACCAAGGTCTCCATGCTCTCCATCGCACGGTTCCCCTTCATCTGCTCCATCGCCAATTTATTGAGCAGTGGCTCCGAGGGATTCTCGGTGACCTCAACTGCCATTCGATATTGGTCAATCGCTTCATCCACCGAGGATTGGGCCGAAGCTAAATCACCGGCGATTTCGAGGGCTTGGCCATCGGTCGGGTTTTGAAGGAGGTAATTGCGAAGATTTTTTCTGGCTCCAGATCGATTCCCCTGCGCAATCTGGGTCTTGATCTGATCAAGCGATATAGCGGATGGGCTCAGTCCCTCAGCCGAATTTTTGTCGGAGTCACTGCTCTGAGTGACATTCGGTTCCGATGGGCCTTGGCTGCAGCCGGGAAGGAGAAACGCAAAGATCAGTATGGACAACGCAGCGGTAGCGGTCTCTGAAAGGCGTTGGACTATTCGCGTTTTGGTCTGTTCTCGGTCTTGGAATACACAGGGACTGAATCCGGAGGCATTTCGCCTCAAGATGGATCGGCGTGAGATCTTGGATAGAATCAGAGAGTGCTCCGTGACGGTGCTTCCTCGTTGACCCGAGTAGCACGTTGGCCTCTCTTGAGAGCAAAACAGGGGGCATTTTTGCGGCGTTGTGGTCGATTCCATGCTCACATCTTATCGATTAATTGCATTTTTGTGCGTTGTTTCGGTATCCCCAACGCCAAATCTTGTTGACGACCAACTAAGTTTCAGCACAATTATGACATCCCCAGCCATCGTCTAAGGGGAACCATCCTGCCATTTTTATCGGAAATGCATGGCAGATCGTTTGTTTCTTCACCGTCAAAACAAGGCAGATGTTCAATGACCCTTAAATTTTTCCGACTCACCTTCGCTATGTTGATGATCGCCGGTACCGTCTCTTTCGTTGGTTGCAGTGATGGTGGCGGCGAAGCGGTGTACGAAGAGGGTGCCGCTCAAACTCAAGAAGAAATCGACACTGCTGAGGACTACATGAAAGAGATGGAGCAGCAGCAGCAACAGCGTCAGGGCTAAACCATCCCCTGTCGGCTAGATCAGCGACGGCCTCCTCTTACGAGGGGGCTGTTTTTTTTTGGCTTCGTAGCAGTGGATTATCTCGTTTGTTCTGTCCTGCTCTCCAGACGCTTCTGGCCTGCTCTCCAGACGCTTCTGTCCTGCTCTCCAGACGCTTCTGGCCTGTCCTCAATGTCTTGCTATAAGGAAGTAAGGGCGTTTTTACACCCCCTGAGCGTTCATCTGACTCAAGCGTTCACCCCGAAGGAGGGGTTGTCAGCGTTTTTCCTAACGGGGGGGACTGGAAGTTCCATCACCGTGCGATGGATCAACTCGGCAGCGTTTGAGACTTCTGCCTAAAAAGCATTAACGGCAATAAAGATTGCTTTAAATCAGGTTGTGGTGCCGATTTGTGCTATTCGAAAAGAACAAGCTGATTTTCTGAATGTCTGGATCTTTTTCCGGAAAACCATAATGCTTCTTGAAAAAACGTACGACTTTTTACAAAATCCAATCGCCTTCACGAAAAATATTGAAGGTGCTTTGGTTTTTGCGGGTATTATTTGATCCCGTACTTTTCTTCTAAGGAGTTTTCTATGAGATTGTCAAATTCTCGACGTCAGGGTTTTACCCTGGTCGAGTTGTTGGTGGTCATTGCGATCATCGGCATCTTGGTCGGATTGTTGCTTCCGGCTGTTCAAGCTGCACGCGAGGCAGCACGACGAATGAGCTGCAGTAACAACTTTAAGCAGATTGGTTTGGCTCTGCACAATTACCACTCTGCATACAAAAACCTGCCAATGAACGCAGGTGGTACAAAGCACACTCCCGGCAACAATGGCGATAGAGATAATCGTCTTTGGTTGAGCTGGGCGGTTGGGATCACTCCATTCATCGAGCAGCAGGCTCTGTGGGAGCAGATCAGCAACCCTTTCAATAAGAACCGCGACGGTTCGATTCGTGCTCCAGGTAGCGAGTTCGCCGCGATGGGCCCAGTGCCATGGAGCGAGAACTATCAGCCTTGGCTGACACAGGTTCCAACCTACCGTTGCCCAAGTGACCCAATCGTTGCGATCGGCGAACGAGTTGCTTTCATCAACTACGCTGCTAATTACGGGGATGCGTTCTTCGAGTTGGCTGATGGTGGATGTAACAGCGAAGGCCGCTGTGGTAACTGGGGCGGTTGGGGTGAAGAAGAATCCGAGCGATGGGCACGTGGTGTTTTCCGTCCTCGTCACTTCACCAAGTTCCGTGACATCACCGATGGTCTTGCTAACACCATCATGGCTGGTGAGCACATTGTGAACGATCGTACGCTTCGCGCCGCTGGGACGATCATGGCGGCTGATAATGCTTCTTGGGACAATGCACCAGCTTACTGGAAGCAGTACATGGATCCAG
>JAKMEW010000159.1 GCA_022425745.1 Rubripirellula sp.
ATGGATCAGTGATGAGTATTCTCGGTTCTGGCAAAATGGGTTCTGGCAAAACCGAGACAACCGACCGTACACTAGCGCAACGATCGATTCTCGAAAGCGCAACCTTGCCGGTAACATTGCTCAATGCCGAACCGGCATAATCGTTTCAAAACGTCCACGGGCCATGAAAAAGTCAGGGATTGATTGTTGATTCAAAGCCCCCCCGCAGTGGCAACCTAGCCTTCTAACGATGGTCTCGATAGACGCTGGGTCTGACGCATAGTCACTGGGTCTGACGCATAGTCACTGGGCCTGACGCTAAGGAGATTGCGATCCTCGATCGTGTTACCATTCACCGGTTCTTCACAAACTTTCTCCGTTTGCCAAAGAATTGGATCATCAATCGTTTCCTCCGGAGCAATCTTGATTCCTCATCCCTCATTCGGCACGGACACCTACATGGAACCCTCGAACCAATTGCGAAGAAAGATTGCGATGCGAGAGTGTTACGCGGACCATGATGCGTGTGTGACCATTATTGATGACGAGCGAATCAACATCGAGGTCGTCAAGGCTTACCTGGCCGAAGCAGGATTCTCAAATTTCAGGTCGACTACCGATTCCCGCACTGCATTGAATCTGATAGAGGAGCATGCACCTGACATTATTCTTCTCGATATCAATATGCCGCACATCAGTGGTCTCGAGATTCTGGAATCATTGCGGAAGGACGAGAGATTCCACCGCTTACCCGTCCTGATTCTCACCGCAGCAGATGACCCCGCGGTAAAACTCCGAGCGCTCGGCTTGGGGGCAACCGATTTCCTCGCCAAACCGGTCGATCCATCGGAGTTGGCTCTTCGGATGGAGAATGTTCTTGCGGCCAAAGCATATCAGGATCAACTAGCCAAGCATTCTGAAATACTCGAAGAGATGGTTCGCGAGCGTACTCGTGAGTTGGAAGAGTCACGCCGGGAAGCGATACATTGCCTAGCTAAGGCAGGCGAGTACCGCGACGACGACACGGGACAGCATGTGACTCGCGTCGGACGCTACACCCGAATCATCGCAACAGAATTGGGATTTCCACCTAAAGATATCGAACTGTTGGAACAAGCGGCAAAGCTTCATGACTTGGGGAAAATTGGCATCCCCGATGCGATCCTCCACAAGGCAGGAAAACTGGAACCGGAGGAATACCAGATCATTCAGCAGCACTGCGGTATCGGTTGCGAGATCATGAATCCAAGTAATGAAGATGATGCATCAACGATGCGTCAACATGCAACGATTGGCCCAAAAATCCTCAGCTCTACGCGATGCCCCTGCTTAAACTCGCAGCAAAAATTGCGGGATCGCATCATGAAAAATGGGACGGCAGCGGATACCCTCTTGGCCTCCGAGGTGAAGATATTCCAATCGAGGGTCGCATCGTCGCGGTCGCTGACGTCTTTGACGCGCTTAGTTCACCACGCCCTTACAAAGATGCTTTCACTTGGGACCAATGCATCGAAATCCTTGAAAACGGTAGAAACTCACATTTCGACCCGAAGATTCTGGATGCCTTCTTAAGACGCCAAGATGAGATTGCCAAGGTGCAGCAAGAATACAACGATCCCTAGGCAATCAAGAGCTAAGATCGAATTGCCCACTGGCACTCTTTCTTTTGCATGCACAGATTGCATTCCGCTGCATTGATCTGCTTAAGAAACGCAGACACAATTTTTCACATGCCTTCGCGAGTTGAAAACTCTGCATACACCGGCAGTTGACCACTAACGGCCTCTGCTTCGACAGGATTCAGATCCATCTGCCGAGGGTAGTCAAACACACCCCCTCGCCCAACCGACTCAGTGGTCATGAGCGTGTCAACGAGAATGTTGCTTGTTTGGTACTTACCAAACACATCAGTGGCTCGTCCGCGCACCGAAGCTACAACACTTTCTCTGCCGACACTTGGAACCAAGTACGCATCATCCGCCTGAAACAACCCCGCTAGAACCACATCGTCTTCACCGCGACCGTCATTTCGCACCGATTCAATCACTTCGGACAACAATGCCACTTCGGCGGGAGCGTTAGCCAGATCGATTCGAATATTCACCAAAGAAAATGTCCACGCCTGATTCACACTCGGCTCAGCTGCACGAAACCATGCAACAAGAGGATCGTAGGTGAGACGATTGGTGGGGTCTTGGATGGTATAAGTCTGCCGACGATCAACTCGGAGCCGAGAGGTGTCAAAGATGAACGCCAGCTGCTCCGGTCGATCCTTGGGTCCGGTTGGCTCGCTGATCACGTATTCATAACGACTCTCACCGTGATTAATCGCATCGACAAGCCGAGGCACTAGGTCTCTCTCGATCGAAGCGATTTGTTGCAAGGCGACTAGATCAAAGTTTCGAATCACTTTGGCAAGGTTTTGCCGCGCGACCGAATTGGCAAGTTTGGTCGGACCGAAGCCATCCAAAGCCCAAGAAGCAATTTTCAAATTAGATGGATTTTGATACTGCGTTGATTGCAAATCTAATCGCAAGTTGCCCGAGCGATCATTGGCTGCCACCCTTGCGGAAGCTAACGCACCAACATCTCCACCTCCGACCCAGTCAATCGCCATGGAGCCCGCATCACCCTCTTCAGCGGAAAGGGCAAGAAGCCCCGACTCAGTGGAACTGGACTTCGGCAGAACCACGAGATCGCCAAGTCCGGCAATTTCGTAATTTCGCAGGAGGTACCAGCCACCACCAATCAATAGCAATGCGATTAACGCCGCTTGTATCGGATGGCCGCGATCTGACTCAGACATAATGACAGGCTCTTGCTTGTCCTAACGGGAAAAATGCAATAAGACTGCGGCACACCCCTAGGTAGGCCGAAACTTCGCTATGCACCAATTCACGTTTTCGAGCGAAAGAGTGGGTGAGCCTGAATCGACTCACCAAGAAGCGGTCAAAAATCACAAGGATTACGGTTGCTATCGTGCTGCGCGGAGTAATCCTCACAACCCGAAAAGGCATCGGGACAGCCCCACCATCAAAAACCTTCTTGGGACTCATTTAAATCCGAGAAGTTGAGGTGGCGAAATTGTCGAGAAAATCCCTACCCATTGCGGCTATGAGCGCCTTTAGTTCCTGACTGAACTTGAAAAGCTCGGTATCCTGAAACATACGAGCTGGGCTTCTGGCCCCGCGGAAACCTATTTCCCCTCATCCACGACTCAACCCGAGTAACGATCCCGTGAGCGAAGCAATCAACGTCGAAGTCCCAACCGTCGGCGAGTCAATCAGTGAAGTGCAAATCGGCCAATGGCTGAAGCAAGAAGGTGACTGGGTTAATGAGGGCGAAGATCTCGTGGAAATTGAAACCGAGAAGGCTTCGGTTCAAGTCCCCGCTCCGGCCGCCGGAATCTTGCAGGGCATATTAAAGACCAGCGAAGAATTCGCGACGGTTGGCGAAGTAATCGCCTCGATCATGCCTTCGGATAAGCCAGCGGTAGGCGATACATCCTCCCCCGCCGCACCGACCGAAACACCGACTGCTTCTGCTACACCGACTGCTTCTGCTACACCGGCAGCCGCAGGTACGGGAGCAACCGCTGCCCCAAAATTTGTCATGCCAGCCGCTCAGCGCCTAATCGATGAAAACGGGTTGGATGCCTCGGGGATTCCTGCCTCCGGGCCAGGTGGACGCTTGTTAAAGGAAGACGTTCAAGCTTTCTTGAAACGCCAACCAGCTGCTCCCTCGCCCGCAGCTCCGACTCCAGTCCCCGCTCCGCCACCGGCACCACAATCAATCGCAACCAGTCCACAACGCTCACTTGCAACGAGTCCCACAGAAGCTTCACATCGCAGCGAAGAAATCAAGCCGCTGAGTATGCTGAGACGAACCATTGCGGCGCGTCTTGTGGAAGCGCAGCAGACTGCGGCTCTGTTGACGACCTTCAATGAAATTGACATGCAACCGGTCATGTCCATTCGCAAAAAATATCAGGATCGGTTCGTCGAGCGACACGGTGTTAAACTTGGATTTATGTCGTTCTTTGCCAAGGCCGCGGTTGAGGCACTGCGACGTTTCCCTGCGGTCAATGCTGAGATCCAAGGCGACCACGTGCTCTACCGCCACTACCAAGATATCGGTGTCGCAATCGGTGGTGGCAAAGGCCTCGTCGTTCCTATCCTCAGAAATGTCGAGCGGATGTCGTTTGCTGAAATTGAATTGGCAATCGGCGAATTTGCAAAGAAAGCCTCCGAGAATCGTATCCAAGCGGATGACCTGCTTGGCGGTACATTCACCATTAGCAACGGTGGTGTCTACGGATCACTGCTTAGCACGCCCATCGTTAATCCGCCGCAGAGCGGAATCCTGGGACTCCATTCGATCCAACAACGTCCCATCGCATTGGACGGGCAGGTGGTCATTCGCCCCATGATGTATGTTGCTCTCACCTACGACCACCGAATTGTTGACGGACGCGAAGCGGTCGGTTTCTTGAAAACCATCAAGGATGTGATTGAAGATCCTTCGCGACTCTTCCTGGAGTTGTAAGCGTGACGCCACACCGGCAGATCTCTGGCTGATAAGATGACCGAGTTCACCGGCACGCTTGCTGGGAAAGAACTTGGTGGGCGACACTTGCTGCGCCTTGATTTTCATCTCTCACGGATTCCACGCATAAAAGTTGAGGGCAAAGCTCTCATCAACGGTCGGCTAGGAATCAAAACCACTCCAACAGCCGGAGCGATTCTCATGCAGCCTTCAGGGATTCTTAATTTCCTATTTGCGTTTCGCTCAAAACATCGCTTCACTGCGTCGCCTGCCACAAAGTCGAAACAAAAATCGCCCTCACAAACGATGTTGCTGCAATTCGGCTCACTGCTGGGATGCTTGACCTACCTTTGCGTTCCCACCAACGGTCAGTCAACCAATCACCCATCGCCACAAGAGACCCTAGACCGTTACTTCCAAAATCAAACTCAGATCATCACCGATCGATGTCTCGAAGAAATCCACACCCTTGATGACTGGGAAAAAGAAAAAAAGCAGAGACGGAGCGAACTGCTTGAGATGCTTGGGCTTAATCCGCTTCCCGAAAGAACCCAACTCAACGCCGTGGTCACCGGAGGTGCAGAAGCCGAAGGTGTTATCGTGGAAAACCTCTACTTTGAATCATCCCCCGGCTTGTATGTAACGGGAAACCTCTATCGCCCAAAGAATCAGAGTGATCCTTTACCAGCGATTCTGTATGTTTGCGGTCACGGCAGGGTAAAAAAAGATGGTGTGAGCTATGGCAACAAAACACATTATCAACATCACGGTGCTTGGTTCGCAAGAAACGGATATGTCTGCCTTACCATTGACACAATCCAGCTCGGCGAACTCGAGGGAATTCATCATGGAACGTACCGTGAAAAAATGTGGTGGTGGAATAATCGTGGATACACACCTGCTGGAGTCGAAGCGTGGAACTGCATGCGGGCAATTGATTACCTCGAAAGCAGACCCGAGGTTGATTCCAAACGCATCGGTGTAACTGGGCGGAGCGGAGGTGGGGCATACTCATGGTGGATTGCCGCAATCGATGAACGTATCAAAGCAGCAGTCCCCGTTGCTGGAATCACAAGCATGCAAAACCATGTAGTAGATGGTTGCATCGAAGGTCACTGCGACTGCATGTTCATGGTAAACACTTATCGGTGGGACTACCCGATGATTGCGGCATTGGTTGCACCTCGCGCATTACTCATCTCCAACACCGATAAAGATCGCATCTTTCCTCTCGACGGCGTTGTCGATGTTCATCGCAAGACACGTAAAATCTACGATCTATACAACGCATCCGAAAACCTGGGCTTGCACATCACCGAAGGTCCGCACCAGGACACGCAAGAGCTGAGAATCCATGCCTTTCGTTGGCTCAACCGCCACTTAAGAAATACGGACGAACTCATTTCAATACCTGCCACCAAGCTATTTACGCCTGAGCAATTGCGTGTTTTCGAACAATTACCCATGGAGCAACGGGTTACGACCATCCACGAAACGTTCGTCCCCATTTCTGAGAACCAAAACCTCCCAGCAACTCCAGAGGAACTCGCCTCCCAATCGGCAGTTTGGAAACAGGAGTTAATGGCCAAAACCTTCGCAGGTTGGAATCATCAACCAAGCAGCACCCTCCTTGGCCCAGCTCACACCTATCAAATGAATCACCTAAAGATTGAAGCCTTTCGTTATCAAAGTGATGATCCGTTTCAGTTGATCCTCTATCGCATCTCTAAACCCTCATCGCCAGCGACTGATCAAACGAAGATCTACGTTCTCAATCAAAGCGACTGGGAGAGCTTTTCATCAATCCTGCAACCAAGCGACGCGTTGGGCGAGAATCAAAGCCAAAGCGATGTGGAACGAATCTCGAAGTTATATAAAGACTTGGAAAACAACCATGTGATCATGCTGCTACCTCGTGGAGTTGGCCCAACTGATTGGCAAGCAGAGGAAAAAAAACAAACACAGATCCGTCGACGATTCATGCAATTGGGACAAACACTTGCCGGAATGCGAGTTTACGACACAATCGCTGGTATTCGAACCATTCGAAGCTTTGCAAATTTCAATGCACAGCATTCGTCAATTCACGCCAGCGGACAGGCAGCAACATGGGCTCTGTTCGCTTCGGTATTCGAATCAGGCTTTGCTCAGATCTCACTCGGTGACCTACCTATTAGCCATCGACATTCACCGGACTTACTGAATGTCAGCAAAGTTGCCTCGTTACAGCAGATCGCCCTTCTGTCTGCTGCATCAAACAACCACTTAGAGATTGCCCCTCGAGATCAAGACGAGTATCAGAGCTGGAAGGCTGCGATCAGCAAAAGCGAACTAGCATCAGAATTGATTTCTTTGACTGCACCGAAGTAGATCCCAGGTGACAACATCATTCGGAAATCCAGCGAACCTTATCCTCAATCGCCTGACGACTTCCTGTTGGCCAATCATCGCCAGGGTAGCCGACGTAGAAAAGCCCCAGAGCGCGGTCATCATCGGTCAGCCCCGTGTACCGCGCCATTTCGCCGCTAACGGCTGCGACATTTGTTGACCAAAAAGCGCACAGTCGGTGTGCGGTTGCGGTGAGATGCATATTCTGGACAGCACACGCCACAGCTTGAATTTCATCCAGTTCTGGGATTTTACGACTCGCCTGACGCTTCATTCCAATTGCAATTACGACGGGAGCCAACATCGCATTCTTGCTCATCCCTTCATACTTGTTTTGCTTAAACGCATCGGGGGGTGTGAGCTTTTTATAGGTCTCAGCCAAAAATTCAGCTAGCTTTGATCGAGCATCGCCCGTGAACACAGTGAATCTCCAAGGCTCCGTTAGACCATGTGTTGGAGCCCAATTTGCGTTGGCAAGCATTTCCTGAATGATCGATAAGTCAACCCCCCGGTTTGCCATCATCTTCGGCTTAACGGTACGTCGTTTTCGAATCAGCTCATTGACCGAATCAACTAACATCGCGTTCTACTCCACTCCTAAATTCAACTTAGACGTCAACGAACTTAAAGCTTCCATTAGCCCAGTCACTATCGCCCTAATAAACGCTTTGGGTTCTCGATGAACCATGAATCGATTTGATTATCCGTGACAGACAAATCACAACGAAGAAAATCAATCATCTTGGGAAATGAAGTAGCACAGCCTGCGTAATGAGTTCGACAAGCGGCCCAAGCGGCACCATCCTCATCTACTTCGACAGTTTGACCTGCTAATTCGTATCGCCCGGGACCAAGACCAGCAGCACTATTGCGTCGGTCACGATAATCACGTGATCATCGTTCAACATGTTCAAGTAGTTACGAAGGGCAAAAGATGGCACATGGTGACCATCGGCGATGAATGAAACAGATAAATGCTCTCCCAGACTCAAGACCCTCTGGATGATATTATCGTGTCGAGACAACGACGAGGGGCATCCATTTCCTAAGTGCGTATAAAGCGACAAACCCTGATCGATGGCCTGCTTGAGTTCATTAAGACTGGCGTCGCTATGACCCGCAGCAACGACAACTCCGCGATCAGAAAACAAACGAGTCACTGCGCCACGATCATCAACCTCCGGAGCCAGTGTTATGAGACGTATAAAATCTCGACCACGATCAAGTAACTCGCTGGCTCGACTCTCAGTCGCGGGCAGAGCTGCGTCCTTTGGGTGAGCGCCGATAAAACCGTCCAACGGACTCAGGAAAGGGCCCTCAATATGCAAACCGGGAACGATATCAGACGGTACCTCACCATTCTCGATCCATCCCGCGATGCGTTCAATTTTTACCAGCATCTCTTGCCAAGGTGCTGTAATCAGGGTTGGCAAGAACTGAGATGTCCCGTCTTCGCGAATCCGCCTCATTGCATAATGGAAATCTTCGAGAGTCAAATCCAATGCATTGAAGTCGACACCGGCGTAGCCATTGACCTGAAGATCAACGTAACCACTCATTGAACCATTTCCAATTCAGCCAAGACAGCGTCACTTAATTGCGAGGCCGCCGCACGATCGATAACGAGAGTTGCGTCCGAATGCGTTCTAAGGATGCTTGCTGGAACCGCTGGGTCGACCTCTCCCTCAAGTGTATCTCTCACTGCGTTGGCCTTACGTTGATCAGGCACGCTGCAATAAATCTTGGAGGACTTCAAAATTTGCTGCACCGACATACTCATCGCATGAGTCGGCACATCTTCTAGCGATTCAAACCAACCCTCGCCAACCTGCTGCATGCGGCATGGCTCATCTAGTTCCACCAGCAAATACGGCGATGTGGTTTCGAAATCAGCCGGAGGATCATTGAAAGCGAGATGTCCATTTTCACCGATCCCCACGAGGGCCAAATCAATTCGAGTATTGGAGATTAACTCGCCAACTTCAGCAATGGTTTTTGCGTGGTCTGCGATCCCACTGAGGTAGTGGAAAGCGGAAAGGTTAACGCGTTGAACAAATCGCTCACGCAAATACTTGCAAAACGAAGCTGGATGATCATCATCGAGCCCCACATACTCGTCGAGATGGAATCCTTGAACCAAAGACCAGTCCACATCCGGTTGCTGCACCAACGAATCGAGTACTTCGAACTGTGAAGCACCAGTAGCGACCACCAGATTCGCTGAACCATGATCACGAATCGCCGCTCGCAGATCAGCCGCGGCTCTCTCTGCTACCCATTGCCCCATCGCCTGTCGATCGCTGGCTAGAATTGTGCGCATCGTGATCTCACTCAATCTGAATCAAAGTTAAACTAACTGCATGGCAATGGTATCCGACCCACGCCCACCGGCGTACATTGTTGACGTTGCGGAATAGGATTGCGAGACCCTGAAGGCGAGCGATTTAAACCTTTCCCCCTCTTGATCCACACGAGGCTGATCGTGCGACCAATTTTTACAATGCTAACCCTGTTATTTTTGGTTTCAGCTGGAACATGCGAAATCCCTCGCGTGCGCACCGATCAATCCAAATCTGCGGACGTTCGACTCAATCCGGCCAAAACACTAAACGACCATTTTCCTTTTGAAGTTCCGTCGGATGTTGCTTCATGGCATGCACGCGCGGAGAAATTACGGCATCGCATTCTCGTTGCCACAGGACTTTGGCCCATGCCGAACAAGACTCCACTTAACGCAGTCATTCACGGGAAGTCCGTTCGTGATGGGTTCTCAGTGGAAAAGGTCTACTTTGAAAGTCTTCCCGGACATTACGTCACTGGGCTCCTCTTCAGGCCAACCGATCAAGAACAGACTCAAAGACCTGGAGTTCTTTGCCCTCACGGTCATGGGGGAAGGATGCAATCACACTCCGACGCAGAACTAGCTTCACAGCTAAAACAGGGAGCCGAGCACTTTGCTGAGTCTGGCCGTACTCCCAAAATCGCCAGATGCGTTCAACTCGCGAGAATGGGTTGCGTCTCATTCATTTTCGACATGCTTGGGTATGAAGACTCGCTACAAATCACCTACGAGATTGCACATCGTCATCAAAATGCGAGACCCGAAGAACTTGACAACGACCAATCCGGCTGGATCTTCTTTAGCCCAGAAGCCGATCTCCGTTGCCAATCCATCATGGGCTTACAAACATGGAATGCGATTCGCGCTCTCGACTTCCTCGAGTCGTTGCCGGATGTTAACCCTAATCGATTAGCCGTGACGGGTGGAAGCGGCGGCGGAACTCAGTCGATTCTTCTTGGTGCTATCGACCAGAGAATTAAAGTCTCATTTCCCAACGGTATGGTTTCGACTTCGATGCAGGGCGGCTGCTACTGCGAAAACTGCAACTTTCTTCGCGTTGACTCGGGCAACGTCGAACTCGCTGCACTCTTTGCTCCCCGACCGCAAGCAATGACTGCGGCGGATGACTGGACAAAAGAGATGATGCAGGATGGCTACCCACAACTCCAATGGCTATACGCGATGCTCGGGGACCAAAACGATGTCTACTGCCGTCCCATGCTGCACTTCAAACACAACTACAACTACGTTACCCGAGCGACAATGTACCAGTGGATGAACAAGTATCTTGATCTTGGATTAGACGATCCAGTGATTGAGCAGGATTTCATTGCGATTACGGAACAAGAATCCTCGGTATGGAATCAAGAACACCCGGCTCCAACCGAAGTCGGCATTGATCACGAGCGCCGCGTCTGCAACTGGCTGGATGCTCAATCCCAAGCAATACTCGGAACACTCGAGACGAATTCGAAAGAATCCTTCCAACGGTACAAACAGTTGCATGGCGACGCATGGGAAGTCATCTTTGACCAGGGCTTACCGCGAGCGACACAGTGGACTGAATTAGGGAGTACCATGAGCAATTCGGTGCAGGTCACCAGGGCTCTAGTGACTTGTGCCGAACGTGGTACGGAAATCCCCACACTCGTCGCGCAAAATCAACATGCACAAGAAGCGGCCATCGTTTGGACGACACAAGTCGGCAAAGCATCGGCCTTCGAAAATGATGGTCGTCCGTCCGCAGCACTGCAAGAATTGCTCGATCAAAACATGACAGTCATCCTGCCTGACTTGATTGGACAGGGGGAATGGGCCGGCAAAAGTCAAAAAGTCACACTGCCGAGAATGGTCGATGACAAACGATCCTACTCTGCCTTCACCTACGGATACAACCGAACACTATCTGCAGAACGCTGCTCCGATGTGTTAACGGTAATCGCAGCTGTGCAGACCCATCTGATTGGCGACAAAGCAGCGTCTCCGCTTGTGTTGCTCGGTGGTGAGGGCAGTGCAGCTTGGTCTGTACCAGCGGCGGCTATTGCAGGATCAACCCTGAGCCACGCGACACTCATCACGAATGGTTTTCGATTTGAAAACATTCGCGATTACAAAGACGAATATTTTGTCCCCGGATCAGTTAAGTACGGTGACGTTCCCTCGTTGCTCGCGTTACGTGCACCTCACGCAACCACAATCATTGGTGAAATACAGTCATTGCCTGTTGTCGTGAATGCCTATCAAGCAAGCGGCGCCGAGCAAAGGGCTCTGTTCGTGGATTCGATCAATTACAAAACACTCTTGTCACCCTAAGCCTACTACCTCAACCAATCGATAAAACGCGTCTAGCGAGGCGTTAAAGACATTGCGTTTCGTTGATCGTTGTTAGCCAATCCATCGCAACCCCTACCGAACGCCAGTCCCCACTCCACTGATCAGAACACTCTCGGATAGATCAACATGCGTCACATGGCCACGTTCACGCTAGTGCGACTTTTCGCGATAACTTTTGCGGCAGCATCGCTCGCCTGCTCATCACTGTGCAACGCGTCGGAAACGGATTTCCCGCGACTCTTTAATACGGAGCCGATCGATGAAGCTGGTCTCATGCCTGCGGAGGAAGCTGCTGAGCGAATGAAACTTCCCGAGGGATTCGATGCGAGCCTATTTGCTGCTGAACCAGAAGTTCAAAACCCAATCGCCATGACATGGGATTCTCGGGGTCGACTATGGATTGCTGAAAACTATACCTATGCCGAACGACAGCAACGCTTCCAACTTGATCTTCGAGATCGGGTCATCATTCTTGATGGCACCAACAGCAATCGTCACTCCCGACGGACCGTCTTCACTGACCAAATTCAAATGCTAACCGGTATTGAAGTTGGACTCGGTGGTGTCTGGCTAATGTGCCCACCGCAACTACTATTCATACCTGATCGCAATCACGACGATATCCCCGATTCAGAAGCAGAAGTCGTTCTCGATGGTTTTGAAGTTGCGGATCAGAATTACCACAACTTTGCAAATGGCTTGCGATTTGGACCGGATGGATGGCTGTACGGCCGATCTGGAGGATCGTGCCCGGGACGTGTAGGCATACCGGGATCTCCCGATCACCAACTGTTTGCTCTTGAGGGAGGAATGTGGCGTTATCATCCAACCCAAAAACAATTCGAAGTCCTTACTACCGGAACAACTAATCCCTGGGGTCATGACTGGAACGACGTTGGTGAAGCGTTCTTCGTGAACACCGTCAATGGCCATCTTTGGCATATGATCCCAGGAGCGCATTTCACGCGTCCGTTCACCCTGGACCCAAATCGAAAAAATTACGAACTGATCGATTTTCATGCGGACCATTGGCATTTCGACACAGGAAAGAACTGGACCGACTCACGTGATGGTGCTGCAAATGAATTTGGAGGCGGTCATGCTCACATCGGGACCATGATCTACAACGGTGATAACTGGCCGGCAGAATACAGAGGAAAATTATTCACCTTGAATATGCATGGAAGACGTGCAAACCAAGAACAACTAGAACGTTCCGGAAGCGGATACGTTGCGAAACATCAGCCGGATTTCATGCTGTCCGAAGACGAATGGTTTCGCGGTATGGAAATCAGCACAGGTCCCGATGGCGCCGCGTTTGTAATCGACTGGAGTGACGCCGGTGAATGCCATGAACATACCGGTGTACACAGAACAAGCGGTCGCGTTTTCAAAATTCAATACAGCCGACAGCCATTGATCCCACTCGAGCGTGATCTCACCACGTGGTCGCAAGAGGAATTGGCACAAGCTCACCAACACCCAAACCTCTGGTACACCCAGCAGGCAAGACTTGAATTACTCCGAAGACAGCAAGAAGGGATCGACCTGGTCGATACCCGAAAATCGCTATTTAAAATTCATAGAAGTGCACAGGCAGACAACCACCGCCTCTTGGTTCAAACCTACCTCACCTTGCACGTTCTCGAGGCACTCAGGCCTGAAGATCACCTGAGAACCCTTGGACACGACAGCGAGCACATGCGAGCTTGGGCAATTCGCTTACTCACCGAGTCATGGACCATCGATGATGCGATGGGGCCCACCTTTGTTGCTGAATCGCGACGGTTCAACATTCAAATAGATGGTGCTAAGAATGACAAAACCCCCTGGCAAGAGAATACGTTTAACCGCTTAGTAAGCCTCGCAGCCACCGAAACATCTTCGCTTGTTCGACTTACTCTCGCTTCTACCCTCCAACGTTTACCGGTCGATCACCGCGCCTCGCTCGCACAAGCACTCGTGCAGCACGCTGAGGATGCGGATGACCACAACTTACCACTCATGATTTGGTATGGACTTGTTGCGCTTAGTGACCAATCCCCCGAAGGTCTCATCGAGATTGCGGAGCGTTGTCAGATTCCGACCACCCTACGTTTGATCTCACGCAGCCTTGCTGAACAGATTGAAAGTCATCCCGCAGCTACGAATAAAATCCTCCTTGTAGCAGCTCAACAACCAGCCAAGCAGCTCGCAATTCTTAGTGGTTTCAGCGAAGGACTCAAAGGATGGCAAAAAGCTCAGATGCCTGAATGTTGGCCAGCAATACAACAATCTAAGAGCAAAGGGACTGAAAGCCTTGTCACGGAGTTGAGTGCTCTCTTTGGCGACGGGCGCGCCATGGAGGACTTAAAAGCATTAGCACTTGATCGCAATCTCACAAACGTCCCGTTGCGTATTCAGGCCTTGGAAACGTTAATTCAGAATCAAACGCCTGAACTAAAAGAACTATGCACCGATCTACTGAGTGACAACCGGGTCAATTTCATTGCGGCAAAAGGGTTGGCAACTTTCAACGAGCCAAACGTTGGAACTCAGCTCGTTAAAAACTACAACCGCTTCCGCGGACCCAAACGCCCGCAGATCATTTCTATTCTTTCTTCACGTCCCACATTTGCGATTCAACTCCTAGAAGCAATCGACAGTGGCTCGATCCCGAAAGCGGACCTAAACGCCTATCAGGTTCGCCAGATCAAAGGATTTAAAAACCAAGAATTAGATGAACGCCTCGCAAGAGCTTGGGGTGAGGTTCGAGACACTCCGGATGCAAAAAGGAAGCAGATTGATGATCTCAAAGAACAGCTCGCTACCTCCGCATCCGGCGACCCGTCTCGCGGCAGGGCCTTGTTTCAAAAACTTTGCAAGAACTGCCACCGACTTTACGGTGATGGCGAAATGATCGGGCCCGACCTAACGGGTGGCAATCGATCAAACATTGATTATCTGCTGCATAACATCGTCGACCCAAGCAGTGTTGTGGACAAAGATTATCGAATGCAGATCATTCTCATGGATGATGGCCGTACGCTAAATGGGTTACTTGTTGATCAGAATCCAAGAACCATTACGCTCCAGACAGCGACAGAACGCCTCAATATTGACCGAGAGCTTGTTGAGTCCATTCAACAGACAAACCTGTCACCGATGCCCGATGGACTCTTGGACTCCCTCAACCTGGAAGAGATAAGGAATCTATTTGCTTATCTCCAACACCCAACTCAGGTGGCTCTTCCTGACTGATCATTGATAGAACAGAGACTCAGGTAAGATTACCCTGTCGCGTTCCGTGCATCAGGTTCTCGCCATCTCCCAACCTTCACGATAGGGCTCTTGGATTAGACGCTGAGCCTGTTCGTTGCCCATCGTTAAAAGTTGCTCTGAGTCCCAACGAAAACCACCCTTTCGATAAGCAACATTTCCCAGCAAAACTGTCTCTGCGAGAGGGCCGGAATAATCAAAATTGCATGTGGCTGCTGGACCACCCTTGCAGGCACTGATCCATTCTTGATGAAAACCTGGCGAGTCCTCGATGAACCGTTCGGGATCTTTGAAATTCACATACTGGGATTCGGGGAGAAGCGACCTCTGACCGAAGCCACAAAGAAGCATACCTTTATCACCCACAAACAGTGTGTTATTGCCTTTTCCGGAAAGACCACATTCTTTAAGAATGGCTGGGACTCCGTGCTCCCAATGCAATTCAACGGAATTCCCCTGATTGGTTTTATCGAACTTATACGTAACCTTCATTGACTTGGGGGTTCGATCTTCATCCACCTCTGGGCCAGTCGCATCGACTTGCGACGGATACCGAAGACCCAATGCCCAGTACGGTATGTCTAGGATGTGACATCCCCAATTACCGGTTTCTCCCGTTCCGTAATCCCACCAAAACCTCCAACCATAGGGGCAATGCGTAGGATGATACGGACGAAATTTAGCTGGACCGACCCATAAATCGTAATCTAGTGTCGCTGGCACTGCGGGTCGATCTGCGGCAATGGAGGGCATTCCGCGGTTGCCACCAACCCAGCAATGAACCGTGCTAACATCACCAATCGCTCCTCGCTGAACCAATTCAACAACTCGATGCATATTGTCCATCGCATGACGTTGAGCCCCCAGTTGAGTCGCTAATTTCTTCGCCTTTGCAAGGTCGGTTAAGGTTCGCGTTTCCCAAACATTATGGGCGAGTGGCTTTTCTAAGTAGACATGGAGCCCAAGCTGCATTGCCGAATAAGCTGGATGAAAGTGTGCGTGATCGGGCGTGCTAATCACGACTCCATCGAGCTTACTGCCAAGCTGATCGAACATCACTCGAAAATCTTTGAACCTAGCGGTCTTGGGATATTTTGTGTAGGCACCAGCAGCACGCGACTCATCCACGTCAACAAATGCAACCAGATTCTGACTCGAGACTCCGCTGACGTTTGCGGCTCCCCGGCCGCCTACACCGATGCACGCGAGATTTAACTTCTCATTCGGACCTACTGCCTTCGCTACCCCTGAAATTCCTCCAGCGTGATACCCCAAAGAGCCGGCCGCTACCAACGTTTTCAAGGTATTGCGTCGATTAAGATTCCGTGAAGCCATGAATTCATTTCCCTAAAAGTGCTATTCAAATTGAAGTCAGAAGTCGCTTTTTCTTACGTTTAGGTAGAGTTGAGCATCTGCTTGCGTCGGGTGCCCCAAAAGGAACATCGCAAAGACTCATCATTCAAGTTGGCCATTGTGCCACAACGCGGTCACACAGGCAAAAGAGTGGAACCAAGCGGGGGGAAGCATGGTGGTAAGACCAATCTGAAATTACCTCATCGGTACAATCCGCTTCACTGGCACAATTCCTACCACTCGACACTCGTCAGAGACACCGTGACCGGTTTTTTTTGACAAGCCCCATTTCTGACATACGTTTCCATTGAGCGAGTCGTTGTTCGACTTGCTACCTGCGTTCAGATAGTGAACCAATCACTGCTGAAGGCCGGTCAGCCTTGCTCCCCTGTCAAAAGCAAACCACTTGAGAAAGTGGGACGCAAAGCCACGGGTCCTATCTCTTTCGCATCAGTTTGAAGCGAGAGTTGCGGATCGCCGGGTTGCCATGGGAATCGGTAGAACGAGTTCGCTTGTTCTACCCCAAGGTAAGTCAGACGAAAGTCGGAGACGAGGCTGCCTAATTTTGTTGAGACGAAGGTGCGTATCACTTTGGTTTCACCCACTAGGTTGGCGTCGCACACCATTGCGTGTGCGTCTCACTCGCAAGGAGATTGAGATGAAGAATTTCATTAGCGGCATCGTGAATTTCTTGAAGGAAGAAGATGGGCCTACTGCAGTTGAATACGCAGTCATGCTAGCCCTGATCGTCGTGGTCTGCTTGGCTGCAATCGGCACCCTGGGTACCGTTACGAACACCAAGTTCGAGGAAGTTGGGACCGCGATTGCAACCAACTAATTGAGTGAAGTTGCGTTTAAGCAGATTCCTCATGTCATCGCGTGGATGTCGATTGGTGCGGACTCACTTGGGTCCGTCCAACACATCCGGCGGAGAAAAACCAATGCACAACTCCTGTTCAGTTCAGTGCACAGTCAACTGCGAAACCGAAATCTTAAGAGATTGTTCAGGAAACCTATTGTGAGGTGAACCAACACCGAACAGCTAATACTTTTTGAGTTGATTTATCGCCACTTTAAAAGCCCGCAATTATGGGGCGACTCCAATGAACTTTAATTTCCTACCAGCCGACTCAACTGCTTATGCATGGCAACTTGCATGCTGTGTCATCACGCTCTTGTTTGCAATGTTTAGCTGGTTAGCAGGTCCACGATAAGTCATCTCGATCCTCGAAGATAATGTGCGACTAACATTGGTCGTGCCGCTCCGCCGCATCGTCAAACAGGATTCGATCTAATGTCTGCTATTCTTGAACCGATTGCTGAAAACTGGGTTGTTTGGTTCGTTGCCCTTGTCTTGGTCGTTGCCGCGATCATTGATGGTGCAATCCTGAAAGTTCCTAACTGGTTGACTTTCCCTTTCATTATCAGCGGTTGGGTACACTGTACCATTCAAAATGGTTTACCCGGTTTGGGCCTTAGCTTGGTGGGAACGGCGGTCGGAATGTGCCTCCTTCTTTTCCTCAGAAATGTTGGTGGCATGGGTGCCGGAGACGTGAAACTCTTAGCAGGAATTGGCGCGTGGCTGGGTGCGTCAATTACTCTTTACGCCTTCGCGGCTACTGCC
>JAKMEW010000219.1 GCA_022425745.1 Rubripirellula sp.
CTTCCGCACCGCACAGCCAAATGCTGTGCGAAACGGAATTCAATTTGAGAGCTCGTTTCGCCAGACAAGCTGGTGATTAGTCCAACCGAGGACGTGACTCAGCCGAAACCCGCTTTGTCGCGTCACTTCCTACGTACGAGTTCAGCCAATCAAGCTTTCATAGTTTCGCTTCCAAGAGGCAGAACCAAGCTGAAAGCCGAATTGCGATCCACCGCGGTCTTCAAACCACTCGGCGTCCAACCGGTGCTACCTGATGGTAAGACGCCACCGCTGTTGTTAGTGACTAGAGACGCGGAACGAGCAGTCGCAAGGGCGCCGGATCGAAGTCCGTGCACCCCCATTCACCAACAAGTTCAAGCGAACTTGATTCCGGTGACAACGATAGCCGTAAAAGTGGACAACGACTTCGCTTCAGAAGCCATCACCTTGCGTGAAAATAGGTCGATGCAACGCTACTTAGCCGCTAGTGGCCAAAGGCGTACGTCCGATCAGTTGCCCCCATTGAATTTCCCTAAACCTCATCGGACACCCACTCCATTGCAAACGTTCAACGAATTAGAACTGCTTCCCGCAATTCAAAAAGCTCTCAAAGCGGCCAAATACACAACCCCCACTGAAATCCAAGCGAGAGCAATTCCAGAAGGATTATCCGGACGAGATGTTCTTGGCTGCGCGCAGACAGGAACGGGTAAGACCGCGGCATTTGTACTGCCTATCTTGCATCACCTAGGTTCGAATCGAAGGCGTCCAGCACCGGGACATCCACACGCTCTGATCCTCTCACCTACACGCGAACTAGCGATTCAAATCTCTGACAATATTTCCAACTATGCCCGTTTCCTGAAGATGAGGGCAACGCTCGTCTACGGAGGAGTGAGTCAGATCCACCAAGTTCGCGAGTTACGCCGCGGAACGCGGATTCTCGTCGCAACACCCGGCCGACTCCTCGATCTGATGGAACAAGGCCATCTGTCATTGAGTCACCTTGAGCACTTTGTGCTCGACGAGGCAGACCGCATGTTGGATATGGGATTCCTACCAGACCTTGAAAAAATCATCAGCGACCTACCCGAGCAGCGGCAATCGCTATTTTTCTCGGCAACCCTCGCTCCCAAGATCTCAGAGCTCGCTCAGGGTCTCCTACGCGATCCGGTTTCAATCAACATCGCACCAGAAAAGCGTTCGCTCGATCAAATCGAGCAGTTTCTGACGGAAGTGAAGACTTCAGAGAAGATCGATCGTCTAACCGAGATCCTCACTAGCACCGATGTCCGTCGCGCGATTGTGTTCATGCGCACTAAGCGAAACACCAGTAAAGTGGAGAAAAAATTAAGCGACTTGGGCTTGCCCGTCGGATCGATCCACGGTGACAAATCACAGAACGCTCGCCAACGCACCTTGATGGCATTCCGTCGCGGCAAAATCAACATCCTTGTTGCCACGGACGTCGCTGCTCGAGGAATCGATGTGGATGACGTCTCACACGTCATCAATTTTGATCTTCCTGAGGACGCCGAAACCTACGTCCATCGCATTGGTCGTACAGGTCGAGCGGGCGCTAACGGTACCGCCATCACCTTTTACACCGCTGCTCAACGCCGTGACGTTAGGGAAATTGAACGGTACCTCGGTAATGAGACTGACGCCGATCCAACGCTTACAGGTCCTAAGCAGGGCGGAGGAAAACGAAACAAGGGCAAACGTGGAGGCGGGGAAGGGCGTCCACCTAGAAAAGGAACGGCGAAGCCCAGAAGCAGGGACCCTGAGTCTCGCCGAGGGGCCGCTCGCAACGAGGATTCACACACTCGGGAAACCTCTGGGGCACCGAAGCGATTTAAAGCAAAGCGCCAGTACGTATCAAAAACACGCCGACAAGGAGCTGATACGAGCCAAACGAGTTTGACCGGTGACCGCGAGCAAACGGTTGAGCGAGACCGCGGAACGAAAAGCTCCGCGGAAAAAACTTTTGGCAGTCATCGTTCCGGTGAGAAGCGGAAAGGCGGAAATTACGCGGCAGGGAAACGCTCAAGCGACAGGCTCGGCAGCAAAAAACAAGGCGGCGATAAACCCCGCGGTGACAGACGAGGCGGTCAAACACGTACCGACTCTCGACGCTCAGAAGATGCGTCTCCCGACGGCGAGCGACCAGCAGGCAAACGTCCCATCCGAGCCCGCCAGAACGATTCACGCCGAGACGGCAGCAGAAAACCTCGGGCAAAATCCGCCAAGGGATCTCGGCTCGAAACCGGAAGCCAAAGCGACTCGAGAGGAACTAGATCTGACCGCAGTCGGACCGACCACAGCGAGCTGGAGTCAGGAGAACGCCGCAAGAAACGCAAGGACAGTTCAAAAACCAGTAAAAAAACCGGTAAAAGACCGCAGAAACGTCGCGCCAAGAAGGCGAGCCACCATTTCACCGAGGAGTTTATTAACCAGGTGAAAAAGGCACAAAAGTTTCGTAACCGGAAGAAGGCAACCAAGAAGGCAAAGCCAAAACGCGGGTAATACCCCACCGCCCACTCGCGTCACAGTTCTCTTCGACCTTCCTCGTGAAAGTAAATATCAAACGCCTCAACGAATTCGGAAAAGAAGATTGCAGGAGCGACGAGGTGTCGATAGCACAAACACTTCAAACTCGTTATATTTTTAGCGGTTCGAAAAATTGAACCAAAGAGATTGCGGAATCCACTGGCCAAGCGTTTTGTCCCGGGAGGAAGCGAAACAGCCAACCAGGGAGCAAATCATTATGGAAGGCACGATCAAACGTTTGACTGACAAAGGTTTTGGATTCATTAGCGACGGAAGCGACAAAGACCTGTTCTTCCACAGTTCAGCAATGCAGGGCGCACGCTTTGATGACCTGCGTGAAGGTCAAAAAGTTGAGTTCACCGTCGGCCAAGGTCCAAAGGGCCCACGAGCCGAAAACGTCAACATCATCGAAGACTAGCGCAAGCGATCCGTTGACGCTAAATCATTCACGCGACGACATGGCCCGTTCATACTCAACAGCCTGAATGATCCGCCGCAAAAGAGTTATCGGAGCAACCAAGACTCGAGTCGAAAAGTGATTCGGGCTTTATTCACTCCAAATAATTCACTGCCGGCAGAAACAACCAAAGAGACTGCGAGCTTTCCGCCGGACAGCTTGCAGTTTTTTTTTGCAGCGTAACGATTGCAAGGTAACCTCTCCCCTTCACCATTCGTGTTCCGTCACACTTCGATCCAGCCCATAACCATGCTTCGATTTTTCCTTTGCATCACCGCCGTCTCCCTCACAATCAACGCGTTGGCTGACACCACACCAGCTGATAACACAGGATCAAAGCGTCCTCAGCAACCCAACATCGTCTACCTGCTGCTCGATGACGCTGGCTACGGTGACCTTTCATGTTACGGTCAGACCAAGTTCAGCACACCCAACATCGACCGTCTTGCCAACCAGGGTATGCGTTTTACCGATCACTACTCCGGTTCAACCGTCTGCGCTCCAACTCGCTGCAGCCTGATGACGGGTCTCCATACCGGTCACACCTATGTTCGGGGCAACCGAGAAGTTAAGCCTGAGGGGCAAGCACCGATGCCGGCGGATATCACGACCATCCCTCGACTTCTCAAGAAGGTCGGTTACAAGACGGGTGCTTTTGGGAAGTGGGGCCTTGGCGCTCCAGGCTCAACCAGCGATCCAGCGAATCACTTCGACCTCTTTTACGGATACAACTGTCAACGTGAAGCGCACAGCTACTACCCAACGCACCTTTGGCGTAACCGCGAAAAAATTCCGCTCGATGGGCAAACCCACACCGCTGATCTGATCATGGATCAAGCTTTGGAGTTCGTGAAAGCAAATCGGAACTCACCCTTCTTCCTCTTCCTCCCGGTGACCATCCCGCATGCCGCCATGCATTCCACGGAAGAATATCGAAAGCCATTCGAAGAGAAGTTTTCACAGTTCGCTGATAAAGTGGGACGATACGCGAACACCGAGACAAAAAATCCGATCGCCGCATTCGCGGGCATGATGACTCAGGTGGACGACCACGTTGGACAGCTGATGAATCTGCTCGAGGAATTAAAACTTGATGACAACACTCTCGTTATGATAAGCAGCGACAATGGGCCTCACCGAGAGGGCGGCCACGACCCAATCTTTTTTGACAGCAACGGCCCGCTTCGTGGACACAAACGTGATCTTTACGAAGGTGGTGTGCGCGCCCCGCTTATCGCGAGATGGCCCAACAAGATTCCCGCTGCTACCATTAGCAATCACTTATCTGCTCATTGGGATCTTTTACCAACCGTCTGTGAACTCGCCGGCGCAGCGGCGCCAGAGCAAACCGATGGCATCTCTTTGGTACAGGAGCTGACCGGAAACTCCGAACTTCAAAAAAACCACGACTACCTTTACTGGGAATTCTATGAACAGGGAGGAAAACGAGCCGCTAGGTTCGGCGATTGGAAAGCCGTTCAGCGGAACCTGAATAATCAAGACGAACCAGCGATCGAAATTTACCACCTCCCATCCGACATTGGTGAGGAGACGGATGTCTCCAATGCTCACCCTGATCAGGTGGAACTGGCTCGCCAGATCTTTTCCGACGCCCACACACCAAGTCCCTTTTGGGTCTTTGGGAAACAGCAAAATCGTCGGTAGAAACGCTCTTGCCTAAGATGACGAACCATCAGCGGAATGGTTAATCTGCGAGGCGTTAGAACGCTTTGACGGGCGGCCCGGTTGCTTTTGCGCTACACTAGCCTTAGAAGCCCCTTCCAAAGATGTCCGATTTGCTCTGAGGTACACGGATGAAACGCCGAATGATCGCAATCTTTACTGCAACCGTCGTGATGGCCAGCCTTGTGCTTGGCTGGAATTTGACGGCCCGCGCCGCTTACGAGACTGCACCGTACAAGGTGGTTAAAAAAGACGGCAATTACGAGATTCGTGATTACCCCGATCTTCTGCTCGCCGCAACCGACTCAAAAGTCTCAGCGAAAGGTCGTGACGGTAGTTTCATGCGTTTATTCCGTTACATCAGCGGAGATAACGAAGCAAAAGAGAAGATCTCGATGACCACACCTGTCTTCATGGAGGGCGGTGTAGATCGCTCCAATGCTCTTATGGGTTTCGTCATGCCGAAATCCGTTACAAACGATGGGGCCCCGAAGCCAACCGGAGATGGAGTCATTCTGCATCAAAGAAAAGGTGGCCGTTTTGCCGTGATCCGGTTTTCCGGAAGGATGAATGACAAGCTAGCTGAGAAGAACGAAGACAGCCTGCGAAAGTGGATGGATAGCAATGGCTTGGCTGGAAGCTCAGAGGCAGATAC
>JAKMEW010000235.1 GCA_022425745.1 Rubripirellula sp.
CGACATCCCCAAAAAACGCGTCTCAAACTGCTGCCCTCCACGGTTCTCGGCAAACGTAGCATCCAACCACCGATTTATCTCGCTAAAGAAAAGACATGATGTTTTGGAGACGCCCACCTCGCCGTCCGCTGAGCGCACGCCAACGTGTCGATCTTGAACTTCTCCTGCGAAGAACAGTTCATAAGATCGGGGAGTCAACGGTTCTCGAAGCACAATGGGTCACTGACATCCAGCAACTTGAAATTGACTCCAGCAGCGATAGCTCCATCGTCGAATCCGCCAACCTCGCTGTTACCACCCGACTTCCCAACAGCACCAACACACCCTCGATCAAGATCGTCTCACCCGAAACGATCGATGGGATGTCCGATTACAGGATCAATCGAGAGTTGCCTGGCGATTCGTCTAAGGGCGACACGGATGCAACCGTCCTAATCAATCAACAATTGATTAGCGACCCACTCAGACTTGTGATGGAACTTGCAAACCAACACGCTCTCCACTTTTGGCATCAAATCGAACCACAACACCCTCTCGACACCACCCCCCTAACCACTCACCTCCTACCGATCTGCTGCGGATTCGGCTTTCTAGCGAGTGACGCATCTCTTTACGATTCACAGTGGTCACTTGTTGGCTACAGCGGATGGACTCTTTCACGATCAGGCTATTACAGCGCTCAAGAAATCGGTTACGCAATCGCGACTCTCGCAAGTGGCCCGAATGCACTGCCCGAAGGTTGGCTCAAGCGACTACGGGCCGACTCGAGCGAAACTGCTGCCGCCGTACTCAAACTCCAGGAGCAGAATCGGAATACCAAGACGCTCTTCAATGCAGAGAAAATCCCCAACTCGAGCTGTGACGAGCAACAGTTACTGACATGGTTATCCGGTGATTCACCAGACTTCGCGTTGGCGGCAATGGAGGCACTGCTTCTGAAGGATCGACCGATTCATAACGCCGAAGAGACAACTCTCCAACTCAGCAACAGCAACGATCGGAGTATGGTTCATACCGCAACCAAAGTACTCGCCGCGCTCGCTTCCCCATCAGACCGCGTATCAGATCGCATTCACCAGCTGATCAAACATCGAGATCTTGCGATTGCGATCGAGGCAATACACTCAGCAGTCTCCCTCGATTTACCTCTCGATCCGCATACCAAACGCATTTCGAGAACGATTCAGAGATTGGAACACTATGGAGTAGAACTGCTCTCGTCCCTCTCTCGAACCAAAACACCTCTGCCGTCCCTCATCCCGGTGCTGTGTGAACAATTGGATCGTGCCGTGCAGAATCAGCCCGTAGCGAGTGATCAGAACGTAGCAGAGCATGAGAACAAGAAAGCCTGGGTGATGCGACTTGCTCAATGCCTCAGATGCCATGCACCCAACCCAGAACATGCCATTGAAAAGCATTGCAGACTGACGGAACAAGTCATTGGGTGTCTCGAATCAATTGACGAACAAATCAGCCCGGGCAACGCCGACGTCACTGCAGATTAACAATACATTCCGTGTGAGTCGCGACCTGAAAAAGAAGACGAGGAGGAAGCACATCGCCGGTCAAACCGGAGGAAGCTTGGCACTGACAAGACCTTGTCGAGTAAACGACTCGGTGAACAATCGGAGTGGTTACAGAGGGCGGGCCATTGCTATCAAGTTTATGAAATTGTGAGAGCGAATCTCTATCGCCTTAAACTTGGTAATTCGCTAAATTTTTGCTTCCTGAGAGAATACATCCCAAACTTGGCGATCCCCCGTGCGAAAAGCGATCTATCTCCGTTCGTTCTACTCATCCCTCACGGGGATGCTGTTCGTCTCGGCAGCACATGCTCATCCCGGCCATGGCGAGCCCGGCTCAACTCATTATTTCACAGAACCAGCTCACGCCATCCCACTGTTGATCATGGGAGCCGTCATCCTATTTCTCGTGATAGGCTGTTATAAAACGAAGAGCTCCCAAACTAGAGCCAAAGCCTAATCATCGCGTTTCAAAAGGCTGATGGCGTGCCTCAGCAGCGAGATCGAAAACATCAGGAACTTAGCTTAGCCAGCGATCCTTCATCTCATGCCATTCGAGAGTATTGGCGACATCCTTGCTCGTAAGACCACCTCGTCTCGCTTGCAGGATTCCGTAACGCATGACATCAAATCCCTGTATGGAGTGTGCGTCTGTGCTGATTGTTACAGGAATCCCCCGACGCTTCGCAGCAGCCAGGTGAATCTCATTCAAATCGAGCCGTGCCGGGTTTGCATTGAGCTCCATTAGTTTTCCGTGCTCCTTCACGGCATCCATCACTGTATCCATATCAATCTCGTAAGGGCGGCGACGATTGATCAACCTACCGGTTGGATGCGCGATGCAGTCAACATGCGGATTCTCAATCGCACCGAGCATGCGATCAGTAATCTGTTCTCGAGACTGTTTTTGGCCGTAATGAATACTCGCCAGCACCCAGTCTGCCTCAGCAAGGCAATCATCGGGCAAATCCATCCCACCCTTCTCGAGAATATCACACTCGATCCCCTTCAAGATCGTTAAACGTCCCTCATACTCCGGACGGATCTGATCAATCGCCCTCCATTGTTCACGAAGCCTTTCAGGATCAAGCCCCATCGCCATGGAAACTCGCTGACTGTGGTCGGTAATGGCGATGTAACGGAGACCACGAGAAATTGCCGCATCCGCCATCTCGCGGATGGTCGCCTCGCCGTCGGTGGCGGTTGTGTGCATATGAAGGTCACCAATCACCTGATCAAGCTGCAACAATTCGTGCAGTTCGGATTCATCCAAATCGAACTCCAACCGATCCTCTCTCAACTCCGGTGGAATCCAAGGCAAACCAATCGCGTGGTAAACCTCCTCTTCGCTAGCCCCAGCAATTCGAGACTCATCGTCGATTCGGAAAACTCCGTACTCGTTGACCTTCAGACCTTTTTGCTTGGCGATTCGGCGAACATGAACGTTGTGGGCCTGCGAACCGGTAAAGTACTGCATCGCAGCGCCAAACTCCGAATCATCGACCACTCGAAGATCAACTTGAAATGCTTTACCGACGCGGATCGACACCTTCGTATCACCGCGAAGAATAGTTTGCGAGCGACCGGGGAACGATTCAAACTGATCCATGGCTAGTTTTCGGTCAGAAGCGACCACCAGAAGATCAAGGTCACCGACTGTTTCTCGGCCCCTCCGGTAACTACCCGCCCACTCCATGCGTTCAATCGCATCACAGAGCCTCATGTGAGCAGCAATGTCGGTGGCCAACTGATCCCCCTTGGCCCAATAAATCCTCTCCGCTGCTGCCTCAGCAATTTCCAGCCCCTCAAGAATCACCTGCTGCGTTTTCGCGCCAAACCCCTTGAGAACCTTGACCGCATCTTGCTCACAGGCTCGCCTCAAATCATCCAGCGTCTGCAGTTTCAATTCCTGATGGAGAACCGCCGCTTTCTTAGCTCCAAGCCCGGGAATCCTTGCCATCGACAGGACGACGTCAGGAACTTCCCTGCGCAGCTTTTCCAACTGCGGCAAACTGCCCGTTTCAACCAACACCTTAGCCTTATCAACCAACGTTTTGCCGATGCCGGAAATCGAATCGAGACGACGCGTCGGATCAGCGAGAATCCCGGCAACCGACTCCGTCAAATCCTTGATCGCCTTTGCACCATTTCGATACGCCCGAATACGAAAAGGATTCTCACCTCGAAATTCAAGAAGGTCCGCCATCTCCTCGAGAAGGCTCGCGATTTTCCCATTATCCAT
>JAKMEW010000243.1 GCA_022425745.1 Rubripirellula sp.
CCTTATCGAGGTTGAAGACCAAATTGAGTCCACACGAAGCGAGGCAACAAAGTCAACCTACCGGCATAATGTTCAGATCTATCTCGATTGGATCAAGAACGGAAAATAATTCTGTACATTTAAGCAAACACTAAACGAAAAATCAGAAAAACGCCGCCTTGTATCGGCAGGCAATCAGAGCAACTACGCAAACACTGTTACACTCCAAGCTAGACCCGATTTGGCCCGTCTCGAGAACACAATCAAGTAACACCGATGCGCAGCCCAGTCTCAATCTCCAACATCACACGAGAAACCCTACCCGTATTCTTGCTTGCTTTGATTTTGCAAGGTCCGGTCAATGCCCAAGACAGCAAAAACACGAGCCTAGCGCAACCCAACTTCGAGACTTTATCGATTGAAACGTTCGAGAGCGGCATCTCCGATCACACCGCGGTCAACGAAAATGTCTCGATCCAATCAGGTAAAGCATTCATAAGCGACAAGGGAAGCGTCTCATTCAACTTCCCCGAACTTTCGCAGGCAAAATTGATCCTGCAGATGGATCCCGACCTATCTCGCATTAACTCAGAACTCTTGATCCACCTCGATTCTGAGAGTGCTACACGCTTCATCATTAAGGTCGCGAGACTCGCCAATTCGCCATCAAATTCTCTCGTGATGGCTCTTCTGAAGTCCGAGGAAAAAGATGGAGTTACCGAGATCGATACGCTCCGGGAGGAGATCTTAACGGACACCATCGCTCAAGAACTGACGATTGACTATTCATTTGGGCTGATCCAGGTCTGGTCACAAAACCGACGTCAAGTAATCGGCTACTACAAGCACGCGAAGAATCAAATTGACTCGCTCAACCTGAAGGTAACCAACGGCACTGCGGAGCTGAGACAATTTGAGGTACATGTCAACAAAACGCAAAGCCCGGAACTCACCGAGGTGCAAAAATTTCGTCTTGATGAGGCGGATCAACAAAACAAAGAACTCATGAGTTATTACCGAGCCGGAAAGTTTGCTGAGGCAGCTGACTGCGGTGAAACGGTCCTCCGAATCAGACGCGAGATTCTCGGCAAAAGGCATCGCGACTATGCGGCAAGTCTCAACAATTTAGCGGCACTCTATTACAACATGGGCGAACATGAAAAAACCGCTCCACTGTTCCTCGAATCTGCCGAAGTAAGAAAACTCACACTCGGTGAACTTCACCCTGAGTACGCTCAGAGCCTTAACAACACCGCCGCATTAAAAAACATGCTCGGCGACTATCGCGGTGCAATTCCGCTCTTCCGCGAGGCTTCCGAGATATGGAAAGAAGCACTTGGTAGCCAACATTACGAATACGCTACCAGCCTCCACAACTTGGCTCGAATCTATACGACGACAGGACAGTACGCAGCTGCTGAAAGTCTTTATCAAGAGTCCATCGAGATCGTGAAAGCTACTTACGGTGATGAACATGCTGAATACGCGACAAGCCTCAATAACCTAGCACTCCTTTACGAACGAATGGGAGATACTGATCGCGCCGAACCGCTTTACCAACAGTGCAAAGACATACGACTCGCGACACTCGGTGATGACCACCCTGCCTACGCAAGTGTGTTGAACAATCTTGGCACACTCTACCGTGACCAAGGCGACTTTGAAAAAGCTCTGCCAATGCTTGAAAAGTCACTTGAGACGCACAAGGCTGCGTATGGTGAGAACCACAACGCATTTGCAACGAGCCTAAATAATCTGGCCCTCCTGTATCAGCACCAGGAACAAACAAAAGCCGCGAGCGATCTGTTCGCGCAGGCGAATCAAATCATTGAATCAAATATGGGTTCTGAGCACCCACTATTTGCTGAAAGCCTAATCAATCTTGGCAATCTACATAACGTTAACGGTCAATTTGAAGCGGCAGAGGAAGCATTCCTGGCTGCTCTTGAAATCCGCAAGAATGTTTTTGGGGAGCAACACCCCGACTTTGCTGCAACACTCTTCCGGCTTGCTGAACTCTACTTCGATGAAGGCGACCAGGAACAGTTCGATCAATTCTCGAAGACTGCGTTGCAGATCCAACGAAGCCAATTGGACAAAAACGCGATTGCACAATCTGCCCGGCAACAGCTCGCTAACCAAGAGCAGCTTCGAGGCTACCTGGACTTGCGTTTAACCAATGCCGTTAATGGCAATGCGTCAGTCGAGGTTACTGCTGAGGAAATGTGGCAATGGAAGGGTTCCGTTACTCGCCGACAGCAAGCCTACCGCAGAGTTGCGAGCAATCCCGAGCTGGAATCCTTTTACGCCGACCTACAAACGGTCACGCAGCGGCTCTCGTCATTAGCGCAAAAGGTCCCTGCATTGCCGTCCGCAAAAGCGAGCGAAGAGACACAAGCAGAAGCAAGAGACAAACGTGAAAAATGGCAGGTGTCATTCAATCAGCTGAGCGAAAAACGTGAACAACTGGAGCGAACGATCGCTGAGCGGAGTGATTTTTACAGGCAGAGTGCAGCCCCCCTTCGTGTGGCCGAGGTGCAAACTGCGTTACCGAGCAGGACTGCCCTGATCGACATCCTGCAGTACCAGCATAAGGCCGCCAGTCGACAATCCGAAGAGCCCATTACCGAAAACCGTTTTGTTGCCTTCTTGGTTCAACCGAGCCGAGAAATAACGCTCATCCCGCTCGGTTCCGCCGCCGAGCTGAACGCATCCATTGAGGCATTCCGAATCGGTTTCTCAAAATCCAACCTCAGTGCACGCGAGCGTGCATTGGTAGGACGATCAGGCGAAGAGCTGCGTGAACGATTCTGGGCTCCAATTGAAAAGCATTTAAACCAAATTGATACGGTCCTAGTATCAAGCGACACCACGATCAACACATTACCAATCGCAGCCATCCCGAGTGCCGAGAGTGATCGCTTTCTGATTGAGGACTACCGGATTGCATCATTGCCATTGGCTCATCAGCTGCGAAACCTAAACAGTGATGTTTCACCGGCCAAAAGGACGCCTCAACTCCTCGTGGTTGGCAACGTCAATTACGACTCAAGCCAAGCCGCGACGCCGAGTCGTCGCAACGACAACCTGCTAGCTCAGAACGATAGGATAACGCAAGACATTTTACGAGTAACCGATCAAGTAGAAATTGACCTTTTAAGGTCAGGCACGCGTGACGAATTCCTTCCTCTTGAGGGCTTTGAACAAGAACTAGAACTTGTTCAGGAACTTTACCGGAACAGGAACCAAAACATCATGGCCCTAAGCGGCCAACAGGCCACAAAGCAAGCCTTTCTTCAGCAGGCGAGCGAATCAACAATCCTTCATGTAATCACCCATGGATACTTTGCTGCTGACGCTCAACAACAACGAGGGGCCCAGCGAGACGCGAGCGATTCTGGTACCGGCGCGAACAATTTGGCACTACGAGAACTTTCACAGAACCGTCTTGTTACTCGCTTCGTGCCAGGCTTGCTTTCTGGCCTTGCATTTGCCGGTGCTAATCAGGTTGGTGATCCTGAGAGCCCTTCGGAAGATGGAATCCTGAGATCCTCTGAAATCGAAGTTGCCTCGCTGACAGGCGTTGAGCTAGTGGTTCTTTCAGCGTGCGAAACTGGCCTTGGTCGAGTCGCTAATGGTGAAGGGATCGCAGGTCTGCAACGAGCCTTTCAGATTGCGGGTGCAAAGTCGGTCGTTGCAAGCCTCTGGAAGGTCGACGATCAAGCCACGGTTGAACTCATGAAACTGTTCTATTCCAATTTGTGGCAGAAGAAGATGCCCACGCTGGATGCTTTACACGACGCTCAGATAACGATGCTCAATCAATACGATGCCAAAACTGGGCTAATGAGGGGACTTGGAACAAACGCGGTTCCAAGAGCAACTGACTCCAATACCAGTCAAAGCAACAATATCTCGCGTGATCGACTGCCACCAAGGTACTGGGCAGCGTTTCAACTCTCAGGGGACTGGAGATAAATGACGATTTCCCCAGATTCCATGACCGTCCTATAGCCGACAAAACGATAGGAACAGTGGGGAAAAACACTTCAGCCTTACGATTATCTGATTTGGCTCAGAACTCTTGCCCATAAGATCAATTTAAAAAATAGTAGCAGTA
>JAKMEW010000250.1 GCA_022425745.1 Rubripirellula sp.
CTGCGGAGATGTTTGGAAAGATTCTCAGTCTCTGCCCCAAGACCGCCGAGGTAGACAATACGCTTGACCTTCGCTTTCTTCGCAGCGATCGCGAAATTGTGAGCTGCTCGCCGGTCTTCATCTTCAAAGTCGCTGCCGCTCCCCATCGAATGAATGAGGTACAACGCGATGTCGATTCCCTCGAGAGAGTCCGCCAAGGAGTCCGGATCCATCACATCACCGTGTGTGATTTCGATCTCACTACCGACTCTTGCCCTAAGGTAATCGGGATTTCGAGCCATCAACCGAAGCTGGATGTCCTCTCGCTCTCGAAGCAGTGGAATGAGACGACCACCAACGTAGCCGGTCCCACCGGTGATTAGGATACTTTTGGTGCTCATAGGGTCAGAGGACTCGGCGGTGCGGGCTGATTTGTGACACTTCCACTTTAAACACCTGTCGAGTCCGGCAATCTGGCATGCCAATCGGTCTCCATCATCGTGTCGTTAGGCACTTTAAATCTTGATTTACAACGTGTTTGGCTCCCGTTTTCAAAACTGAATTCGACGAGGCCATCCTGGCACCTCCACATTGATAGGTTTTCGCTGATCGTTCATCGCATGGAACTGGACTTCGATTTGCTGATTCTTTGTATCGAATAAAATGATTCCGTACCCGTTGAGACCATTACCAGCTCCATACATGGTGACTTTGTTGCCGAAGCGATCAGTGAACTGGCCCGTGTTTGCTGGAGCGTTCGGCAGGCGGTTCTGTCCTTCCATCAGAGGTTCCCATCGTCGGCTGGCTCGAGATGAAAAAGAGGGAAGCGAGTAGGAGACAGGACCATCATCAAAATCTGCGACGCCATGTCGAAACAGAGTGCCCAAGTGAACGTCACCGTGCAGCATCACCACTGGTGCCTTGCCAATCGCTTTCAGTGCCCGAAGACGTCCCGACTGCGGCCACGCATTAGAATCCGTATCGGCGGAGGTTGGTGAGTACATCGCAACGTGCGCCCAAGGGCTTTGAGTCAACACAGCACCCAGCTTCCCGGACTTGATCAGACTACTTGACCAACGGCGTAAGAAAACCTCCTGTCGCGTACCCAAAAGCTGGAGATCGGCTCGATCAAGCTGAGTGCAGTCGTAGTCCGGATCCAACACCACTTCGATTTCAAAATCGGTTTTGCGATCCTTGGGAAACTGAAATCCCTCGGGCGCGATCAATTGCTCGATCACTTCAGAAGGGGCACTTTTAAACTTGCGGTCCTCAAGAATAGCGAATCCTACGCCACCATACTCCAGCGCCGTGTAATAGGCGTTCACTCCGTCGCCATGCGGACCGGGGTCGACTGCATCGGGAAGGTGCCCGGTTTGAGTGAATTCCGCAGCATTGACCCAATCTGGATGCGTGGGGTAACCACCCGTCGTTCGCTTACCTTGCATCCTCATGCCACCTTTACCCCAAAGATCATTGGCAAACACATCATGATCGTCAGTGATCATGATCGTTGGCCGATCTCGCATCAGCTCCCTAAATGCTTCGCCGAACTTGCGGAACTTTTCGAGATAATTTGCCATGCCTTTGGGCACGTCTTTGGCATCGCTCGCGCGGAACATCGGACTGTTGTAGTCATTCTCATAGATCTGATCTCCAGAGAAAAACACCAAGTCAGGATCGTGGTTGATAACCTCCGCAATCGCCTCCCTCCACGGCCATCCGATGTCCTTGTGACACGAGAGCCCTGCCAGCTTAAGCGTCGACCCGTCTGCAGGTTCGGCTCGAAAAATTCCCTCCCACTTGGAGTTCCCGCAAGTGACCCGGAACCATTGTCTCGAGTTCCGCGACCAAGACTCCAATCGAAACAACGCGGTTGCTGTTAGCCGATGGATTTCCGTTGTTTGCATTAAACTCCATTCTTCGGCGGGTTGGTCTTTTAGCCATAGCTGAACAGGTGGTAAAGGATCGCCTCCTGAATCCGTCGGATCAGAATCCAGATGAACCAAAAGTTTCATCGTGCCCCGATGCTGACAGTACTGAGTCCAAAGGATGTTGGTCGCAAAGAGGTTGGTGTTGTGAATGAAGGTCGCAACTAGAAACGAACCAGCGAAGAAGATGATGTTGCGCATGGGGAGTAGGTTGGCTTTTTTCTCTGTCGAATCTTAAATCAGCGGTTCGTGGATGGCGATCAAGCCATCAACCACGTTTGAGCTGCTGAGCTAAGGTTTCCAATTCAATAAGTCGATTTCTTGCTCACTTAACGGACTAAATGGCAAAGGTGTACACGGTCCTGTGGTGCTGTATTCTTATTTGAGTGACACCAGAGGATGTGGCTGCTCTGATTTTGATCATCGATTTTGTCGAAGCATTGGTGACACTGCAGTGGCAGGAACAACCAGAACGGTCCCGTGTCGCATCTGTGCCGCAGGCAAAGACATCTCCGAAGACCGATTCGTCCAAGTCAGTAGATCAGGACTGGTGGCGAGGCAATAGGAATGCTCGCTGCCAGGCGCGTCCCAATACAAGAACCACACCGCTCCGCGTTTGAACAAGGTAGGTCCTTCGCCCATTTGATTCACAATCGAAGTATTCGCACCAACGATTGGAGGCCCAAGCTTGGTGTGATAGGGTCCTTGCATTTGCTCGCTGAATGTAAGCCGCAGATTCTTTCCGCCACGTTCTGGCTTATGTTCGTGCTTGATGACCATCACCCAACGGTCATCTGTCGGGTCCACCGTGTTACGGTTATCAAGTGCGAGATAGGGATCAATGACACTGCATTCCGGATCAGGACTGAAGAATAACTCAGGTGAGGTGAACACCTTGAAATCCTTGGTGCGACTGGCATAACTTCTGTGGTCGTAACCGTGCATGTCCTCGCTTCCGTCTTGATCATCGAATTCCGCTTTTACAGTTGAGCTCCAAAGAATCAAGTACTCCTCTTTATCGGGATCCCACATCAACTCGGGAGCCCACGTGTTGCGAGCATCGGTTCGTTCACCCCAGATGTCGATTTTTTGCGGTGTCGACCATGTGTTTAGGTCAGTCGAACTGCAATAGCCTATGCTGAGCGAGTTCCAACTTGTGGTCCACACCATATGAAATACTCCACCGCGATAGACAATCGATGGATCGCGAGTCAGACTCTCATCGCCCCACGGAGGCGCTGGCATCATGACTTTTCCATCATTCAACCATTCGAAGTTCAGTCCATCGGTGCTACAGGCAAAGTAAACACCGGTCTCGCCGTTGCCCAAGAAGTAGGGCAAAAGAAATAGCTCGTCTTTGGACTCCTCAGCGGATAACAAACCCGTTGAAAGAAACAAGGCAAGCAAGAATGAGAATCGCATGTGCATGACTACTTGATGGACAAAGAATCTTTCGATCAAACCGCCTCGATGGCTTCCGCCAGCGTTGCTCTCCGATTGTAGAGGTTATTCGCAACGTTTCAAAATGATCATCGGGCAGTTTCTTTCCCCGAGAGGGAAACGCTTTCAATCGAGGCGATGATTAGCCAGTATTCGCCGGTCTCAGGGGTTTAGCTTGGGGAGGGATAGAGACTTGTCATGCCGTTCTAATCGCGATCTGCAGGAGTGTCGTTATCAGATGCACGCCTGTCGTCGATGCAACGCGTAGTAGCTAACCCAAGACTCAATAGGCTTAGCGGCGTTATTTTTTCTCACGAGAGATTCACTCTACGGCTGAACACTGAATCGAGTCACCTCATTCTCAGCATTTTGAGTGATCACCTCACCGGTGTGTAACCCAATAACTTTGGTGTTGTTACTGCCTTCCCTTGCGACAACGGTCATCCAATCTCCGTGAGAAGCTAGTTCACTAATTTTGCGATTTGTTCCCACCTCAAAAATGATGACACGATCAGCGCCGGCGACTACATAGACTTTCTCGAGACGAGCAACATCAAGCCAAGGATATTTTCCAGAAATCGCTTCAAGTCGTCTCCGCCCATCGTTGGCCGACCACACGGAAGCCTTTCCATCATCGCTGACGGAGATCACTTCATCACCATCTAGAAACGCTATTGAATTCACGCAAGCCGTGTGTCCTGCAAAAGTACTGATGGACTTGCCCGTCTTCACATCAAACACTTTTGCGGCCTTGTCACGACTCGCTGTTGCAAGTCGTTGCCCATCAGGATGCCATGTCAGGGATGTTACCTGATCAGAATGCCCCAGAAGTGTAAGTTGCTCTAGGTTAGTCTTGGTGTCGTATACCTTCACTGATCCATCCGGCATTGCCACAGCTACCTGCGTTCCATCAGGACTGTACTGAGCGTCTAGAATGACCTCATCAGCACGCGCAAGCGTCGCCAAGACACGCCCACTTTCCAGATCAAAAACCCGAACCTCACCAAACACCCCCGGCGTCCCACCACTAGCAAGAAATTGCTCTCTGCTTGGGTCAATGT
>JAKMEW010000261.1 GCA_022425745.1 Rubripirellula sp.
CAGTCAAACTAATCGGTTCAATAGTTTGGGCGACTAACAGCCTTTCTGATATCAACGAGTTCGCCGCTGCTGCACTAGATTGCTTTGATCGATCGGTGTCATTCGGGACCTACCATCTGACCAATCCGGGTTCGGTTACCACATCCGACGTGGTGGGAATGATTCTCGATGCAGGACTCATTCGTCGCGACTTTAAATATTTTGAAACGGAGCGACAGTTTAAGCAGTTGGCCGCGAAGACTCCGCGTTCCAATTGTGTTTTGAGTAGTCAGAAAGCCTTAGACGCTGGCTTGCAAGTGAGCCCCGTTCGTGAAGCAATCCAGCGGGCGTTGAGTACATGGGGGCCCATCGCAGGTTCCGCGGTCCGTATGGCTGCTTGAGTTGTTTCGTGGATCTTGTTGCCATCCTCGCAGTTGTCTACGCTTGCCACGAAGGGATGGATGATTTTTAAGTCGCAAAATAAGTGATTTCAAAGCGTGCTCACAACGACCTGCATCATAGATACCTACAACCACAAACGTTTTGTTTCTGAAGCGATTGAAAGTGCTTTGGCTCAAAGGGTGCCATTTGATCAAATCATCGTGGTTGACGATGCATCAATTGATCAGTCTCAAGTTGTCTTAGAAAAACGTTACGGTGAGGATTCACGGGTTAACCTGATCTTTCGAACAACCAACGGAGGTCAGCTTGCCTGCATTCAGAGCGGTGTGGAACGCGCGACGGGAGACATCTGTTGTTTTCTTGACGGCGATGATCAATATGATTCGGGCTGACGATTACTTGAATGGCGTCTCCTCCATTCTTGGTGCGCAAAAAATGATGATCGCCGAGAGGTTGGTTCGCTTCCGATGGCACGATCGAAATAATAGTTGGACCATCACACAGAGGCTTGCAACCTATCGGAGACGACTCTCACTGAATCGTCTCCGCCGGTACTATGAAATTCGGTTGAATCTGAACACCGCTGCACTCGACAGTGATTTGCATCGCGAATTTGCTACGTGGGAATCCCCCAGTTGGAAATTGTGCGTTTGGTACCTGCGTACCATTTTTGGTGGCAAGCAGTCTTGGTTTCGAAAACTGTCACAGGCTGCATCGCTTCTACAGCATAAAATCATGGCACGTCATCGATCTAAAGAAGATGCGACTGCCTCGATGCATTACAGCAGGTTACTTTCGAAACTTGATAATACCGACGACTTGAAACGATTCAACTAATCGCTTTGCGTGCCACGCTTGTGCGTAGGCGGGGAAGGCAATCTTATAGTTACCGAGCGGGAGGTTGGGATTGTCTTCGGCAAAGAATGTGAATCGAATACGGCTCGATTCGGTTACCGGCGCACCACGATTGATCACATGACGATCATTTATCTGAGCACGTAGCTTGATAGGCTGTTTGTCTCCGTTTGTGGCCTCTCCAATCACCGTCAGCGAGGTGTATTCGCCGGCAGCGTACCAGCCCGCAGCCTCGGGGCTAGCAGCGTCGGATTGAACCACGCGGGTTTGATCGATGGGGACGTAGTAATAGACACCGCTGCTACCCGACATGACTTCCTTTGCGTAGTCCTTGCTGATGTCCCCGAGTCGCAGGCGATGATTGCTAATGTAGTTTTTGGTATCGCCTAGTTTGCGAAAGTCAATTCCCTCACCCTCGTCATTTGTTCTCATCGCCTGATAGTAAGAGCCATCCGCGCGTCGGTAGATCTTTCCCGTTTCAAATTTGATGCCCGGTTCAAAGTCAATGATTTCACCGTAGTAATCTTCCATTGCTTCTCTGAGTTTGCCTTCGTCGGGGTAACCCCCTGGTACTAGGAAGGAGCTCATGTCACGCATTCGAAGGGCGGCATCGGTGAATCCGTGTTCCTTCCCGATGATTACCGGTTTCGGGAGCGATCCGGTGGGGGCTGCGATTTTGCGCGTATCCAAGATCCTGCCACCGGAACCTCCAAAAATGATTTTCGCTTCCCTGTATTGAATTGAAGACGGGAGGTTGATGTGAAACTGATTCATCTTTGACGCATCAAGTCGTTCATCATGCAGGGGAAAGCGATAGGTGCGTCCTTGCTGGTCGGTAACCTCTAGAGAACAACGAGATTGAGCCAAGGCAGGGTTAGATTGGGTGATCGTCTCGGGGGAGAAGACGTTACCCCAGTTTCCGTACAGTGCCGGATAGATGAAAGATGGCGATTCACTTGGTTGAACCGGATCGTACATTCCGAGGAGTGTCATAACGGGTACCCCGATTCGGTCGGGTTTTGGTGAACCCACTTCGGCAACCTTCATTTTCTGTTCTTGTTCGTCCCATTTCTTGTATCCGGTGTTGCTGGTTGCGTCTAAAACTCCTGATTCTGCTCCAACTTTTTGTTGAATCATGTTCAGTGAGAATGGCGTGTGCAGGGTGAACTTACTTACCGTGCCCATAGGCTTACCACCGGCCATGGCGTCATGACCAAAGCCATATGGGAAGTCTCCCGTTTCGGGCGGTTTGCCGTTCCAAGCGATATTTGCAATGAGCCGATTTTTAAAAAGGTGATAGCCCCATGCGCCGCTGCGTGAGTGAGCACTGAGTTGTTCTCCACCGGGATAGTGGGGCAGTCCGTGGTCATGTCCATACTCGTGCGAGAACTCGTTTCCAATGGTGCTCATGAGTGTGAGTTGTCCACCACCGCCACTTAGGCCATGTCTTACGGTTACCGGTTTGGAGTTACCGTTTTCATCTTGTTCTGTGTAGACTCCAGCACTGGTGTGAACCGTTGTTTGGCGGAAAGGGCGAGGTTGTTTTTCCGTACCGCCGATGCTTGATGGAACGCCGATGTTGGCGTAGTTGATGCCGGTGGAGACCATGCCTTTTGCGATCTCCTGACGCATGTCTCCTTTGTAAACTCCGGCACCTTCAAAGGTGCTGCAATCGGTGTAAACATTTCCATTCGGCAGGACGATCTTGGGGAAATGAATCGGCAGGTATTGAGCCGCGGTGAACTTTGCAATGGGAACCATTTGGAAATAATCCAAGGCAAGCTCGGGTGCTTGGTATTCGATAGGGTTAGACCAAAGGTTGGGTTGGATTTCTGATGGCGGCAAAAGCATGCCGATTTCGACATGTTGCGTGACGAGTTCTATGGGAGGTCCAAAAGTGAATTGCTGTGCGGGAAGTGTGCCCTTCTTGCCTCTTGAGTTGGCGATTTCAATTTCAAGTCCGGAGTGCATCCACTTCCAAGGAATCGTTCCGTACCAAGCGCGTTTGCTGTAGACCACATCTGGACGCCCATCTGCATTTCCTGAGTCGTTTCGCGGGCCATTCCATGG
>JAKMEW010000522.1 GCA_022425745.1 Rubripirellula sp.
GGATAGAGTGCTTCGCTACCGAGGATTTGGACAGTCATTTTACCTTCATCCTCCATCTCCATCACTTCACGACGCTTCTTATTGTTGAGGTGAGCGGCGACCTGATCATTAACTCGAATCGTGACACGTTTGATGTGCTCATTCTTAACTGCCAACGCAAGTGTTCGGATCACTTCGATCGACATGCTTTCTGCCGTCTTCACCAAACCACGTCCGTCGCAGCACGGGCAATCGTTGTAGATGCTTCGCTTGAGACTTGGTCGGACTCGCTGGCGAGTCATTTCGATTAAGCCAAATGGACTGGTTCGCAGGATTTTGGTTCTCGCACGGTCACCCGACATCGCATCACGAAGGCAGCGTTCTACCTTGCGGCGATGGCTTTCTTTGCGCATATCGATGAAGTCATTGACGATCACACCGCCTAAATCACGCAGTCGAAGCTGGCGAGCAATTTCCTTCGCAGCAGCAAGGTTGAGTCGAAATGCGTTCTCTTCGGCCGAATCGTTCCCGCGGAAGTTTCCGCTGTTCACATCGATGGCTACGAGAGCTTCGGTTGGATCAATAACGATCGAGCCGCCTTCTTTCAGGTGGACCTGCCGTTGGTTGATTTTGATGATTTCCCGTTCAAGTTTGTACTTGTGATAGAGCGGTACGGATTCATCGTAGAGTTTTAGGCGATCGACGACCCTCGGCATCACCATCTTAAGGAAGTCACGAGCCTTCTCGTACGATTCAGACTCATCAATCAGGATTTGATCAATGTCGTCCGAGAAAATATCTCGGATGGTTCGAATGATTAGATCGCTCTCTTCATAGATCACGCCCGGCTGAGAACTGCTTTTCACGCGACGGACGATCGCCTTCCAGAGTCTCAGTAGGTAGTCCATGTCACGCTGCAGTTCCTTCTCCTTTCGACCCGCGCCAGCCGTCCGCACGATGAACCCAACACCTTTGGGTGGATTCAAAGAGAGTAAGCATCGTTTTAGTCGCTTCCGATCATCTTCGTCCTCAATCTTGCGGCTGACACCGATTCTCGAAAGAGATGGCATGAGTACGAGATAGCGTCCAGGGATCGAAAGGTAAGTGCTGAGAGTAGGACCTTTGGTTCCGATACCCTCTTTGATCACCTGCACAAGGACCTCATCGCCGCGTTTGAAAATTTCCTGAATCGGGGGTTTTACGCGCGGGCGTCCACCCTTGTATGCATGCTTGCTACCACGTCCAGACTCCCTGGCTCGCTTAGCGGCAGCTTCAGCCATTTCGTCCGACTCTCGCATGATCTCTTCTGGATCGTAGCCACCCTGTCGGAAGTACTGCGGCTCCACATCGCTGATGTGCAGAAAGCCGTTCCGACCGACACCGAAGTCGACGAATGCCGCCTGAATACTTGGCTCCAGGTTGACGATCTTGCCGCGGTAGATATTACCCGCAAAAGCCTCAACGCTCTTGCGTTCCATGTAGAGTTCTTCGAGCTGTCCGTCCTCGAGTACAGCGATTCTGCATTCTTCAGGTTGACGAACGTTGATGAGCATTTCTTTTTTCATGGTCGATCCCCTCGGGGGTGTGTAAGGCTGGCTAAATACGGGGCAGATACGAGGAGCCTGTGTATGGACGCCAGCGGTGATATGGTTTGTTTAAGCGAGGCTGCGTTCAAATTCCCCTGCGTGTCTGATGCAGGGGAAATATCATTAAACGCTCCTGCCTTGTTTGTTCGGTAATTGGTCGGCGGGAAGACTTTCCGTTGCCATGGCAAACGTTTCGCCCTCCTCGCCAGTAATGTCTTGTTGTAAATAGACGCGAGTTCGCGTGATTGTTGATCCCTGTTCGATCCAGTCTGCAAATCCCAGTAGGTCAAGCACATCTTGTGGCCGAAGCGTCGCTGCCTCGCTCGCTGCAAGCGTAAGGCTCAGGTGTTGGGATTCCATCTGTAGCGACAGGATTTGCGTTGCTGTTTCGACGGTAAGCGTTTTCTTTTTTCTGGCAACGGAAACGGATGGTTGACTCAGTAACTGATCAATCGACGTCTTTATTGAAGCCGGATCAGCATTCTCCGGTAAGGTGATTTGGTAGGTGCTTTGTTCAAGTTGTGGCTTCTTGAAGCCTTCGGGAACCTTCGCAACGCTAATGATCGCGAGCCCCGGTTGCTCATCGTCCTGCAGTCGCTTGAGAACATTCTGAGGTATCAGGTCCTCCGCGAATTCCAACTCCACGACTTCCTCCAGTCCGTCAACACCCAACGCCAGTGCCGAGGGGAAACCAATTCTTGGTTTGGGGTGAAAGCCTTGGGTCATGGACAGTTTGAAATCGGCTCGACGTAAAAGTCTTTCCCACAGCCTTGCGAGGTCGCGATGACTGATCCAGCGCAGCAAACCGGTTTTAGAGAAGCGAATCCGATAGCGGATACGCAGTGGTTCATTCACTTGTGGGGTCGCTGTGCTCTCGTCTTTCTGGACGTTCTCTGTGGACAACGCAGTATCCACTGGTTGCTCTTTTTCTGAACGGTCATCGATTGGCGAAGTCACTTGCGTTACTGTGTTGAGTTTTTGAGATTCGATCAGGAAACAATCAGTTCTGGGACATATTTGGAGAGCCGATCGAGCAGATACATATCGACGTCCCGAGCCGCCTCGAGATTCATGGCGCGGATCGCAATTTGCTCACACTGCTCGGTGGTAACACTGCGTATCGCCTTTTTGACTCGCGTGAGTGCAGCGGGGGGGACGCTAAGGTGTCGCACGCCGAGGCCCATCAGTAGCAGTGCCCTTCCTGGGTTGCTGCTCATCTCGCCACAAACCGAAAGTGGTATTTGGTTGGCATCAGCAACCGCCACGCAACGTTGAATTAAACGAAGCACTGCCGGATCGCTGGATTGATAAAGATCAGAGACGTACTCATTGCTGCGGTCCACCGCGAGGGTGTACTGTGCGAGGTCATTGGTTCCGATACTGAGGAAGTCAACTTCTTTGACAAAGTGCTCCAGCATCACGACGGCCGCCGGAACCTCCACCATCATTCCCACGGGAATATCTGCTCGGTACGGAATCCCCTCATCTTTGAGATCTTCCGCGACCACTTTCAAGAGCATTCTTGCTTGGCGAAGCTCAGCAATTGTGGTGATCAGCGGGAACATGACCCGAATGTCGCCGTCTACCGCAGCCCGCAGGATTGCACGTAGCTGTGGGCGGAATAGATCAAGATTTCTGAGTGAGAGTCGGATGCTTCGTAGACCGAGAAACGGATTGTGCTCCCTTTCGGCAAGCGGTCGGCGACCCATTTTGTCAGCACCGAGGTCAAGTGTTCGGATGACGACTGGCCTGCCATCCATTTCGCGAACCACCTGTCGATAGGCTTCAAAGTGATCATCTTCACTCGGCTCATCGGTGCTTGAGAGATAGAGGAATTCGGTTCGGTACAGACCAATTCCATCGGCACCACGTTCGATGCATGCGGTGGTTTCTTGTGGAAACTCAATGTTCGCACTGAGGCGAACCTGATGGCCGTCGGCCGTTTCGGCCGGCAGGTTGCGTAGCTCAGAGAGTCGTTGGCTGAGCGATTCGCGATCTTTGATTCGCCGCCGGTAGTGATCGAGTGTGGCATCATCGGGATCAAGAACCACAACTCCTCGGTCACCGTCAGCGATCACCCGACAATTCGGAGTTACCGAGTCGAGAAATGGACCGATTCCGACCACCGCAGGTAATTCGAGTCCTTTGGCGACAATTGCAGTGTGCCCACCTGAACCACCGATCTCTGTGCAGAAAGCTCGGACAAACCGCCGATCCAAATTAGCGGTTTCGGATGGAGTGAGTGTTCGTGACAGCAGAATCACTGGCTCAGTGATGTCCGAGAGTGGCTGTTCATTGACAGCCCCCAATTCAAACAATAGTTGTTTCTCAATGTCCCTAACGTCGTCCGCACGATCCGCCAAAATCGGGTTGTCCAAGCGACGTAGTGAATCAGAATAGTGGCGCAAAACTCGGTTCACCGCATAGTCCGCAGACTGGTGCTCCTGTCGAACGCGGCGACCGAGTTCGGCTTGCAATCGAGGATCATGCAGCATTTGCAGTTGTGCTGAAAAGATATCTGCAGTCGTCTCTCCAGCTACTTCAGAAGTCGCTCGTCGTTGTGTCTCAAGTTGCTGCGCAACGCTGTGAACAGCTTTGCGAAGGCGGGAGAATTCTTCCTCCACCGCTTCCGCCGCGATGATCTTTTTGGGAATACGATATCCATCTAGGTCCAGCACGAGAGCTGGGCCGATGGCGATTCCTGGCGATACGGGGATACCTTGAAGTTCGAGCATCGTTGTGCGTCGCTAACGCATCGATTGATTCTTGCATCCTCGGTGCGATGCGTTGAAGCATCGGTTCGAGGTTTGCGGTCGGCTTGCAGTTCGCTGCTCCAGTAAACTGCAGGGAATCATCTCGGACGATTCCGTGTGTATCGATGGTTGAGCTTGTAGTTTGTCTTGTTGTCTGGGAATCGTTTCAATTTCTATGAGAATCCAGTGGACTCTCGGTCATACTTCGTGGCGTGACAGAATTGGCTTCGTTCCAAATGGTTGTTTGTTGGGGCCAACTTCGATTAGTTCCGAGGTTGGACAGTTGTTTCGCTGCTTTTTGTGTGTCGTAGCTAATCGGAGTGATTGCATCGGATACAATCTTTTGGTCTCGTGAGATTTTTAACCGCTATTTATTCTTTACGCCTGACTGCAATTGGCGACCATCAGACCATTTGATTCGGATAGTCGCCGTTCAGTCGTAATACTCATATTGGGCAGTTGAACTTCGCGGCTGTACCGGCTGGTGCTGCAACAACAGCACCCCCAATCCTGCAGGGTATGTTAATTCTACAGGATCGCTCGAGGCAATGCATCAAGCATCAATCGGTTCGCCCAATTCGTTGAAACCCTCGGTGAAAAGGGTTTTCATTGCTGCAACAGCATCCGCTGCATCTGGACCTGTCGCTTGTAGTCCCAACTCGGTGCCTTGCGCAGCGCCGAGAGTTAGGAGCGACAAAATGCTCTTGGCATCAACCCACTCTCCCTCTTTCCCAATTTCGACCTGACACTGAAATTGATTTGCGAGTCTGACAATCAAATCAGCGGGTCGAGCATGAAGTCCTTGGGGATTGAGTACGGTCACGGTAGCGGTGATCGATTCAGTACTCATTCAAGACACAAACTGACTGTCATCAGCTTCCTTGAGAAGTTGCTCAATGTCACCACTCGATCGGCTTTGCTTGAGGAACCTGCAGAAGGTTTCGTCACGCAGCTGACGGGAGATGTTCTCGAGGGCACGGAGATGATCACCCGGTCGTTCGGGGGGGCTGATCAGAAGGAAGAACAATTGGACACGTTCCCCGTCGAGTGAGTCGAAATCGACTCCGGTTTCGCTAACACCCACAGTCCCAACGAGATTCTCGACGCTCGGGTGCTTGGTGTGTGGTACCGCCACCCCGCGACCGATTCCGGTGCTACCGAGTTCCTCGCGTTTCATGATGGAGGTGACAATGTCATCTCGCTGATCAGCCTGTATCTGCCCAGAATCGAGCAGGGATTGGACTAATTCTTCAATGATTTCTTGTTTTGTTTGTGCTTTCAGTTCAGCGCAAATAGCGTCCGAGTTAATAAAGTCGGAAAATTTCATTGCAATGATATTCCTTGTGGGAATCTTCGTATGTGTTTCTACAAGTCGCAAAGTGGACTTTTCCTTAACCCAAAGATGCAGTTCGACACAAGAAGATCTCAACGCTCAACATGGCAAGTATTTGCCTGTGGGCTGGCATGAATTCAAACTTGGTCAAAACCATTCCGGTTAATGAGGTTCTCTTTGCAAGGCTTGCTACTGTTTTGTTCGTTTTGCCCGTGTTCACGAGCGTTTGTGTGTTGTGTCCCATCTCAGACTCTTCGCACCGTTGTGCTACAGAGGTTTGGCGATGATGGGCGGGATCGGGAAAATGGAACTGAATCTCACTCGTTTTCAGTTGGATCCATGTGCTTGTGGCCAGTTGCACGATGGCCGGTCTTTTTCTCTTTCAGACGCCGTAATTGCTGCTCGACTTTTGGAATCACCAAATCGAGAGCGGAGATGACGGTACTCGACTCACTGGTCGCTACGCAGTCATCAGCGTGCTCTGCAGAAACTTGGATTTCGACGGACGGGTTGTCCTGCTGCTGAAGATCCACGGTGACTTCGATTGCCGTGATCCGATCGAAAAGTCGGCGAAGTTTCTCCGCTTTTTCGACAATTAGTTCCTGGTCTCCAGATTGCAGATGTCCGTGCCGTGCCGAAACGTTGACTTGCATAATGTTTCTCCATCCATTGATTCGTGCAACCAGTTCGCAACTCGATCGGGGCAACATCAATCAGGTTGATTATTAATTGATCGAGTTTGGCCGCACAGTGCCTCCAAATCATACGCGAGAAACCGTTTTTGGGATAGCGATTCTTTGCGAGGTGGCGGCATCGCAAGTTGATTTTCTCGACCTTTTTCATGCCTCAATAATGTGAAAAGTGCTGTAAACGTCCCATTAGGTGCGGGAACAAGCCCAGAGGACGTGATAAGGGCTTTTATAAGCATTTAGCGGGTTTCGCAGGTTATGGCTGCGACCGATTTCGTGGCGACGGTGGGTCGCGAATTTTTTCTGGGGGGCATCGACGCTGAACGGACTCTAGCGTCAATTGCTCAGCAGGACTCCTGAGGCTCAGAAAACGAATTGAGGAGACCTTCTCGACCTTTACCCCTAACGAAATGCTGCTCAAAACGCTAAACTGCTAGATTACGATCGGGACCGGTGGGACAGCTCGTGCTTTCCGGAAATCCAGCCTAAATCAGTCATCCTCATAACCCCCTCTCGCTCCTATGGCCCGAAAGGTCGTCAGCCGAAAGGCAAAAGCAGAAGAAGCTGAAGCCGCAGAAAAGCAAGTCGCTACCAAAAAGAAAGCTGCAAAGAAAAAAGCGACAAAGCGTAAAACCAAAAAGGCTGCTGCCGAAGTACGAATGAAGCTGTACTGGGGTGTTTTCAGCCAAAATCTTAAACGTGTCGCCGTCTTCGAATTCGACCAGAAAGATGAAGCTGAGAAACGCGCCACTGAGCTCAGTAAGGGCGGCAAATCCCCTCACTTCGTTCAAAAAGTCAAGGAAGAGATCAAGCCTGAGTAAATCGCGGGCGTTGTCTCTCTCCCGAATGATCTTTCGAGAGAGATTGATCTTCTTGGAATCCAAGTGGCTCCGATTGGTTCCGTTGGAGCTATTCGACAGGGGAATTTGGTCGGTCGGCATTTTTGGTTGGTTGACCGTGAAATTGGTCGACTGGATAGACCCGGCCTCCACCGTTCCCGCGAGTAGTTGTCCGGTGAAGAATTTCGGCCGATGTTGTGTCTCAGGTGC
>JAKMEW010000332.1 GCA_022425745.1 Rubripirellula sp.
AAGGTGTTAAACGGACCGCCGACGAAGGGCTTCGATTCCTGCATAAAGACTACGATCCTGGCCGGCGAGTTAACTGTGGCGGTCAGATGGACGACGGATTCACGTTTACTGGCATTCGTGACTTCAAACAGCACCTGATGAAGTCGAAGGAGCAGGTGGCACGAAATCTCGTGTCCCTGTTGATCACTTTCGCCACCGGGGCCGAAATCCAGTTTGCGGACCGACAGGAAGTGGAAGCAATTCTGCACCGTCACGAAGCGGAAGATTACCCGTTGCGCCGATTGATTTATGAGGTTGTCAGCAGCCGGATGTTTCAGCACCGGTAGGAGGAACAATGCACACGCCAATTTCACGACGCACCGTACTGCGAGCATCCGGCGTAGCATTATCGTTGCCGCTGCTGGATGTGATGAATCCTGCCTTCGGGTTTGACCGTGCCGAACAGCCAAAACGCATGGTACTGATTTGCAATGCCCTCGGCTTGTACCCTCCGTCTCTGTTCCCGACGACGCCCGGAAACGACTACGAAAGCACGGAGTACCTCGAACTGCTCAATGAACACACAAGTGACTTCACGCTGTTCTCCGGCCTTTCACATCCGGACCAGAATGGCAAGGAGCCGCACGATACGGAAATGACCTTTCTGACGGCGGCGATCAATCCCGGGCTGGGAGGTTTCAAGAATACGGTTTCTGTTGATCAGGTTGCAGCGATGCACCTGGGGCACACCACGAGGTTTCCGTCGATCACGCTGGGGAGTAACACTCAGGAGAGTCAGTCGTACAACAGCAATGGTGTCATGCTGCCAGCCGACAATCGGCCATCGCGAGTGTTTGCGAAGTTGTTCCTGGCCGGAAGTCCGGAAGAACAGCGGCGACAAAGGCAGAGACTTGCGGACGGTCGCAGCATTCTTGATGCCGTTGGCGATCGGACGAAAACGCTCAACCGTCAAGTCAGTGGAGGTGACCGGAAGCAACTCGATGAATATTTCGCCGCCATCCGCACGGCTGAGAAGGAACTGGCTGCATCGGAGGCATGGCTGGATCGCCCAAAGCCTGAAGTGAACGTCAAAGCTCCGAAGGACATTGCCGAGCCATCCGAATTACTCGGTCGCATTCGAGCGTTGATGAATTTGATTCCACTGATGCTGCAAACCGATTCAACGCGCGTGATTAGCCTGATGATTCAGGCTGATCACGGTGTTCCAAACATCCCCGGTGTCCAAGGGGAGCATCACCCGCTGTCCCATCACGGCCAGGATCCCAGCAAAATCGCCCAGTTAAATATCATCGAATCCGGAATCCTCGCAGAGTTCTCCGACTTGCTGACACAACTAGGCCAAAGATCGGAACACGGGGAACGACTCCTGGATGAAACGGCCGTGCTTTTCGGCAGCAATCTGGGCAATGCGAACGCTCATGATCCGACGAATCTTCCGATCATCCTTGCCGGTGGCGGCTACAAACACGGACGTTACGTCGCGCATGACAAAGAACGCAACACTCCGCTCAGCAATTTGTTTGTGACTCTACTGCAGCGCATGGGTGTTGAAGCGGACAGCTTTGCAACGAGCAATGGTGCGTTGGCTATCACATAACGATTGTTGCAGAGACTTGCGAGTCACCGACCGTACTCGAAAACAACCATGAACATAACTCTTGACGAGTTGCACTTCAACGAAATGAAACCATGAAACTGTTCCTCACACCACTTTCGCTAGCTGTCTTATTGCTAACGATTTCACTATCCACTGCTGGTTCCCCGGAAGAGAACTGGCACCAATGGCGAGGCCCCGAAGCAACTGGCGTTTCACGAACGGCCAATCCGCCAATCGAATGGAGCGAAGACAAGAATGTCAAATGGAAGGTTGAGACTGATGGACAAGGAACATCGACTCCGATCGTTTGGAACGACAACGTCTTCCTGTTAACGGCGATCGAGACGGGCGTGAAGGACACGTCGATTCCCGATCCTAAGGATCAACCGAAGACCAACTTCTTCGATATCAAACGCCCGAACAGTGAACACGCATTCGTAGTTGTGTGCCTCGATCGCGAGAGCGGCAAGGAATTGTGGCGACGAACGGCAACCAAGAAGATCCCCCACGAAGGCGCCCACAACGACAACGATTTTGCTTCGGCCTCCCCGACGACCGACGGCAAGCAATTGTACTGCTGGTTCGGTTCAGCCGGTCTCTATTGCTATGACCTCGATGGCAACAAGCTCTGGGAACGAGATCTGGGCGAAGCCAAAGTTGGTTCCAGTCTCGGCGAAGGTTGTTCCCCAGTTTTGCATGATGGCAAACTTGTGATTGTGCGTGATCACGCAGGCCAAAGCTCCATCGAAGTGCTAGACGGTAAGACGGGAGACACCCTCTGGCAACGCGAGCGAGATGAAGACAACGCCTGGGCAACACCGAGAGTGATCCAGCATAGCGGGAAAACGCAAGTCATCACGGCGGCCTCGGGTGCTGTCCGCAGCTACGACCTCGATTCAGGCGGGATCATCTGGCAATGCAGTGGACTGACCGGCAACGTCACCCCGTGTCCAGTCATCGATGGTGACTACGTGATCTGCATGAGCGGTTACCAGGGATACGCCGCGATGGCTATTCCCCTCAGTGAGACAGGAGATATCACTGGTAGCGAAAAGATCCTCTGGAAGCGGGACCGCGGCACACCCTACATCCCATCGCCACTTCTTTATGATGGCTTGCTCTACTACAACCAATCGAACCAGTCGATACTCACCTGCGTCGACTCCAAGACCGGTGAGACGGTTTTTGGCCCTGGGAGAATTGGTCAGCTATCCAACATCTACGCATCGCCGGTCGGCGCCTCAGGACGCGTCTACATCGCGGGTCGTGGCGGAAAAACTCTGGTCATTCGGCGATCCACCACCTTCAAAGAACTAGCAGTCAATCGTCTCGACGATCGCTTCGACGCCTCACCCGCCCTCGCCGGAAGTCAGCTCTTCCTGCGCGGGTCGGAATACCTCTACTGCATTGAAGACCATTCAAATTAGTTTGGTTTCGCGAGCCAACAGGCGAGAACGAGTGAGAACGCTCACGAAAACCGTTGCTTCCGCTGTACTGACCTGCTTTGTTCAGGCTCAAGCCTCCGAGCTTTCTAAGGCTCTTGGAGGCTTTTTTCGTTTGGTGACAACGACTTGCGACGATTTAGATTCGTTTCAGGTTTTTGCTCTGATGCCTCTAGGTGTTCGCAAAGGCTTCACCGCTGCACACCATATGCACACCGGTCGAGCAAAGTTGCACACCAAGCCGCTATTTCAGCAGGATTACCTTCCGTTTGTTGCCGCCAGCCGTTTCATACTCTTTGAGTTGTCTGGCAAAGAAGTTACCAATTGTCTGTGTCTCAATCCCGTAGCGAGACTCTAGGATCGCTTTGACCTGCTGGAATGTAATCGAATCTGATGACGGGTTTTCCGATCTGTAATCTTCCAAGATCACCTCAAGCAACTTCTCCTTATCTTGATTGGTGACGTAGTTGGGGTTGTAAATCTCAAACCTTGGCGTAGATGATGATTTTGCCGTTGTGATCTCTGCGAACTCCGCTGCCGCCTCTGCTAGTTCTTTGTATTCGCCCTCAAGAAGCGTAACGATTTCGGCCATTTCTTCCGCACTCTTGTCTCTTCGCCACTTACGACCTGCAGTTCAAGCGTTTTGCCTTCGGCCTTACGTGCAGGGAGTTCGGCAAACCACTTGCCTTCGTCGCCGGCTTTGACTGACATTGCCGAAGCGTTCCCCTGGTCGCTTAAACCAACCGCGACCGTTGCGCCCGGGTCCGCCCAGCCCCACACACGGATCGGCATCTCTTGCTGTAGCACCATATGGTCGCGAAACACGTTAGCGACTCTTAGCTCCGCGCTTGCTATGGGGCCGATTAGCAGTAGCAAGATGAAGGCGAATGAGCGTGACAGGTTCATCGGTCTCTCCGTTCAAGTGGAACGCCCCCGTTTTTAATCCATGTGTTATGAGAGTTCGGTTTGGGTAATAGATAGGGTTTCGGTGTGCTGATGGAGTGGAGGCGTAGCCGGAACGGAATCAGCACACCGACGCGCGAATTCATCCGGAGGCAGTCCGCCAAGAGAACTGTGTGGCCGATAGCCGTTGTAGTCCTCCCGCCAGGCTGCCGCGTGGGCGCGAGCGTGCCGTGCACTGTCAAATTCTTCCATGTTTAATAACTCGTCCCGTAGGCGGCTGTGGAAGCTTTCGGCATATCCATTTTGCCATGGACTCGCAGGTTCTACGTAGAGTGTCTTGATCTCCAGTAAGCTCAACCATTGCTGGATTGCCTTGGCGACGA
>JAKMEW010000338.1 GCA_022425745.1 Rubripirellula sp.
TCGTCGCACAGTGGCGTGCAACTAGCCAGTTGAGCGAGGAACTCAACTACGTCTACCTAGTGATCGACAGCCTGGCTCATACCTCGCTAACGTTCGGATTCTTCCTGTGGCTCAAACGCCCAACAAGCGGTCATCCCGCCATGATCCCATTTGGTTGCATTGTGGCATTGATGGCGTGCGCAGCAGGTGGGGCGAGTAGTTCGCTTACGGCACAAAGCGCCATCGCGTTGACGATCTGCCTCGGATTCATCCTAGGTTGCGAAGTCACTCTTCGGAACAAACATGGCTTTGGAAGAATTAGCACCGAAGCAGTCAGCGATTCCCCGTCTTCAAAATGGATCACCCCCACCTTTTCCCTGTTCATTTTGTCGGCCCTGATGATGGGAACCAGCGGTGTCGCAAACAGCACGAACATAATCCTCCCCATGATCCAAAGCAAACTGCAGGAAGAGTTAAAGACCTCCTTCAACGCGATGGCGGAGGAATCCTACGTGGGCGGGACTCGCTACGTTCGCGGCAGCGAACTCGGATCCCTTCGAAAACATATGCTTGGTGACCCCGCCGAAATTGCAGTGCAAGCCTACTGCCAAATCCCACCCGGATACCTTCGAGGCACTGTCTTCGACCGATACTTTCGTGGTCGCTGGGTTGATTCGGGCAGCTTTGAATTCCAGCGCTACTATCGCCAGGAAAGGATTCCAGACCAACCCATCCCAGCCACAAGCGTTGGCACCACAGAATTAAACGTCCCCGTACGGGAACCACTCAATCGATTCGAATTAATCACAGACCCGCCTGAACAAATCATTTCGGTCGAGGTTCTTTCTGATCCGTCCAAAGGATCCTTGATCTTTACCCCACTGAACACCTACTGGATCGAAGCGAGCAGTCAAGAGATTTCTTACACCAAACACGGCGTCATCCGAGCGGGTATTGATGTTCGGAGGCCGTATGTTGCTGGAGTCGGACAACAACTCCCTGTGATGCCTCTAAAACCAGAGATCGAAGATTCCACCCTACGGGTTCCTGAGCAGATTGCATCGAGGCTTCAAGAGTACGGGAGCGAACTGATTGAAAGCAGCGCATCGACTCGTGAAATCGCCACAGCGGTTAGCGAACACTTCCAATCTGAGTACGGATACAGTTTAACAACCACCATTGACCGCCCCCGACGCAGTGACCCGATTGAATTTTTTCTTGACAATCAGCATGACGCCCACTGCGAGTACTTTGCATCGGCCACCGTCTTGCTCCTTCGTAGCCTCGGCGTTCACTCTCGTTACATTACCGGCTACGTTGTTGATGAAGCGAGCGAAGAGGAAAGCTCACTCTGGCTCGGTCGCAACCGCGATGCCCATGCTTGGGCTGAAGCGTACGACGAGGAAATACAACAATGGTTTGCCGTCGAATCCACACCCGGCCGGAAGTACCAAACCATCGAACCGGAACAACTCAACTTCAACGCAACCGATGCCGCTGGCAATTTTCTTGAGGACCAATCGGGGATCGATGATGGATGGCTGCAAAACGCGATTGACTGGGTCGCATCAGTTCGTGTCAGTGAACCGATTGTGATTCTGTTTCGTGTCGCGCAGATCCCTCTCTTTATCATTCTGACCATCTACCTCTGGAAGAGACAAAACAAGGCACTCCAACCGGAAGCCAAGGCGGAAATCCGAGCGAGGAAAATGCTCAAGAGGGTAGACAGGATCATGGGGCGCCTAGAGTTGTACCGCGCACCGAGTGAAACGCTGTGTCACTTTGCGGACAGAATCAGCCAAGCGGCCAACTCGGACCGACTTGGCATCACACAGCAACAGGCTCTGACGAGATGCGCACAGTGGTATAGATCTTTCGCTGAAGCAAGATACCAAGGTCTCGCTCCGGAACCACTCTCGAAATGATGTACCGTTAAAACGGTGCCTCATCATCAACGGCTTCAGAAAATGCATCGTTGGGCGAACTGACCCTCTCTGTCATCGTCCCACCGGTGGATCCGAGCAACTGAAAAGACATCGCCTCAGCACTCAGGAAGTACCGTGCTTCGCTTTGAGCGTCCCTCTGCCAGCGTCGACCGCTAAGACGGTAAGTGACCTCAATTTCATCACCCACATTCAGTTCATCAACCGCGTCACAGGAGTCGCGGATGAATTCCACAGGGATGTAATTGGTAAAGGATCCTTTGTCCTGCTCCAAAACAACGAGACGTTTCCTAAACCCCTTGTTCCCAAAGGTTTTAGTTTCCTCGATCAGGTGAATCACTCCGCTGACCGTTGCATCACTCATACCAAACTCTCTCGCGTCTCAAGCCATTTTCAGAACGAGGCCCCGAAACCAGATCGGATCCTTCAGGACAAATTGTAACATTCTCGCGAATGAAGAAAACTCGAGCGAAACTAAATTCTTTCGCTGTACGGACTGCAACGCACTAGACCAAACCGACTGCCAATTCTCGAATCATGCGATCAGCAATTCTCAAATCAAGCGATCAGCGACTCGATAACTTTCCCACCAAACTGACTGAGTTGTTTGTGCCGACCGGCGTGATAATACGTCAAGCGATTATCATCCAGCCCTAACAAGCGGAGCAGGGTCACATGAAAATCTCGGACATGATGCACCTCCTCCACCGCTTCCATCCCAGTCTCGTCAGTCGCGCCGACGGTGTGGCCCGCATTGCACCCTCCACCAGCCATCCAGATCGTCATTGCATTAGGATTATGATCACGCCCATATGCAGTGCCACCACGAACTCCATTATCTGGAGAACGCCCAAATTCACCGCACCAAACAACCAAGGTGCTATCGAGTAAACCTCGAAGCTTTAAATCGCGAATCAATGCGGCGATCGGTTGATCCACTCCCCTCACAAGATTGCCGTGGGCACGTTCAATGTAATCGTGACTGTCCCAAGTACCGTGATAGAGCTGAACGAACCGCACTCCCTTTTCCACCAATTTTCTCGCCAATAGACACTTGCGACCAAACGAATCGGTCGAGTCTTGACCAACCCCATAATCTTGAAGCGTCTTCTCACTCTCAGCCGACAGATCAAGCGTGTTGGGAATTTCAGTTTGCATTCGGAACGCTAATTCATAGCTCATCAATCTCGCCTGCAAATCCTGCTGATTGGGCTTGGCTGCGGCATGTTGCTGATTCAACTTCATCAGCAGGTCAAGATTATCGCGTTGCCTTGATCGTGTGACACCCGCTGGTGGTGATAGGTCCAAGATCGGCGAGCCCTTTGGACGAAGTGGCGTTCCCTGAAACGCAGTCGGAAGGTATCCGTTACTCCAATTAGCCGCACCTCCTTGCGGAAAAGAAATCTCAGGAAGCACGACAAAACCCGGTAGGTTCTGATTCACACTCCCGAGACCGTAGGTCACCCATGCACCCACCCCAGGATCACCCCCGAACTGGTTCCCGCAATTCATTTGATACATCGCAGTCGGATGATTCACGCTATCCACTTGGCAGCCTCGATAAAAACAGAGCTCATCTGCAACCGCTCGCAAATGCTCCCAATTGCTCGCCATCGCTGCACCGCTCTCCCCGAAACGGCCAAAGCTGAACGGACTCTGTACGAAATATCGTTTGCCGCTCTCCATCGCCGATTTCTGTTCACCGGATCGGTTGAATTCCGAAAGATGCAATTGTTCCAACTTCGGCTTTGGATCAAAGGTGTCGATATGGGATGGGCCTCCCTCCATCATCAGAAAGATGCAGCGTTCCGCCTTTGCAGGAAAGTGCGCCACTCGCGCCTCCATTCCACGTCCAGCAACCTGCACCGACGGACCGCCCGAGCCGACCGGACCGGTAGCCGCATCATTCGTTACTCCCGTCGAGACACTCCCACTCTCCGGTGACTCTGCAAAGAGCTTGCTCTCGTCTCTGAGTAGAGATGAAAAAGCGATCAAACCCAAAGAAGATCCCAGAGAGAATCCCAGGGAAGATCCCAGATTCATGGACCACTGTCGACGAGTCGTCAGATTCGTCTCATCTCGGCTCAAGCGATCATCCAGATCGCGATGTATTGATCTTCTCTTCATCCCCACCCGTCCTTAATCTCGACTGCCACGAGTCAATCCAGCAGGCCTTGCATCGAGTTGCATTTCCTGTTGAAACAAAATCGCCATTCCTCGCAATTTACGTAAGATCTCACCATTACGAACCGGAGTGCTTTCACCGGGGTCGACCGAAAGATCAAACAATTTCAAACCTGGCGTGAGCATTAACTTCCATTGACGCCAACGAACCGCCGCAAGCTGACCTTCGCTGCCATGATAAAAGAACGCGTCGTTGTATTCGTCGCGACGGATCAACTGCTCCCATTCATAAGGCGGATTCCAGGTCCGGCGTAATGGCACCCTCGCATTGAGTGACTGGTTAAGCTCTGGTCTAGGAACCACGGTGCTCTCTCCCCTCAGCAGCGGCGTAACATCCCGTCCGTCAATGACGACACCATCAGGGATCTCGATACCCGCAAGAGTTGCAACACTCGGGTACCAGTCCATCGCGCGGATCACTTCATCCACCACTGCTCCCTGAGCGATCCCGATTCCGGGTCCCCAACAGATCGCTGGAACACGTATGCCGCCTTCGTAGGTAGTTAGCTTTCGCCCTTGGATCGGTTGCTCATCATTACGTCCTGGGCCTCGACCATTATCGGATAGGTAAACCACCAACGTGCGATCCTCGATCCCCGCTTCGCCGAGGCAATCCATCAAACGCCCAACATGATGATCCATCTCTTGAATCGCATCCCCATATTCACCCCACTGAGAAGTATTTCGAAACGCGTCACTCACACCGAGTGGATTGTGAAGCATGGTGTGGGGGAGATACAGAAAGAAAGGAGCGTCTCGATGCTCCCTGATGAAACGAATTGCTTCATCGGTGTAACGTTCGGTTAAATGATTTGGATCCGCCGGACGCTGCACCACTTCATTCTGACGCATTAGTGGTACGCCTCCCTCCGAGTCAAAGTAGACCACCTCAACAGGATCAAGATTGTGAAGCAACCCAAAATACTCATCGAATCCTTGATCCATGGGCAACAGCGGCGACTGAAATCCTAGATGCCATTTGCCGATACATGCGGTCGAATACCCATTCAGTTTGAACAACTCCGCGATGGTCAACTCATCGGGGTGGATACCTTGAGTCGAATCGGCACGATGTACCCAGATGTGGTTCCCAACACGTCTCGGATAACAGCCCGTCAGGAGCCCTGCACGAGAAGGACTGCAGATGGGAGCTGCGGCGTAATAATCGGTGAACCGCATACCCTGCTTGGCCAACTGGTCAATGCGAGGTGTCTTGACCTCCGTCGCGCCGTAACAGCCCAAGTCGTAGTAACCCTGATCGTCTACCAATATGACAATCACATTCGGCTTTTCGGCGCTGGCGAATGCCTTACTCACGTTGGGATCGGGATCTGCCGCCACGCAGGCAACCGAGCCAGCAGTCAACAGACTGAAAATGATTCCAGCGACATGGAATAACCGCTGCACCAGACTCAGATCGGTTCGGTCACCCAGATATAGTGGCGATGTACGCCGTAAGATGATTCGGCTCGCATTCCCAAGCACCTTGTTTTCAATCGACATAGACAAATTCATTCGAGTTCAAAAGCACCAAGCACACATCAGCTAAGCTCCGCATCTGCGGTGTGATCTCATCCGCACGAAGATCTGGAACATAATCGGCGTTCGCTTCAAGTCGTTCAATAAACGTGAACCTTTCACCAGTGTTCTCTTCCACCGCCTCTCGAACAACCTCGAGGGGAGGAGAAGCCAGGATTGCCTGAACCGGCAACGGGTCATGTTTGCCTGAAATCAACCGCCAATGATTCAGTGCGATCTGTATCTCTTGGTCACTAGCGTCGCGGGAATAAATCATTCGGAAGCACTGCTCGACCGCTCCTCGCTGCGTTTCAGAGTTCAGAACGGCAAGTCTCGCGATCGCGAGGGCGCGGCGATAGGTCGATACACCATTGAACAACGCGAACACCTGTGGCGTGATCGTCGACGCGTCACGAAGTTCACAAGAGAAATCAGGAGAAGGAGCATTAAAGACTTCGAGAAGTGGATCGACCAATCCACGAAGCCGCAGGATATAAAGTGAACGCCGATGGCGCTGTCTCGAATCCGGATTGGGAACCCAGGCGGCAGCGAAAGCGCCCATCACTTGCCTCGGCTGAAGTGCCACCTCCTGATTGATCTCTGGGCGACATGGGATGCCACCGATCTGACGGTTCAGCTCACCTG
>JAKMEW010000354.1 GCA_022425745.1 Rubripirellula sp.
TTCTGCCAAGCCTCTGGCACCATCATCATGATCGCTTCTTGAAGCGTGCGACCGTTCATCAACAAGAACTCGAGAACATTATCAAAAGTACCGGAGTCACTGCAGTCAGGTTCAACAACCGGAAAGAGCTTCGGCAAGTCTTCTCCGAACAACTCGCTCGCTGCAGAACCCTCTCGAGCTCGCATCCAGTTCTTGTTGCCTCGAAGCGTATTGATTTCCCCATTGTGACTCATGAATCGCAACGGTTGAGCTCGATCCCAGCTTGGAAATGTGTTGGTTGAAAAACGACTGTGAACCATTGCCAAGTGGGTTTCAAAATCCTCGTCTCGCAAATCAGCATAATAGGGAAGCAACTGAGCCGGGGTGAGCATCCCTTTGTAGATGATGACTTTGGTGCTCAGCGAGCAGATATAAAACATCCGAGCTTGACGCAATGTTTTACTGCCACGCAAGCGATGGCTGGCTTGCTTGTGGATCATGTAAAGTTTTCTGTCGAAAGCATCGCCCTCGAGACCCGCAGCGGCTCCGACAAACAGTTGCTCAATCACTGGCTCGCTTTTTCTCGCAGTCGGCCCGACGTCCGCAAGATCGGTCATCTGAGGGACTTTACGCCAACCAATGAGTGTCTGTCCCTCGGCAGCGATTAACTGCTCGACGGTCGCCTTGCATTCGTTTCTTTCCGCTTCATCTTGCGGCAAGAAAACCAAACCGGCAGCAAATTGCCCCGGCTCAGGAAGGTCAACTCCCAAATCCTGCTTCGCTACCTTCTTGAGAAATTTATGAGGCAGACCGCACATCATGCCGCAACCGTCCCCTGTGTTTGGCTCGCAGCCACACGCACCACGATGATCCATTGCGATCAAGATCGTGTCCGCGTCAAGAACATTCTGATGGGAGGGCTCACCTTTGATGTGAGCGATGAAACCCACTCCGCAAGCATCCTTCTCCAATTCAGGGTCGTATAGGCCTTGAGCTGCAGGGAGGTGAAAAAGATCGTTCTTCATTTCGTCGTTCATCAGTTCGGACACTTCTTGCCTGTTAATCGTTAATCTCTATTCCCAAAAATTCAGTTCTTGGGTGGAATGTGAAGTTCAGCGAACGGGTGAAAGCTGCTGAATCTCAGTCTGCTCCAATATCAGGCGACAATCGAAGTTCCCAGTTGAGACTCTATCGACTCGCCTTCTACAGCAATTTTGCCACTGCCACCCTTCATCCGTTTGTCTGCTTCGATGGGTCTTCCTAAAAGTAAAGACCCAAATTCACTTGCCGCTCTGTTGAGACGGCCGGACCTGCGGAAGATAATCCCCAGAGGCCTTGTGATTCTTAGCTCTCGACACGCCACAACCCTTAGTGAACCATTGGCGGTTTCTCTCCGCACCGCTGCCTCGGGAACAATTCCAATTCCGCGATTAGCTTGGATGGCTCGAATCATGGAATCTGCGTTGTCGAATTCCATTTTCACGTTGACCGAAATACCGGCCCGAGCCAAACACTGATCGATCTCACGTCTGAGTTTTAACTCGCGATCAAACCCGATCATGTCAAGAAACTGCAACTGTCGGAGAGACACTTCGTTCTGCTTCGCCAAGGCGTGCTCGGCGGAGCAAACCAAACGCATCGGCTCCCGTTGCCAAAGAATGAATTGCAGGTGCTTGGTGCTCTTCGGGTAGCTGACCAAGCCAAGATCCGCAGCCCCCTCGCTAACCAGTTCAAAAACTCGGTCGTTCGCACCAAACTCGGTTCGTACATCCACTTCAGGATGTAGCTTTGCAAAAGCCTCAGACGCCTCCGGCATATAGCTGAGACCAACCGACACAATCGTGCCAACTTTGATTTGACCACTGAGGCGTTCACCGGTAGTCCGCACCTCACGCTGCAGTCGATCGTAATTGCGGAGGATTCCACGAAGCCCCGAGAGATAAACCTTGCCCGCAGGGGTCAAAACAAGCGGTCGCTTGGAGCGGTCAATCAGCTGAACACCAACCGATTCCTCCAAGTGTTGAATGGCTTGGCTCGCGGCGCTCTGGGTCAACTGATGAACGGCCGCAGCTTGCGAAAAGCTACGTCGCTCGGCAATTGTGCAGAACAATTCGAGAGTCCTAAAATTCAACCAGCCACCTATTAATTTTTCTAATACTGCAGGGTCGCTTCAAAAAACGAACTAATACAAACTAAGAAATGCAACTGAAATCGTCAAGGTGCTGGCCGGTGAGGTGAGCGCATCTTTCAAAGGAGCGGCTCGACTGCGGGTAGCTCTGTCGCTTATTCGCCACGGAGTCGCTCTATGCTTTCGACCATCAACAAGAAATTGAGAATGAAATCGGCGTGGATTGCACTATTTTCTTCATCTAGCGGTTAACCGAGCGGCACCAATCCCCTCCGCAGGGCCGCTAGATGATCTGCTTGCCATTATCCAGCGGTAAGCAGGAATCAGAGTTGCACAGCAACCTTGCTGAGTCAGCAGAAGTAGAGAGCGCCTCGGAATCAACAGCGAGCGGGAATCAGACGGGCACGAGAAGAACTCGACACCTGAGGTCAAGCAAGAGACCGAGCCACTGAGCTCAGCGAACAGATAGTTCCTGCTCAGCGAACAGATAGTTCCTTAACCGATTCCACCAATGCGATGACATGATCCACCGGCGTTTCTTTGTGAATGCCATGCCCAAGATTAAAGATATGGCCATCCAATCCTTTCACCGAGGAGAGTAACTCGGCGACCTCTTCTCGGATGATCTCTGGGTCTGCCAACAGAATAGCAGGATCAAGATTGCCTTGAACGGCACAATCATGACCGATCCTCTTCCACGCCACATCAAGAGGGATTCGCCAGTCAACTCCAACAACAGTTCGACGATCCATTCGCAGAAGCGGCTGCAATTCTGGATTTCCCGTGGCAAAGTTGATCACCGGCACCCCTGGTGTAATTCCCGAGATGATCTGCTTCATCCAAGGCAGGACGTACCGAACGTAATCATTTGACGATAGACATCCAGCCCAACTGTCAAATAGCTGGACACACTGAGCCCCTGATTCAATCTGAAGATTGAGATAAGCGGTGATCGCAAACGACAGCTTCTCCATGAGCGATTCCCAAGCACCGTCGTTTGCACGCATCAGCTTTTTAGTGTTGAGATAAGTCCTGCTTCCTCCACCCTCAATTGCATAGCTAGCTAGCGTGAAAGGTGATCCAGCAAAACCGATTACTGGAATCGCCTCTGGGAGATCCTGTCGCGTCTGCCTCACTGTCTCGTAAACAAAGTCCAACTCCTGGGGGTCGCGAAGTTCTTTGACCTTGTTGACCCCATCACGATCACGAATGGGATTGTGAATGACCGGTCCGTCGCCAGCAGCAAATTCCAGATCAAAGCCAAGCGGAACCAAGATCGGCAGTAGGTCAGAAAAAATGATCGCTGCATCGACACCAAGTCGATCCACCGCGGTGCACATCACTTCACTGCAGAGCTGAGGATTGTGGCAAAGCTCCAAAAATGAATGCTTGGCTCGTACTTCACGATACTCCTGCATGTACCTTCCAGCTTGCCGCATTAGCCAAACAGGCGTTCTCTCTGTTTTTTCCCCTCGGCAGGAGCGAATAAACAGACTTTGATCGGAAGGATGCTTGGTGGGTTGAGACCGCGGTATCATTTGCTGCCATCGCCTTTTGGATTCGATTAGCGGAACACCGATTTCCGCCGCTTGTACGACCAGATGCCCCATCTTGGGGTGTGTCGGCTCCAAATCAATATGAATCTCAGATTCTTCGAGCATTTGCGAAGTGGTGGGTCCGATTGAAGCGATCACTGTCCCCCTCAGCCCTTCCCGAAGTCCCTCAACCAACTGCAAATCCTCCGCCAGCCTAAGCATATTGACGATTTGATGGGCACTGGTGACCAACAATATGTCCCGTTCCCCGGCAGCAATCGCTCGAATATTCCGCTTAAGAGCAGACGGATCCAACGGCAAGTCCCATCCGTAGACTTGAATACGCTCAACCGTCGCACCGCGAGCCTCCAAGCCCGCAATGAGCGACTTGTTACTGACTCCGTACTCCTGCAAGGCGACGACTTGATTTGATATTGATACTTCAGCATCAATCGTTTGCAGTACCTCTCGCCAGGTATTCGGCTCCGGAACGCGAAACGAAGGAGTCACCCCATGTTCCCTCATTGCAGCAACCGGTTTGGGTCCCCGACAAATCGTGGTGACATCCGACAGAGCATCGAGAAAACGCTGCTGATCTAGATGAGGTTCAATTGCTCTAAGCAGGTACCGAAAGCCCACCCCAGTTGTTAGTACCACCACACTGACCTGTCCGGTGATTAACCGATAAGCAAAATCGATTGCGCTACGATTCGGTTCAATCGGAACCTCACGCATCGACGGGCTGACATCAGCCACACCACCGTACTTCTCAATCATTCGCTGCATGTCGGCTGCGCGTCGACTTTCCAATGCTGCGACACGGCACCCCTTAAAACTGATTTGCTTCTGCAAGGCTGAATGTCCTTCTCATGAGAAACCGTGGTGGAATGAGCCCTCTCGGATTGTGAACCCAACCGTCAACGCTAGGATATCAAATTACGCGATCTCCAGCGGCTGACGTTTGACATGATCGCATATAACTCAATTGATTTGGGATGTCGTCCAACAGGACTGTAGTAGATATTCATTCGGCCAAATGCCGCTTCGATACCAACCTAAAACACTCCGCCACTGAAATAGAACTTAGTCATGCCGCGAAGCTCCCTACGTCGACCGGGACAGGATTTGGATCTATCCAAACATCTGTGTGATACCGATCAACTTCCAAACGATCTATCCAGCAATAGCCTATTCGGCAATCAACATCCGCTGGAATTAGAAGTTGGGTCAGGAAAAGGGCTGTTCATTGACAACGCGTCACTAACTAATCCCGCACACAACTTCTTGGGCGTAGAGATTATTGCTAAGTACGCAAAACACTCAGCTGCAAAACTCGCACGGAGACAGGCGACAAATGCCATGATGATTAGTGGCAATGCCGAGCCATTACTCGCAAAGTCGATTGCGGGGGGCAGCTTGGAGGCGGTGCACGTTTATTTCCCAGATCCTTGGTGGAAGAAAAGGCATCGAAAGCGACGAGTGCTCAACGAGCAGAGCATCGTTAACCTCACGCGGTGCCTCAGGCCAGGTGGACGCTTTCACTTTTGGACTGACGTCCTAGACTACTTTGAGGACACGGTTGAACTCATTGCCGAGATTTCGCCAATCTTGGGAGTGCCGATCCCTGAAGATGAGATTGCTGCCACGCACGACCTCGATTACCGAACACACTTCGAGCGAAGAAGCCGACAAAACTCCATCCCCGTCTACCGAATACGTTACGAAAAGCGGCAAACCTAGCCACCCAACTGCTCCTCAGTGTGTGTACCAATTTGAATGGCCTGATTTGCTGACACATCTAATAAGCTGGATGAACTGAGCAGGTAGGCAATCTACTCCTGCGTCACCGACAACGCTGGCATGTCGCCTTGGAAGTGACACAATCAAAGCACTACGGCAGAGGGGAGACAGCAACTTCCTCCACTTTTTGCGCGAAATCTCTATCCCCGATGACGCCGCTCTGGTCCCCGGTATTGCTCTCCGGAATGGTTGACTGAACATCAGATGGATCGAAAGGTCGGCTCAAGAATCCTTGAGGGACAGTAACGGCATCAGCGTTCTTTCGAGGCGTTAAATAACGCCCAACTTGGTGGGCACTGCGATAAGCTCCTTTCTCCCATTCACCCTCTGATAACTTGATCTGGTTGTACGCGAGAAGAGAACCTTTCTCGCGATGAAAATTACGAATAGCCAAGTTGTAATCTGCGAGTGATCGATAGAAATCGCTGGCACTGTTGACAACCTGTCGCTGCGCCTGCAACAGAAAGTTAATTGAGTCACTTCCTTGCTCGTAGCGAATCCTCAGCACATCAACCGCATTCAAATCTGACTGAAGCCGGTTGTAGTTGGTTTCCATCAACTCATGCCGCGTTTCTACATCTCGAGCCGCATTGGACAGTAAATGACTGACTTGGTACTCAGTCTGATCAAGTAAGGCGAGTTCACGTCGCAAGCTCAACTTGGCGTGTGCAACAGCGGAACCTGCGGCTCGGAATCCAACGGGATAACTCAACTCAATTCCCGCCTGCCACTCTTGGTAATTACCGTCGAACATATTTTCGTAGAAACCTGGAACGAGATGATCACCAATCCCCTGGTAACGATACTGACCAAGAAAATCTAACCGGGGTTGGAAATTTAGCTTCGCTGCCGTTAGCTCCAACTCGCGACGTTGAACCTGCATCTTCTGCTGGCGAATTTCGACCCTTCGCTGGAGAGCTTGCGCCAGCGCGCTGTCCCAATCAAAAATCACTCGCGCACCGGTTGGCTCCGTAGTCGGCTTAATCAAAGATCCATCAGTCGCTGGGAGCCCAACCAGATAACGCAACTGTTGCTCAGACTCATACAGTCCCCCTTGGCCTGCCAAAGCATTTTTGACCTGAGCATCAAACTGGTAATACTGCGATCTTGCCTGTGCTTCATCATCCGCCCGCCCCGTGCCAACGTCGAGGCGTGCCTTCTGAATCTGCCAGGTTTGCAGCGCTGCTTCGCGTGCCTTAACAATTGTGTCAAGCAGACGATACGAGGTCACAAGGTTCCAGTATGCCTGCTCAACATCAGCAACCGCTTGAATCACACCTGTTTCGAAATCGGCTAATGAAACATCCTCGTTAATTCGGGCGATGAGAACACCGTTGTACTGGCCAACTCGAGCGTTGGGACCAGCGATTCGATTGAAATTGGTCCCGGCACCCTGCATTAATGGCTGCCGCCACTCGGCTTCTAACCATCCAGTAAAAGCGCTGGGGAACAGGCGGAAGTCAAAACCATCGCCAACACCTTGATTACTGCGTCGGTAATTAGCGACGTGTCTCAGTGCGAAGCTTGATCCTGTAGCAGTGGTCTTACTCAACTCTCCGTTGAATAGCGCTGAATCGGCATCCAGAACCGATGGTTGACCAAATGCCTGCTGTTGGTTTCGAGGGGTGTCACTTTTTGACCAACTCAGTTGCTGGCGGTACTGGGCATCAAATGCGCTCAGCGCAGCCTCCGTTCCTTGGATCGACGCTGCCGTCAAACCCGGATCAAACCGAGTCGTGACGGCCTGAGGAGTCACTCGAGCATTGAATGTCGAACCTGCACGACGAAGTACTGGACGATTGGTGAGAGCCTGACGGACAGCGTCGTGGAGCGACAGTTCCAATGTTGGCAACGTCGCCGGATCTTCAAACGAAAACGGCTGAAGAACGGCAACGGTTTCATCTCGGTCATTCGAAGCAATCGCTTCGACCTCGGGATAGCTAATATTCAGCCCGTAATCATCATGAAACGACGCTTGGGTATCATTAGGCCCAGCGGGTACCACATCACGGAGCAATCCGCATCCGCCTGCACAGAAAGAAAATGCAGACAAAATCCCAATCACGCCGCCGGACATTGTTTTTTTCCTGTGTCCAGGACGTGCCCTGCGGTTCGACCGATCGACTCCTTTGAGGCTAAGATCACTTAAGGAACGAGGAATCGATCTCTCGATAATCGGCATGACAACATGTTCTATTAGCGAAATCAGGTGTCTGCGAAATACCGGACCAACCGGAAGAAACCGTCAATGCAGAACGACCGCTACATCCGGTATCGGCACTTCATTTGGCAAAATGAGACCAACAGGGCGCAATCGGAAGAAAGCAAACAATCATTACAAACTGCCCATTCCACCAAACTCAACCCAAGTTTTTCCTGCACGGGCGGCCCGCCTCGCAAAATTGAAGCCATTGAGCAAACTCAAAAAAGTGCAGAATAAGCCACCAACGTATACTCAAAGGGTAAGAAAGCTGCCGGAGCAACGTTTGCAGCTTATCCGACATAGCGTTAGCGAATTGTTTAGTCTCCGCAAAATGGGTCTCCTCACCATGTCATGCCAAGTTCGCCACCGCATCGAATCACTCTTGCAAGTCAATTTTTTTCTAGTTTGTGCACTAACACTGAGCGTGTTTTTAAGCCAAGAGCTTTCCTCAGCGCAAACGGCAACAGCACAATTGCCATCCCAAGTGAATCCTCCCGATGTTCTGACCCAAGAAACGAATTCGGCTGCACAAGAGCAAGATACGAATCCCGATTCCTCAGAAGCCCCCATTAATTCTGAAAGGGAAAACATCGAAACGCTGAATCGATTGATCCAGCCATCGATCGTCACAATTAGCGTAATAGGTCGCGATGGGGACGAGCTTTCTGTTGGTACGGGTTTTGTTATCGCAGCTAGTGGCCGAATTGTGACCAATGCCCACGTGATCGGAGAAGGTAGAGCATTCACCGTTGAATTACGTGGCGGTCGGACGCTACCCGTGCTATCCATCGAATCAATGGATTCCAATGCGGACTTGGCGGTGATCCAAGTCGATGTTGGTGATCAACCTCTGAAGCCGATCCCTCTGTCTGATCAAACCCCTGCCCCAGGTGTTAGGGTCGCGGCATTCGGTAACCCACTGGGACTCCGAAACAGTGTTGTCGAAGGCGTTATTTCCGCGGTGCGCGAAGTGCAGGGCAGGGAGCTCATCCAACTTGCTATGCCAACACAACCCGGAAATAGTGGTGGCCCTTTGGTCGATCTCAAGGGCGAGGTTCGCGGGATCATTAACATGAAGTCTGCGATTGATGACAACCTAGGATTCGCGATCCCCGTATCGCAATTAATCCCCATTCTCAATGCACCGCATCCTGTACAATACAAACGCTGGGTCACTCTGGGGCAACTGGATCCCAAAAAGTGGCAAACACTTTTTGGCGCCACTTGGCGACAAACAGGAGGCTTGATTTCGGCGGAAGGTGCAGGGAATGGATTCGGAGGACGCTCACTCTGTTTGTATCGCGATCCGACTCTGCAGCTGCCAATCGATATCACTGTCGATGTTCGCCTTGATGATGAATCCGGCGCCGCAGGACTCGCATTCTTCGCTGATGGTGGTGATCAACATTACGGCTTTTATCCCAGCAATGGAAACCTGCGACTAACCTGCTTCAAAGGACCCTCCGTTTATTCGTGGGAAGTGTTAGCCGATCGTCCCTCAAAATACTACCGACCAGGAGAATGGAACCGACTGCGGGTTCGCCTGGACAAGAATCGGCTGCAATGTTTCGTGAACGATGAACTGGTGGTGGAATCGAATGATCAGCAACTAACAAGTGGAGCAGTGGGGCTGGTCAAATTTCGTGACACCAATCCTAGTTTTCGAAGATTTGCGATCGGAGAAGATCTTGCGTCACCAAGCCTATCCAAAACCCAAAGGGAGTTGATTGATGAGATTCTCCTCGAGTCGCTGTCCATTGATGATCAAAGCCAAGCAACACTCAGTGCGTTAGCAGCGTCAGACCAGGCCGTCAGCCGAGAACTCAGAAAGCGAGCCTCCTTGCTCGAAATCAAAATATCTCAAATGAGACGTCTCGCAGACGACATAAAGCTTCAGAGCACTCTTAGTTCACTCCAGTCGGTTTTTTCCGATCGTTCCTCTGATGAACATCTACTTCGAGGTGCACTCTGGATTGCCAAACTAGACAATGAGGAAACGGATCCGCAATCCTATGTACAGCAAGTGGAAAGGATGGCTGAGGAAATTGCGGCTGCGATTCCTGAAACCTCGGATCCAAGAGAGAAAAGACAGGCTCTTGATCGATATTTATTTGTAGAAAATGGATTCCATGGCGGTCGGACCGAGTATTACCATCCCGCAAATAGCCACCTTGACCGAGTGATTGACGACCGAGAAGGCTTGCCCATCACACTATCAATTCTCTACATGGAATTGGCAAAACGAATCGGACTAAATTTCGAAGGAGTCGGATTGCCAGGTCATTTTGTCGTTCGACATGTTATTAGCGAAACGGAAAGTGAATTGATCGATGTCTTCGAACGGGGCAGGGTAGTTTCCCGAGAAGAAACCGAGCAGAGAGTACTTTTGGCGATCAACCGACCCATGACACCTGAGGACGTGCGTCCTCAGAGCAATACTGAAATCCTCATCAGAGTTTTGAATAACCTCCTTGGGACCGCTCGTCGAAATTCAGATACAGAAGCCTATCGTCGGTATTGTGAAGCCCTTGTGTCGATCATGCCTGATGAGCCCGAATATCGAATCATGCGATCACAAGCCAGAGCCATGACGGAAAGATACAGCGGTGCTATCGACGACGTGAATTGGTTGATCGAACGGATTCCTGAAGGAGCGAATCGGGATCAAGCACGACGACTGAAAGATTCACTGATCGCAGACCAAGAGCGCCGGCGGGATATTGAGTGAGTTACCTCAATCACTCAGTTCGCCTCTGGCAATAACACGATCTCACGAAACTCCAAAGCACAAAAAAAAAGGCTCCCAAACAAATTGTTTGAAAGCCTTTTTGCTAGAGCGGAGGGCACGGGACTCGAACCCGCAACCCCTTGCGGGGCAATTGATTTCGAATCAACCTCCTCACCAATTCGGATACCCTCCGGGAGCGACCATTGTTCCTTAGCGATCTAGAGATCGTCAAGGTGATTGATGATGCTTCACTAACGAAAAATTCCCAGTCTCAAGGAAAAGATTTCTGTCATTGTCACAGGAAAGCAATTCGACGACTCAGATTGATTGGTTTGAGTGTCAAAATCAGATCATTCAGTGCTTGTGGATGGTTACAAAACTGAACTCCTTAAGCCACTTCTCCCATTGATGTGCCTGTGCATGGCTATCGAGTCGTAATTGTCTCCATTGGGGGCATCGATAACGCACATCAATGTGACCGCTATGCTGAGCTTTCTTGACCTCACAACCAAGTTTTGTGAGCGTTTTCACAATGGTCTCAGCCTTGCTCGCATCATGGACATGTTTAGCCTTCCAATCTGGCAACTGGTATCTGACCACCTCCTCGGCAACACACCATGTAGGTAACGCAACCATAAACAAAATCATTAAAATACGCTTCATTTCAGCTTATCCTTCATGAAACACTGAAAAAGTAGATACACCGCCGTCCCTGACAGAAAAAATTGAAGCAGACCGCCACGGCATCATTCGGTTCCGTAAGTTGATGGAAACGAAAACTCAGAGCTGCGGAAAAAGAGGCTGCCAAAAGGGTGGTAGCGAATTTGAAAAGGAAACGTCAACCCGTTTAACGAAGGCAAAAGAGCGATAACGGTTTCCCCGCGCAGACAGCATTTCAAGTCTTCGCCGGTTGTCAAAAAGCGGTCTCAAGCTGACAATATGTTCACTGAAGTCGTGGCTGAGCCTCACCCGGTTGACGCGGTGATCCATAGCCATCGGGGAAAACCGGTCTCGCCAAAATCCGCACAAAAAGTCGCACCCAGAACTGCGTCTTGCACCGACCATGTCATTTTTGACCGGTCCTTCGAGTGCGTTGACACGCCCCAACCTCATCAATCTCAACTCGCGATTGCGTCGATGCGTCCGAGAGCGGAACCAGAAAGCCTCTTAAATGAACCAAAATACCAACAATTCTCCGAACGAACCCGCAGGCGACCTCGATGCAAAGGATCCTCGAGTAGCTCGTCGTGAGAAAATGCGTCAGATAGCTGATCGAGGCATCGATCCCTTCGGTAGCCGCTACGATGACCGTACAATGATGGGTGAGTGCCAGAAAATGGCTTCGGAGATTCGATGGGTAAAAGACGACGGCACCACCGTTGAACTCCCTAATTTCTCTGACCCCCAACTTGATTACCGACAGTGGAAATCAGACCACAGCCCTGGAGCTGAAACTGGACCAAACGTGCGGGTCGCCGGACGAATCATGCTCTCACGAGGTCAAGGCAAACTCATTTTTCTCACTCTCAAAGACTGGACCGGTGAAATCCAAATTTTCGTCGGCAAGAAACAAGTTGGCGATGAAGATTTCGAACTCGCCAAATTGTTTGATCTCGGTGACCTTGTTGCTGCAGAAGGCCGGTTAGGACGCACCAACACAGGGGAGATTACCGTTTTTGCCGAGAAGTTAACCTTCCAAACAAAAATGCTTGAGCCACCACCGGACAAACACGCGGGACTCACTAATCAAGATCTGCGACAGCGGATGCGTTATGCCGACCTAGCGTTCAATGATGGAGTGATGGAAACCTTCCTCGATCGCACGAAGATCGTTAAGTCGGTGCGAAATACATTAGACCGAGACGGCTTTTGCGAAGTTGAAGGCCCAACGTTGCACACCGTAGCCGGTGGCGCGGCAGCACGCCCCTTCGCGACACACCATAACGCACTCGATATGCCGCTGACGATGCGAATCGCGCTGGAATTGCATCTCAAGCGTCTGATGGTCGGTGGTATGGAACGTGTTTATGAACTTGGACGAGTCTACCGCAACGAAGGAATTAGCCCGAAGCACAATCCAGAATTCACGATGCTCGAGTGTTACCAAGCTTATGGTGACTACAACTCGATGATGGACCTTACGGAACAAATAATTGTCGACGCAATTGAAGCGATCGGTGGAGGGTTTGTCCGCGAGTACGACGGACACCAAGTTGATTTCACTCCTCCCTTCAAAAGAGCAACTTATGCCGAGCTATTCGAGCAGGCCACCGGAATTGATCCGAAGGATGATGATGCCGTCATCCAGCTCGCAAAGACCCTAAAGCTGGAAACTGAAAATCGCCATCTTGATGTGATCCGCAATGAGATCTTTGAAGAGAAGGTCGAAGATTCATTGTCAGGGCCTATCTTTGTGATTGATTATCCGGCAAGTATCTGCCCCCTCACCAAAAGGAAACGTGACAATCCAGAAATTGCCGAGCGATTCGAACTTTTTGTTCTAGGAATGGAGCTCGCAAATGCCTACACCGAATTGAACGACCCAGACCTGCAACAGGAACTGTTTGAAACTCAACTTCAGGGGCTCGACGAAGAAGAATCCATGGCAAAGATGGATCACGATTTCATCCGCGCACTACGCTATGCGATGCCGCCGGCAGGCGGACTTGGCGTGGGGATTGACCGCTTGGTGATGCTATTGACCGGCAAGAAGTCAATTCGCGACATCATTCTTTTCCCGCTTCAACGCCCGGAATCCTGATTTGGAATGCGAGTCGTTTACTGGAGATGGAACTTTTCGCTTTTGCTAGCAAACAGCGTTTTGCCCGCGAAAGCCATCAGTAAAGCAACACGCCAGCCTCAAATAGCTAAACACTGGCCTCTAATAGCTAAACACTGGCCAGAAGCAGTGACCATTGACCCGTGAATCGCGGAATTGGCCAACCAACCTGAAAACTCTCCCAAAGTGCGGTTTACGCTGATTCAAGCAGTTTCCTAGACTTCAGTCTTGGAATTTATTTCACCGAGGCTCTCCCTCCGCCTTGGTTTCTGCGAAGGATCGCACTTATGTATCGCTGGCTGCTCTGTTTCCGTTACCTACGAACCCGATACATCGCCTTAGCATCAATCATTAGCGTTACTCTCGGTGTCGCTACCCTGATCGTTGTCAATAGCGTGATGGCGGGATTCTCAGCCGAGATGCACGAGCGACTGCACGGACTTGCATCTGACATTTTGATTGAATGCCATCTTGCCCAAGGCATGGCAGATCCTGAACTGCACATCGAGCAGATCATGGAAGTCGTCGGAGATGATGTCGCAGGACATTCAGCGAGCGTGCATGTTCCGGCGATGCTGGGTATTGATTTCAACGGCCAACTCATCACTCGACACGTTAATTTTGTTGGTTTGGATCCAGCATCATACGATCAGGTCAGTCAATTTGGACGTTACCTGCTGCATCCGGGGAACCAACATCAGGTCAGCTTCAATCTTCGGGACGACGGCTACGCTCCGGATCGTGAGGGTTTTCCCGCATCAGGCTGGGGATACCGCCGAGCACGGGTTGCTTACGAACGAGCGTTGGAGGAAGAACGAATCAAGCGGCAAGCTGTCGAAAATGCAAACGCAACTTTGCCGACCAACACCGCTCCCCAAGGGAGTCAACCAACATTTCAAATCGCCGCCCCCACTGAACTATTTGCCGAAGACAGCCAAGCCGAAGTGGCGAGCGAATTTGACGCAAGCAAAGAACAGTTCCCTGGAATTGTTCTGGGAATCTCTACATGCAGCACGCGATTCCGAGACTCAAACAACGAAGTTCAAGACCACTACTACTGCCGTCCCGGTGATGATGTTCGACTCATGTTCCCCAACGCTTCGGACAATGCAAAAGTGGTAAACCAAAAGTTTACCGTTGTTGATTTGTATGAATCTGGCATGAGCGAGTATGACAGCACGTTCGCATTTTGCCGACTTGATCAGATGCAAGAGTTCCGTGGCATGATTGATCCCGCAACGGGTGTCAAAAGTGTCACCACCATCCAGCTTAAACTCGTGGAAGGTGCAGACCTGAATGCTGTCCGAGATGCTCTGCGAGCACGCTTTCCCGCCGATATCTACGCGTACAACATTCAGACATGGAGGGACATGCAGGGACCGCTGCTAGCAGCAGTCCGTCTGGAAACAACCATTCTGAACATCCTGCTCTTCCTCATCATTGCCGTCGCAGGCTTCGGAATTCTGGCGACATTTTTCATGATTGTCGTGGAGAAAACGCGTGACATCGGAACTCTCAAAGCCCTAGGTGCATCCGGCAAAGGCGTCATGAGCATCTTTCTGAGCTACGGACTGCTGCTTGGATTTGTTGGCAGTGGCGCGGGACTCTTTGGTGGCCTTCTGTTCGTTCAGAACATCAATTCAATCGCTGGAATCATTGAAAAGATTACCGGGCAGGAGGTATTCGATCCCACCGTTTATTACTTCAATGAAATCCCCACCATTATCGACCCGTTTACATTGACCTGGGTCATGCTTGGCGCGATGGCAATCGCAGTGATTGCAAGTGTACTCCCAGCGATTCGTGCTGCTCGCATGCACCCAGTTAATGCATTGAGATTCGAATAGTTGGATCATCAAACAGCGAACTCACAACGGGCGGTTTTATCAAACACAAATCGGTTGAATAGACCGCCGATCGCAAACTACGGAAAGCTCTCCCAAAGATCAGTACCGCGACCAACAACCCACTCCACAATTGACCAAGCATGAATTCTGAAATTGTCCTTGAGGCGAAACAACTGAAAAAGAGCTACCACAAGGATCGGATTGAAGTTCCTGTTCTTCAAGGTATTGACCTGAGTGTTCGTCGCGGTTTGGTGACAACGCTTGTGGGAAGAAGCGGAAGCGGAAAGAGCACACTCATGCACCTACTTGCTGCTCTTGATCGACCAGACAATGGGCAAATTCATTTTTGCGGCGAGAGGATCGATAACGCAAGTCGAAGCCGACGAGATGCTTATCGCAATCAAAACCTCGGAATCATCTTTCAATTTTACCATCTGCTCCCAGAACTATCAGCGATAGAAAATGTCCTCGCACCACTGATGATCAGCCAGAGTCTGCTTCACTACTTCAGCAATCGCAAAGCCGCAAAAAATCGCGCCGAATCGATGCTCGATCGCGTGGGGCTCTTGCATCGTGCGACCCACAAGCCATGTGAAATGAGTGGGGGTGAGATGCAGCGTGCTGCGATCGCAAGAGCTTTGATGACAAACCCATCTTTGCTACTTGCTGATGAACCCACGGGAAACCTTGACACGGACACAGGCCGCGACATCCTGGCTCTGCTTGATACATTCAACCAAGATGACAACCTAACAATCCTGATGATCACCCACGACGATGCAATCGCGGAAAAAGCCGATCACTGCTACCGCATGACGGACGGCCAGCTAAACACCGAATCTGTACATCTTAACGTGGCCTGATCCTAGCAATTCTTTAGAGCTACCCGACTTCAAGCCAGATCATCCCCACAACTACTACTGACCTGCAGCAGGCTCGCGTTCAAACCACAGAATGCTGAGCGTAACCAACTAATGCCCCTTGGGTTACACCGGGTAAACTGCGCAAGTCCGATGCCCCAATCCTTGGACTTTTCAAGCGAATTTAACAGAATCTATCTTTAAATGAGCTGAACGCTGCCTAGTCTAGGACGCTCCGAGTCGGCATTCGTTGCGACACTTCACTTTTGTATTGCAATCCAACAGTGCGTCTAGTTTCATCATGAAAAATTGAATGTTCCAGAGAGCCCCCTCAGTACTATCGCTACTCATTGTTGCTTTATCTTCTTCGGGGGCGATGACGCAAACACTCGATAAGATTCACGACGAGACGCACGACTCACATCAGAGCATCGTTGCCACCTACCTGACGCCAAGAAATACCGAGCGATACCAGTTGCAGTTTGAAACACAATATGTACCTCAAACTCTGACGAGATACCGAGCCGTCATTAGGGAAAGGCTTGTTCCCAGAATGGTAACGGTACCGGCACCAGTTTCACAAACGCTTTATCGCGAAGAACGGTATAGCGTTAGTAGACCTACAGCAGCCGGTAATCGAGGCTCGAAATCACTCTTTGACTCAGACCCACCAAGGGATTCAACAAATGGACCACTATGGAAACATGCAAGCCAAGTCAGAAAATCGCCAATCCAATTTAATCAGATCCGTTACAGGATCGAAAAACGCTTCGTGAAAGTGAAAACGTACGAACTGGAGGCGTATCAAGAAGTCGTCTATCGACCGGTCACGAAGGTGATCCACGCCCGTGACAGCCGCACCGTCTACACCCCAAGGCGAGTTCGGTCGCGACTTTCACCACAATATCTGGATCCGTTTAGCCCAGCAATCATTGCGGGTTACTCTTCTTTCATCCAACCGGTTCGCCAACCAGCTCAATGAGCTGAGTTAAATCAACTATGGCTTGCCACGCAATGATCAGCCATGTGCTACACCACTGCTTGGCTACCGAGCAACGACACATTCTCCGCTGCCGCCACGAACGTCGCTTTGACTCACTTTTTATCGTCTACTTCTGGCTGCAAAACCAAGCAATCAAAGCCCACAAATTTCGCTGGAATGGCGGATGCATTTTCGCCCGTCACAGAAAGCGTCAACTGATGCTTTCCACGCTGTAACTTTGCTGCGCCAAGTGAGACAAGACCCGTCGTTTTAACGTCGGGATAATGATAGAGATCGAGTGACTTGCTGAGCAATTGGTTATCCACCGCGACAGTAATTTCTGGATAATCACGAGCAACCGTAAAGACAGCTGCAAGATCATAGACTCCATCACTCGCAACCTCGAAACCAAGATTTAATTTCGCGCCCACCTCGCCTGCCTTCCAAAACAACTGAGCGTCCCCACTCCATCGCGATGATGAAAATCCGGTCATATTCTGTTTAGAACAAGACCCAAGTGATTGGCTCAACACCTCCATCGATTCTGCTTCCACAGCATTCTGAATGTAACCTTGCTCGTTAAATGTTGGCACTTCACCGCGATCGGCCCTCAGCCCTTCCGAGACAAAAAACTTTGGTTGCGATGCTTCCCATGCCTCCCGATCGACAACACGTTTCTTCTGAATCAGAACATGCGTTCCCTTCATGCCACCAACAACAAAATCTGGGAGTGCATCTTGATTAAGGTCGCAAACCGAAAGTTGTCGCCCGATCCCCGATTGGTCACAAGCTAAATGTGGCACCCAGTCGATGACACCTTCATCGTTTCGCGTCAGGCGAAACCAATAGACGCTCGGCGGCGCATCCCACATCGGACTTTGGCGATGATGCGACCAGTAGGTCTTACCGGTAACAAGATCCTTCAAGCCATCGCCATCCACATCCGTTAATGCAACTGAATGCAATTCACTAACGACCAAACCATATCGATTCTGACTCGGCTGATCCCCCATGATCAAATGATGCTTGAACTGGATCTCACCATCCGCCGCCCCTCGGTTTTCATACCATCCGAGCCCAAAATCGTGCGCGGCATGGCTTGTCAGCACATCATTGTCTCCATCCCCGTCGACGTCATAGGCGTACATATCAGCTCCGCCGTAACTCGTTGAGAATGCGACAACGTGAAGTTTCCATCTTGTGGATGCGGGCAAAACTTCTGGCTGCTCAAACCATCCACCGGAGAAGAGAAGATCCAAACGGCCATCGCCGTTAACGTCCCCTATTCCAAGCCCATGCCCAAATCTTGGTGGTGCGATACGTTCGGAAATAGGATGAAACTCCCAAGGTTCGAAAGGTTTGTTTGGGTCAAATGTGGCGAAGCCAAAAAAACCATCTCTCGTACAAACGAGCTCAGGGATTTCATCTCCCGTTAAATCTAAAAACTGTGGTGATTCATTCGAGACCCAATCAAGGACCTGATGCTTCGGCCAGTGCCCTTGGTTTGATGCATTAACCGCTGAATCGACAATCAACGGATCTGGTTTCAGATCATGGACTCGATTGGATTCACTCTCGCTTGGATTCTGGTAAACAAAAGCGGGTGTTCCGGGGAACCCGACGACCAAAACGTCGCCCTTACCATTACCATCAAAATCATATATCCACGAGAAAAAATTATCGGCATAGCGATTACGATCTTGATCTACTGGCGGATAGATCTCAAACCTTTCCGCATAACTCGGCCCCCGATACCAGTACGGACCGCAAACAACATCCGTAACACCGTCTCCGTCCAGATCACCTGCGTTAGCACCCTCAGAAAAATACTGGTTGCTTAATTGTTTTGTCTCAAACTCAGTGATCTCAAATTCTTCGGCTACCACCGAAATAAAAAACTGCGAAACGATGAAAGCAGACGCAATAAGTGAAAACAACCGATGCATGGCTTTCCAGGATATCGAATTTAGATCTTGCGGGATTGATGCGTCCAGAAAATCAAAACGAGACTGTCTGATAAAAACGCTAATCTCCTAGATGCCGAAAAAACGCTCGGCATCACCATCAAAATCGTAGCAGGAAAGCACTGTAGGTACTCAGTCACCAGAAAAGTAGTCAAACCAGGAGTTCGCTAAAATAAAGAGTTGCTAAGACTCAAGCATCCTGATTTTCACTTGCCTCCACACCATCAACATGGCGGCCATCAACCCCAACATTGCAATTGAAAACCATAGCAATAACGTGCCAAGTAGCAACAGATTTTCAGAAAGCCACAGACGGTACCAATGATCCCAGCCGATGATCGTCATCAAAGTGCCAGCACATAAATAAGGCCCGAACGGGGTGTACGCATCCCTCGTGATTAAAAACCTCACAAGCACAATCAGGATTGCCGCGAAAGGCGATAAGAAAAACGCGATCAAGGCCGCCTGCCAACCAACCATGGTTCCGATCATTGCCATTAGGGTGACATCACCAAACCCCATCGCTTCAACGTTCAACGCCCACGACGCAATGATTCGTATAGCCCATACGACTCCACCACCCACGGCGAGGCCATACAAACCCGTTAACAAGCCATACCAGGCATCTCCCTGCAAACCCCATACAGAAACGACACCAACTGCTCCAAACAACCAAATTGCAAACAAGATTTTCCAATAGCCGTAATGAAATAAACCATCAACAAAATGCTTCACCGCACGAGCGACGCCGCGGCGTCGACGTAGCGCCGGACTCCAACGCCAATCGGCTAACGCAAAGCACCAGATGCTCCAGATCGCAAGTGCTTTCAGCAACGCATCGACCGAGGCTAACTGACTGTCCTTGGTATCAAACCATGGCGAGTCAAAGGTCGTTGGCTTTCCGAATGGGATCCCCTCGATGAAGAGAGTCGTCGGCATGTAAATCTGCGCGGACAAAGTTGCCAACAGCAGCCCCACGCATGTACCCGGTATCGTAATGACATCCGGTATTGTGCGTTCATCAAAGTCAATGAACGTTGCTGCTGTCATCAGAATGATCAGCAGCAAGTGCGTAAAAAAGATCGCATTTGCAGACTGACTGTAGCCAGAAAGCACCTCGACATGCCTAATCTCTGGCGGCCAAAGTCCTCGATCTAGAATCTCAAATTGATAGAGCCATAACAGCCCGAGGGGCATCAATAACTCGACAAGCATTGGGCGAACCCAAAAACCGGAGCCGTGCATTTCGGATTCGCGACGTAGCCCCCACCAGCCCACAACCGGTATTCGGTCAAAACACCCTCGGGTCACGCCGCTGGGAATCGGCCCCCAAGGACTAATCAGACGAGGCTGAAAGTAGGCAAACCGGTAGATACCGTAATTGGCGAGAGCTCCCCCGAACAAACCGATCAAGATGATCAGTATTTGCTGAGCGGCGAGCGGTATCTCTGTCCAAAGATCAAGCACGATTTCTCCATTACCAATGACGACCTCGACCATGCTAACCATTTCAGTGCTCTCACCACAGTCCTAGCGTACAATTGATCAATGATGCAGACTGCGCCCATCAAATCGATTGACCCCCCTGAATGCTGACATTATTCTGGTTTATGGGATCAAATATTACCCTCGAGGGGTTCATCCGAGTTTCACTCGATGTCAAACACGCGAACCCTTGCGCAATCAAACAGCTAGCTTGAATGCATGCTTACTGTCAGTTGCGCATGTGAATCCCGCTCCAGCCCACCTAAAAATCACCCTCAAGACGCTGAGACTTTGCAGATGCACTACGCTTCTCGAATCATTTTCGGATGTGCCCTGCTAACCCTATTCGCTCCGTTCGCCGACACGCTCACACTGCCCGTTGCATCGAGCAGCGAAACTGTGACAAATGGCGTAGACGCAGAGCAAAAAACTGTCAGCTTTCACAGTGACATCAGCCCAATCTTTAGTCGACATTGCTACGGATGTCACCAAGGAGCCAAACAACTTGGATCCTATGCGATGACGGAATTTCAGGGCCTCCTCGCCGGCGGCGAGTCAGGGCAGCCTGCCATCGTTCCAGGTAAGCCTGACGAGAGTTACTTGGTTGAGCTAATAACGCCAATCGATGGTCATGCGGAAATGCCTAACGAGCCATTTCCTCATCTAAGCGATCTTGAAATCAACCTCATTAGGAATTGGATCTCTGCAGGGGCACTAAATGATTCTCCTTCCAATGTGCAGAGCTACTCCTCAGAAACGCCACCGCCTTACGTATCGTCGCCGTCTGTTCCTTCGGTCGACACATCGCCCAATGGTGAGTTAATCGCGATTGCTGGCTATCACGAAGTCTTAGTTTTCACAACGAAAAATGGTCAACTTCAGTCACGACTTGTTGGCCTGAGCCCGAGAATTAACACCGTACAATTCTCACCTAACGGTAAGCAGATCGCAGCCTTGGGTGGAACACCGGGTGAACGTGGAGAACTTCAAATATGGGACGCCGCAACCGGTGATCTGAAACTCTCTCAGATGATCACCTACGATACGCTCACAGGCGGGAGTTGGTCGCCTGACGGAACCAAAATTGCATTTGGAGCAACAGATAATGTCGTCCGGGCAATCGACGCCCAAAGCGGCCAACAGGTGCTCTTTCAAGGAGCACACGAGGACTGGGTTCGAGATACCACATTCACTCCCGACAGTACCCATGTCATCAGCGTTGCCCGGGACATGTCCTGTAAATTGACCGAAGTCGCGACGGAACGATTCATTGATAACATCACCTCGATCACACCGGGAGCACTCTCGGGAGGACTAAGCAGCGTTGCCACACACCCTGAACGGAATGAGATTTTTGTCGGTGGCGCGGACGGAATCGCAAAGGTCTACCGGATCTTTCGTATCACCGCTCGAAAAATTGGCGATGACGCCAATCTCATTCGAAAAATGCCGGCGATGCCTGGCCGTATCTTCAGTGTTGACATTAATCATGATGGATCGCTGCTAGCCGCCGCCTCAACGCTCAATGGGCAGAGCGAAATTAGAGTTTGGAAATACGACTTCTCCGGAGACGTTGAAGAAGAAATTAAAAAGATCCAAGCCAAACGTGCTGCGGATCGCAACGCGGAGGAGAATAAAAAACTTGAGCAGTATCGCGGTGGCGAAGTCACTGAATTAGTGAAATTCTCCATTCCAACTGGAGCCGTCTACTCAATCAGTTTTACTCCGGACAATCAAATCATTGCCGCTGCAGACGATGGTATCGTGAGGCGTATCGGTCAAGATGGAACATTGATTGCAGAATTCAGCCTGAGGGAGCAACTAAGGTCATCGACAGTGCAGTCCATGACCTTTGACGCCAAACAATGGACAGCAACACAAGCGAAAAACAACTCCTCGAACTCAAGTGAAGAGGTGTCATCAGTCTCGGAGACCATCACCGAAATTAGCGTTGAACCGAAAAGCATTGAACTGATCTCGCCCTATCACTATGCACAAGTAATCGTCACAGCACGGCACAGCGATGGCAGTCTCTCCGACGTCACCAGAAACTCGACTTTTGAGCTCCCACAACACCTAGTGATGCAATCAGGTGGTCTGATCCGTCCAACTGAAAACGGCACCGGTGAGATAGCGATCCGGTACGGGGACAAAGAAATCCGTATTCCGGTAGTGGCAAAAAACATCCGCGGTGAAAATCCAAAAATTGGATCAGTCGATTACCTGCGAGACGTCAACCCAGTGTTAAGTCGTCTTGGATGCAATCAGGGTACTTGCCATGGCGCTCAAAAAGGAAAAGCGGGATTCAAATTATCGTTGCGAGGTTACGATGCCACTTTCGATTTGAGAGCACTAACGGATGACCTAGCGGCGAGAAGAATCAACGCTGCAGCACCAGATGCATCTCTCATGCTTCGCAAGCCACTTGGGCTCACACCACACCAAGGTGGAGTATTGATGTCTGAGGGTGATCCAAACCATAGCATTTTGCGACGCTGGATTGCCGATGGCAGTTTGGTCAATCACGACACCAATCGAGTCGAAAGAATCGAAGTCCATCCGCTTAATCCAGTGATTCAAACCGTCTCTTCCAAGCAACAGGTGCGTGTCATCGCTTTCTACAGCGATGGAGAGCAAAGGGATGTGACGCGAGAATCATTCATTGAAAGTGGTAACACAGAGGTTGCAACCACCGACGCCACCGGCCTTCTAACTTCGGTAAGGCGTGGTGAAGCACCAATTCTCGCGAGATACGAAGGCGCGTACGCTGCAACCACACTAACCGTGATGGGAAACCGAGAAGACTTCACCTCCCAACCATTCGATTCGTGGACCAAAATCGACGAACTTGTCTCAAAGAAATGGCAACGTGTCAAAGTCACTCCAAGTGACTTGTGCGACGATGCAACTTTCCTGAGGCGAGTGTTTTTGGATCTTACCGGACTTCCACCGAGTAGTGACCAGGTACGCCAATTCCTAAAGGATACAACCCCGACCCAAGAAAAACGCGCTAAGGTTATTGATGAGTTGATCGGTAGCGAACCTTACATTGAGTACTGGACAAACAAGTGGGCCGATCTTCTGCAGGTCAATCGCAAATTTCTTGGAGTCGACGGCAGCGTTAAGTTCAGAGACTGGATTCGTACTGCGATCAAAGAAAATCGCCCCTATGATCAATTCGCTCGTGAAATTTTGACTGCTTCCGGATCCAACAACGAAAACCCACCTGCTTCCTACTTCAAGGTACTTCGCAATCCAGAAGACACCATGGAGAACACAACACACCTATTTTTGGGAATTCGATTTAATTGCAACAAATGCCATGACCATCCATTTGAACGATGGACGCAGGATCAGTATTACGAGATGGCATCCTATTTTGCACAGTTCTCCCTCGAAAAAGATAAGGCCTCTGGTGATCGCAAAATTGGAGGCACTGCGGTTGAGTCGGCTAAACCACTCTTTGAAAAAGTCGTCGACAGGAATGCAGGTGAAATCACACACCCAACGACAAAACAGAACGTCGTACCTAATTTCCCATTTCAATTAACCTCAATTTCCGAGGTGACGGTTGGGGATACAGAAGAATCTTCCCCACCAACTCGTCGGGAACAATTGGCTACGTGGATCACCGCTGCGGACAATCCATACTTCGCCAGAAGTTATGTGAATCGATTGTGGGGCTACCTTTTCGGTGTTGGCCTTATTGAGCCGATTGACGATATCCGCGCAGGGAATCCACCAACCAACCCCGAATTACTTGACCATCTAGAGCGAACCTTCATCGATTCGAATTTCGATGTAGCTGAAATCCATCGGATGATCTGCAACAGCAAAACTTACCAATTGAGTGTGGAGAGCAATCAGTGGAATGAGGATGATCAGATTAACTATTCGCATGCTCTACCTCGCCGATTACCTGCCGAGGTGATCTACGACTCGATTCATGCGTTGACCGGAGCGACGAGTGCTATCCCCGGAGTTCCCGCTGGAACGAGAGCTGCATCGCTGTCCGATTCAGGGGTGAAACTTCCCGATGGATTCTTGCAGAACCTTGGACGTCCCGTTCGTGAAAGTTCTTGTGAATGTGAACGATCCTCGGAGCTTCAACTCGGCCCCGTGATGGCTTTGATAAGCGGACCAACCATCGGAACTGCCATTGCCGATCCAAAAAATGAACTGGAAAAGATTGTTAATACCTTCAGCGACGACCGAGACATGGCGGAAGAAATTTTCCTACGGGCTCTAGGTCGCAAACCCAGCGAAGGTGAGTTGAATGCTTTTGCTGGTTTTCAGGATGTCATCAAAGAGAACCACGAGGCATTAAGCGAACAACTCATAGCCGCAGAGCAAGACTGGACCGCACAACGCGAAGAATTGGAAAAGCAAAGACTTCAGCGGTTAGCCGAAATTGAAAAGGAAAGTCAGGCAAGAATTGCTGCGATTAAACCGGAGCGAGAAAAACTTGAACAAGAACGCCTCAACAGAATCATGGCTGCAGAAAAAGTGGTCCAGGAAGCAACGGCAAAACTCAACGCCGAGATTGATGCACTTGCCGAGACGCAAAATCAAGCAATCGAATGGCACCCACTGCTTCCCCAGTCTCTTGAAGCCTCGAATCAGGCAACTCTAACCGCACAAGCCGATCGATCTGTGCTGGCGAGCGGAAAAAAAGAAAAAGGCATCTACACCTTTTCCACGACGACGTCTCTCCAAAACATTACTGGAATACGCCTCGAAGCATTGAGCGATGACGGCTTACCTTCCAAAGGACCTGGACTTGCGGGTAACGGAAACTTTGTCGTGACAGAGTTTGAAGTTTTCACTGCTCCCCTAAATCAACCGGATGCTTTGACGAAACAAAAAATTGTCAGCGGTGTCGCAGATTTTCTCCAAGATGCCTTTGCGATTGAGCAGGCATTCAATGGCCAAACCAATTCGCAGCAGGGCTGGGCCATATCCAATGCAATGGGACACGATCACTGGGCAACTTTTCGTCTAGAGAAACCCATTCTGCATGAAGAAGGAACAACAATCACCTTTAAGATCCACCAGTTCCACAACGCTGCTGAACATCGCCTCGGCCGATTCCGTATCAGCCTAACCACTGCAAAGGGAGACATTCCCTTGGGCCAGCCAGAATCCTTCGCAACGATCCTGAGAACACCCAAGGAAATCCGATCCGAGGAAAATCAGAAGAAGATCCTTGATTATCTCACCATCACGAACCCTCAAGTTCGAAAAGCAAATCAGGACCTTGCCACCGCTAAACAACCGGTGCCTAAGGACACTGAATTAGTCAAACTGGAACAACGCAAACAAACACTCTCTGAACCAACGAAAGATGATCCGCAGTTGGTTCAACTTAGAGATGATGTGAAGCAGAGCGAAGGACAACTCAACAAAATTCGACTCACCGCAGCAGAAGATTTAACATGGGCGTTGATCAACAGCCCCGCGTTTTTGTTCAATCATTAATGAGCACAGTTGATTGTGTTCGACGAAAAATTTAGCCGATCGGGGGTTTTCCTTGATTAGCAATCCAGAGCCACTATTGCGCTTACCGTGCAACACTACACCTCAACAGGATGACTGGAGATTACGCAATGCTTTCTTTCAAAGGTTTTAAAGCAAAAGATCTTTGCGATTCGCACCTCAGTCCTGATCGCAGGACCTTCCTAAGAGTGGGTGGCTGCGGAATGCTGGGGCTTTCATTGCCATCACTGATGCAACTTCAAGCCAATGCGGCTGAAAGCCAAACGAAATCAGGAATTGCGTTACCCTCTGGCGGTCCTGGATGGGGAAAAGCGAAAAGCATCATTCTGGTCTACCTTCAAGGTGGTCCAAGCCACCTCGATCTCTGGGATCCGAAAGAAAATGTCCCGGATAATGTGAAGAGTATTTTTGGGAACGTTAGTACAAAAATCCCGGGCATACAATTCACCGAAAACCTTCCAAAGCTCAGCCAGATCAACGATCGATTCACCATGATTCGATCGATGTCTTACACACCCAATGGGTTATTCAATCACACGGCCGCCATCTACCAAATGATGACCGGCTACACCACTGACAAAGTCTCTCCATCGGGACAATTGGAGCCACCAAGCCCAAAGGACTTCCCCAATTTTGGTAGTAACTTGATCAAGATGCGACCAATTGATGAGCCGATGCTTCCGTTCGTTATGCTGCCTAGACCGCTACAAGAATCAAACGTGGTTGGCAAAGGAGGATCGGCTGGCTTCTTGGGTAAGTCATATGATCCCTACACGCTCTATCCAGGCGGTGATGATCTGGATATGAACAAGATGGATCGCATCAAAATCGACGACTTGAAACTGCGTCCCGAGGTGTTTAGCGTTCGCCTGCAACGCCGCGCGCGGTTGCGAGATCTACTCAATCAACAAATGCCGTCGATCAACAAGGCTGTGGAGTCTTACGCACTCGACGAATACTATGATCGAGCGCTTTCGCTCATTATTTCCGGCCGTGCCAGAGAAGCTTTTGATCTCAACCTTGAATCCGATAGCACCAAAGATCTTTACGGCCGAAACACCTTTGGCCAGAGCTGTTTGCTCGCTCGTCGCCTCGTCGAAGCAGGCACCCGCGTGGTGGAAGTTATTTGGCCCAAAGTTGCCAACAGTGATAATCACTCGTGGGATCACCATACCGGACTGAGCAAACGCATGAAGGATCAGTCCGCACCGATGCTTGATACGGGGCTTTCAGCTCTCATCACGGACCTTGATGAACGCGGCATGCTTGACGAGACACTTGTGGTCGCAGTCGGAGAATTTGGCCGCAGTCCCCAACGTGGCGTGAGCACCAGCGGAAATAACAATTCCGATGATGGTCGTGACCACTGGCCTTATTGTTACACCGCAGTGATGGCGGGAGCTGGCACAAAGCGTGGCTATGTTCACGGCAAGAGCGATAAAACCGCATCGGCACCACTTGAAGATCCAGTTCATCCTTCTGAACTACTGGCAACGATCTATCACAGTTTCGGAATCCACCCTGAGACAATCGTGTATAACCACCTCAATCAGCCACGTGAGCTTGTCAAAGCAGAAGCGGTGACCCGTTTATTGAGCTAGCGCAGGATTGACTAAACGCCAGAGTAACCGACAGCCGTGCTGGCGACCCCAAACACGCCTTGAAAAAATCACCGTCAGCACTTCTTGAGTCACCTAATGCACTATGGCAACTGAAATAGTGTCTTGGCATTTTGAGTGGTGATTTGCGCGAGTTCATCCGGTGACACACCGCGTGTCTCCGCGAGACAATTCAAAATGTGCACGACCCGTTCGGGCGCATTTGGACGTCGGCCTCGCAGTGGTTCGGGACTGAGATACGGGGAATCGGTCTCGATCAATATTTTTTCATCAGGAATCATCTTCGCCACTTCCCGAAGTGCTGGATTATTCTTGAAGGTCACCATACCCGCAAAACTAATGTAGAGACCCATCTCTAAACACTGCTCTGCGAGACCCGCATCACCGGTGAATGAATGCATGACTCCCGGAGGAATAGAAACCTGTGACTTCAGTTGCTCAACGATTTCCTTCCCACTTTCCCGCATATGAATAACCATGGGCAAGCCGGTCTTACGACATAGATCCATGTGTTGGTCAAAGAAGACTCGCTGTGCATCCAAAGGAGTATCATCCCAATAGCAATCCAATCCAGTCTCGCCGATTGCTCTTACGCCCGGGTAAGCCGCCAATTCTGCAACTCGATCAAAATCACCCTCGCCAGCCTCGGCGACCGAGTTGGGTTGGATCCCCACGGCAGCAAAAAGAAATCCGGGGTACTGTGCCGCAAGATCACATGCCAGAACACTGGTCGGCAAATCGACCCCAATCACCATCACAC
>JAKMEW010000421.1 GCA_022425745.1 Rubripirellula sp.
GGACGTCCCTTCTTTCTCAATGGAAGAGGGAGAACAGGTTGCTCTGATCGGCCAGAGTGGCGGTGGAAAAACCACCCTGCTACACCTGATTGCTGGATTACTTTCAGCTGATGTCAATCCATTCATGACCGATAACGATGAAAATGACGATGACGATGATGCGACCGCAAAAAAAACCTCCATTATCATCGGTAACATCGAACTAACGAACTTGAGTGAGGAGGGACGCGATCGCTTTCGCGCACACATGATCGGGTACGTTTTCCAGACCTTCAATCTTCTACCCGCATTTACCGCTCTAGAAAATGTTCGACTCGGTATGACGTTTGGTTCAGGTAAGGCACCAAACTCGCGTGCAATGGACCTGCTGGACCGTGTGGGTCTAGCCGATCGCGCTGATTACCGCCCCTCACAACTTTCGGTAGGTCAACAACAACGAGTCGCGATTGCACGAGCCATGGCGGGTCAGCCTCGTCTTCTACTTGCTGATGAGCCAACGGCCAACGTGGATCCGCAGAGCGCCGAAATGGTGCTGGACCTGATTAGGAAAACCTGTTCTGAAGAAAACGTGGCATTGCTCATGGTAACGCATGATATGCAGATCGCCTCGCGTTTTGATCGAATCGAGCGTCTAGACCAGATCAACCGCGCGATTCACTCAAAAATATAAGCCATCACATCTGCTCTTTAAGAAATCGCTCCACTGACTCCGTTCAACCTCCGCGCTGTCCACGACCTTTGATACCAGTGCTTGAAACATGAATCTCCTTCAAATCGCATGGCGTAACTTTTGCCACCGATCTCTATCTAGCATTCTCACCACTTTCTCCCTAGCTCTCGGAGTGGGCTTGGTTGTGCTGGTGCTCTCGATCTACGGAGTCATCAACGAAGCCTTCACCAGAAATGCGTCCGTTGGCTACAACCTTGTAGTCGGCCCAAAAGGAAGCCCGCTCCAATTGACACTCAACAGTGTCTTTTACCTCAGCCAACCCATTGAAAATCTTCCTTACACGGAATACATGGAGTTTCTGCCTCAGTCACAACGCGCCGAAATAGTCGATCGATTTGGCGGGGACCAATCGCTCAAAGAACGTGGCGGCAGATACTCACCTTACATTGGTGATGGCTTTGTAATCCCACTCGCCCTCGGAGATTATTTCGGTGAATTCCGAGTGGTCGGCACAACACCTCTTTTTTTTGACAAGTTGAGACACGGCCCCACACTGGAGCAAAAGTTTACGTTCTCAACCGGACGTGCCTTCCAAGAATTCTCGACAGAACATAGTTACTTCGAAGCAGTAGTTGGATCGAGAGTTGCCAAAGAGATGAATGTGACCGTTGGCGACGAGTTCTTCCCAACGCACGGTGATCCAACCGGCCATGGCCATGATCTTGGATTCACGATTGTGGGTGTCATGGATCCAACGGGCACACCAAATGACCGTGCGGCCTTCGTCAATCTTGAAGGCTTTTACCTGATGGACGGACATGCAAAACCAATCGACGATAGTGAGGAAGCAAAGGCCAACGGTGCGGTGTCTGCCGGCCCCCAACCTAATAGCGAGACCACTGCTGGATCATTCAAACCAGATGATTATCGACTGCTTTCTATCGGAGAAAGAGAGGTCACTTCTATTTTGGTGCGCAACGGGAACGTCATGTTTGCCCCCCAAATGCAAAATGCTATTAATGAGAGCATTCGATCACAAGCGGCAGCGCCGGTTGGTGAGATCAATAAGCTCATGGGGTTGATTGTTGGACCTCTCAAGAATGCCATGCTAATCATCACGCTTATCACTTGCGTGGTCGCAGCGGTTGGTATCCTCGTTTCAATCTACAACTCAATGAATGATCGCAAACGAGACATTGCCGTCATGCGGGCGTTGGGAGCACGCCGAAACACAGTGACCAGCATCATCATTTGCGAGAGCATGTTGGTCGCGATGATCGGGGTCATCATTGGCTGGGTCATCGCTCATGCAGGAATCGTTGCGTACTCGGGAACAATCGAGGAGCAGACCGGAGTTCAGGTGAGCTTCTTCACGACAAGCAACAATGAAGTTTGGATCCTACCGCTCGTCATTATGCTTGCACTCATCGCCGCACTACTGCCCGCTTGGTCCGCGTATCGCACCGATGTGGGATCAAATCTTTGATCCCGATTGTGGTAGGCAGCGGATCACTTAAACGTCCAAATTGCGAACATCGAGTGCATGTTTCTCGATGAATTCTCTACGCGGCTCGACTTTATCACCCATCAACAACCGAAACATCTCATCAGCTGCCCCGGCATCCGTCAAGCTAACCTTTAGGAGTGTTCGATTGGCTGGATCAAGAGTGGTCTCCCGCAATTCCTCAGCATTCATTTCACCGAGCCCCTTAAAGCGGGTCACCTGCAGACCTTTCTCGCCCGCACTTCTAACCTCAGGCAATAACATTCTGAGATCTTCCATCGGCCGGCGAATATCTTCACCACGCACCAATTCAAATCGAGCCGTTGTCGAACCGGTACGATCGGCTGGGATCAAATCATCGATGCCAAAACCGATGCTAGAAATGTCCTTAAGTCCGCTATTGATGGTCCTTACTTCGTGTACCTCCGCAAGATGAGCGGTCGGCGCCGATGCTGACTCGGGACTTTCCGTGTCCTCTGCATTCACATCTTCTTCGACTTGATCTTCCTGCTCCACATCAAGAACCAAATTATTCTCGGTCAAATACTTATCGACCTCTTCTTGGGTGTGGAACCACTGCTCTTCGTTACCGTGCGTTAATAATAGCGTTGGCAGTTTATTAGTGACAGGATCGAGACGCATTGCGTGTGTCCGCAAACTGAAGCCTCTCTGCTCAAGTGCCAGAATGGAATCTTCCATTGAGGCAAGAGAATTACAGAGCGCTTTCATATCATCGCCTTTCACCTGCCGTCCATCTTCAGCCTCGAATCGCGAATCAGAAAGACCTCGATCGAGCAACTGAGATTTCATCTCACCGTCGGACTGAATGTAATACCGATTCTTTCCTTGCTGAACTCGGAACAGTGGCGGCTGTGCGACGTAGACATGGCCACGCGCGACAAGTTCGTACATTTGCCGATAGAAGAAACACAGCAGCAAGGTTCTGATGTGACTTCCATCCACGTCGGCGTCGGTCATGATAATGACCTTTTCGTATCTCCTCTTGGTCAGATCCTGATCGGCTCCAATCCCTGTGCCGATTGCCTGAATCATGGCTTGAACTTCTTGGTTTTCTAGCACCTTTGCTTCGCGGCTTTTGTATGCATTGATAATCTTACCTCTTAGCGGCAAGATCGCTTGGTACTCTCGCATCCGTCCGCCTTCGGCCGATCCACCAGCCGAGTCACCTTCCACCAAGTACAGCTCGCATTCCTCGCGATTCTTGCTGATGCAGTCGCGGAGCTTACCAGGCAGCCCACCGCCACCGAGCGCATCCTTCCGCTTTCGCAAGAGATCCTTTGCTTTGCGTGCTGCCTCACGAGCTTCCGCAGCCAACATCCCTTTACGGATAATGGTTTGCGCAACACGAGGGTTTTCTTCAAAGTATTTACTCAGTTGCTCACCAACAGCAGCGCTAAGGATGCCGTCAATTTCGCTGTTACCGAGCTTGGTTTTTGTCTGCCCTTCAAATTGTGGATGTTGAACCCTCACGCTAATGACTGCGGTAATGCCCTCGCGGAAATCATCACCACCAGGGGCAGCTCCAC
>JAKMEW010000530.1 GCA_022425745.1 Rubripirellula sp.
GCTACTTACGAGGGGCCTGATGGGTTCCCTGTCGACGGTCTGACCTTCAAAACCACAGCTTTTAAAAGTGGGGGATCGATCTTCAATCCCGGTGATCCATTTGGTGCCATGGAGTGGCGTTTGGCAGAAATCTCTGACCCAAGCCTGCCTAGCTACGATCCTAGCGCTAAGTTTAATTGGGAGTGGAATGCTGAGTGGGAATCTGGCAGGATGGACACTTTCCAAGAGGAAATGACCATTCCCGCGTCGACGGTGCGGGCTGGCAGAACCTATCGTGTTCGTGTGCGGATGGTCGATTCGATGGATCGCACTAGCAATTGGTCGGAGGCCGTGGAGTTCACCACAACGGAGCCGAGCAGTCTGACGACTTTGCAAGACGATTTGCGTCTCTCGGAACTCATGTACCATCCGTCATCTGCCACGGATGCCGAGCAAGAGCTCGGCTTTGGCACGTCGGACTTTGAGTACATCGAGCTCCACAATCGCGGAACAACGACCTTGGACTTGCGCGGTGTACGTTTTACCAAGGGAATCGATTTCGATTTCGATGGCAGTGCGGTGACGATGTTAGTGCCGGGCGAAACTGTTCTAGTCGTTCGGAATACGGAAGCTTTTTTAGAGCGCAATGGCGAAGGAGCCAACGTAGCAGGTGAGTATCAGGGCAACGACGCAAATCGCCTCAGCGATGATGGTGAGCGGTTGAAACTGTCTTTCGGTGGAGGCACGCCCATCATGGACTTCAGCTACAATGATGGCGCTGCCTGGCCGAGCCAGGCAGACGGCGAAGGCTATGCCCTGGTTCCCGTTTCCCTGGAAGAGCCAGGTGACCTGGGCAGTGCAGATCGGTGGGTGGCGAGTGCGGCGATCGGAGGCACTCCGGGAGAACCCGGTGGTGGCCAAGAGCCACAGATGCCGAATCTAATTGATACGGATGGTGATGGCATGGACAACGATGCCGAACTTTTCGCCGGAACGGATCCTAACGATCCCACGTCGCTGCTTCGAATTACCAGTTTAACGAGAGATACCAATGGGCTTGCTTTCACCTGGAGCAGCGTCACCGGGGTTCTCTACGCTCTTGAGCATACCGCTAGTTTGAGTGATCCAGCCTGGAAAAGCGTGGCCGAGCTTGAGGCGATCGGCGATAGCACAAGTGCTCGTGACGACGAGGCGTCACGTACGTCAGCTACAGCTGGTGGTTATTATCGGCTTCGTGTGCTGTTAGGTTTGTAGTCGCATCCAGCGCAGCAGGATTGGCTAGAGTTCCTTCGCGCCGGTGGTTGCATGCCGAAAAATCTTGCGACATCATCAACGGGGTCGTGTTTAGTCATCTTGTTTCTCAATTTCCAGGCGGCCGTCGTTCGTGATGGAAGATGTGCTCGTGGTTCCGTCTGGCCAGCGCACTTCCACCTGATCAGCTGGATCAGCTTCGGTGCTTCCAAAGTGAAGCTGGCTGCTTGATTGGGAGAGGTAACTACCGCCGGCATAAACTTCGGCAGTTTGGCGTTGGCCACTCGTGGAAACTAGCGTCACACGGGCTCCAATGCCTTTTCGGTTTCCTAGCGAACCGACCAGTGAGACTGTGACTGCGGTGTTGCTGGTTTGAGCAGCATAGTTATTAAGAAACACTTGAGGATGGGCGTTGTTGTTGGTGACGACAAAGTCGACCCAGCCATCGATATTGAAATCCATGGTGGCCAGGCCTTTTGCATCACCTGGGACGACTAGGCCGCTTTCGTTAGGCCAAAGCGGCTTGAAATTCCCCTTGCCATCACCTAGCAGAAGTACGCTAAGTCCACCGGCCATCTTTCCCGTTTCACGTTGTGGCGTGAAGAAGTTCTGAACGAGGTAAAGGTCGGCATTGCCATCACCGTTTACTTCGGTCGCGACCACCCCGAAACCAGGAGCGATCTGGGCCAGTTCTGGCAAGGGCTTTACAGCGAATTTGCCCTGGCCATCGTTGATTAATAGCGAGGTAGAGAGCGTGTTTGCTTCAAAACGCTTGGCGGTATCGAGGGCCTGGTCCGAATAAATCTCTGTCAGGGTAGCTGACGCGAAGGCGTGATAGGTCGGAAATTTATCGCGGACAAAGGGCATGGCGTTCTGTGAGCAACTCTTTCCACGCACAGGCAAGACCGTCTGCCCATAGACCTTGGCCTCGATGATTTGCGGGGTAGCGGTTTCGCCGAATGTTCCGTAATAGATTCGGCTCGGTTGCTCGTTGGTGGGGTGATACTTTGTGTTGTGCCCGAAGTTGGTCGCGACGTAGTCGATGTCTCCGTCGTTGTCAAAGTCGCGGCCGGCGATGCCGTTCCACCAACCCTGGTAATCGGCTAGCCCGGCGCTTTCTGTTGCGTCTTCGAGCACCCCGCTGCGGTTGAGGAAGACGCGAACGGGTCCCCACTCCGTGGTGACGAGGAGATCGACCCACCCGTCGTTGTTCACATCCGACCAGAGCGCGCTGGTTGCCATCTCAAGAGTCTTTAAGCCGGGTGCCATCGTGTCTGTGGCGTCCTTAAAGACGGGCTCGTTAGCCACTTTGGAATCGTTGCGAAGAATAGCGCTTCCTGGACTCAGAGGGTACTGACCAGGAATGACTCGGCCTGTGACGACGAGGTCGAGATCGCCATCTCGATCGATATCCGCTGCGGCTGCCCCTCCGCCGCTGACTGGGCGATTCGGAAGAGCTTTAGTCGTTTTGACAAATTGATCAGGCTTCTGTTGCACATACAGGCGATCTTCTAACAGATGCGTTGCCTGACCAGCTTCAACGCCTCCACTCACGGCAAACCAATCCATGTCGCCATCAGCATCGGCGTCGAAAAGCAAGGGGGCCATGTCTTCGCAGTGGGCGTCATACCTACCAACTTTGAAATAGCCGACGAGCCATTGCCCGGCATGAAAGAAATGGGCGTGAGGCTTTTCTCCACGAGCGGTGCCAAAGATGGCGTCATCATCACCATCACCGTCGAGGTCCTCGGTAGACACGCCTGGTCCAAGCTGAGAGAGCTTGTTTGGCAGAAGCGGTTGGGTTGCGAAGTCGTCGAATATCGTTTCGGTGTGCTTTGCTACGCTGAGATTGTTGTCCTCGACAGGAATGTACATCGACGCCGTTGCCAGCTCGTCCCTCTTAATTGATTGGTTAGGCTCAGCGATGAGTAAGTGGCGATTTGCTTCGACGCCGGTTAATACCTGAATTGTGCCAGTAGGCCAAGTGATTACGAGTTCGTCGATGATAGCCGCATCTCCTAGCCCAAAGTGAATAATGGGATCGTTTGATGACATGAAGCCTGTGGCGGGATTGAGCACACGAGTCAACGTTCGTCTACCCGTGCGCGCGGTGACCTTTGCACCGATGCCATACGGGTTTTTTCCGAGTCCGCGGAGAGAAACGAGTAACCTTGAGTTAGCGCTACCACGATGTTGATAAACGCTAACATACTCATTCAAATTACCCACGACCAAGTCGAGATAACCGTCGCCATCAAGAACGGCCCAGGCGGCTGCATAACTCATGCCGTCCTGGTCAAAGCCCCAGGCTTTGG
>JAKMEW010000442.1 GCA_022425745.1 Rubripirellula sp.
TGGTGCAGCGTCCCGGATGCGGAACTGTTGGATCATGCGATCTCCGGCAAGCTGCTTGATCCATCAACCCTCGAGAGCGAAGTTAAGCGACTAATCAATGATTCAAGATCCGAGCGGTTTGTTGAGCAATTTGTTCGGCAATGGTTAAACCTTGAGTTGCTTGAGTTCCAAAATCTGAAGGGTAAGGTCCAAGGCTTTGACCCGCTTTTGCAAGAAGCAATGCTCAGTGAGTCTGCTGAATTCATCTATGAGCTGTTTATTAACGATGAATCTTTGCTGAATCTAATTCATTGTGATTTCGCGATGGTTAATGAACGGCTCGCCAAGCATTATGGTCTCTCGGGAGTCAAGGGGAATCATTTTCGGAGAGTCACGCTTGATGATGGAGCGAGGCGTGGTGGTTTGATCACGCAAGCAGGTTTTTTGGCGATGAATTCTGATTATCCTGATTCGCATCCGCTGAAACGATCGGTTTGGCTGTTGGAGCGAATCCTGAATGATCCGCCACCGCCGCCGCCGCCAGCAGTGCCGCAGATTGATCTCGCAGATCCAAGAATTGCGGAAATGACATTGAAAGAAAGGATCGAGGATCATCGTAACCAAGCAGCATGTGCTTCGTGTCACATTAAAATTGATCCTTGGGGGATTGCCTTTGAGAACTATGACGCCCTCGGGCGTTGGCGTGATTCGATTGATGGGAAACCTGTAGACGCTCACAGCGAACTATTTAATGGTCAAGCAATCGACGGGATTGATGGGCTGAAGCAGTTCCTGCTATCGAATCGGCAGGACCAATTAGTCCACAGTGTCGTTGAGAAACTACTCGCCTTCGGATTGGGTCGCTCGGTGACCTTCGCTGATCAGAGTGAGATTGAAGAGATTGTTCGTCATGTTCGGCAACATGATGATGGTTTTCAGCAAGTCATACTTTCCATTGTGCAGAGTGATTTATTTTTAACCTGGTGATGGTCAGAGGTTATCTTTTGTAGATGCCTAGTGAGCGTCCTTGCAAGCGATGAGTGTCATGATGAATGATCAATTCGATAAATTGAGCCGACGTAAATTTATTCGTGGTGCGGGGATTGCATTGGCGTTGCCTAATTTTATGTCGGCAGCCCAGTCGGTGAGTGCTTCTGAAGATCCCGCAGCGCCAAAGAGGTTGGCCTGCTTTTACTTCCCAGATGGCGTGCCAATGCCACTCTCGGAGGATCCCGCTTATCAGGATTGGTCGTGGTTTCCGCACGGTGATGGAAAAGAATATCGTTTTACAAAGTGCATGCTGCCTTTCGAAAGTCTGAAGAATGAGATGACCATTCTTTCAGGATTCTCACACGTCAAATCACGTAGCGTGCACGGGCATAATAACGCTGATCAATTCCTGACCGCAGCGCTTACCGGAGGGGGCGATCGGGAATACCAAAACACAGTTTCGCTCGATCAGGTTTACGCAAAGCACGTGGGTGACGAAACTCGATTCACTTCTTTGGTGATGTCGACCGATGGTGGAACTGGAACTGCCCGAGGGACGCACACCATCTCGTTTGATCAGCATGGGCGGCCTATCCCAGCAGAGCATCGACCGAAAAATATTTTTGACAAGCTCTTTGTGACAACGGATGCTGACTCCGCGAAGCGTTTATCGCTTAACCAAAGTGCGTTGGATGAACTACTTGAGGATGCGGGAAGAATGCGTCGTTCTCTTTCCGCCGAAGATCGTCGGTCTTTCGATGAGTATCTGGACTCGGTTCGGCAAGCGGAGGTTAAATCGCAGAAAGCCAGGAAGTGGTTGGGAACACCCCTGCCGAGTGTTGATGGATCAGATCTCAATCTGGAGTTGACCACCGATGAACCTCGCCAATACCTTCGCACGATGTTTGAGTTAATCTTCTTGGCGTTTCGAACGGATTCAACCCGAGTAGCGACCTATCAGATCGGTCGAGAAAACGGTGTTGGCCGCAGTGATCACCTCGCTCGCGCTGTTGGGTTCAATTTGGCGCATCAGTTATCACATGAAACGAAAGAGGTTGGGGGCTGGGAGCGATTTGCAATTTATTGTGGATTTCTGAACGAAGAGTACGCGAGATTCCTGGAGAAACTTCGCGCGACTCCTGAGCCCAATGGTGCAGGATGTATGTTGGATCACACGCTCACTTTGTTTGGGTCTGCGTCAAGTGCTTTCCATTTGTCACGGAACTATCCATTGATTCTCGCTGGTGGTAAGAGATTTGGTTTTAGGCATGGACAATACATCAATCACGCTGGTTCGAATTTTCAGGGAGGACCTTGGCTTGGTAAACGCGAGCCATGGCAGGACGCAGCCAAGGGCGAAGACTTACCGCTATCCAATCTGTATCTGACGATGTTGCGCCGCTTGGGTGTGACCAGTGATTCGTTCGCTGACAGTACGGGAACGATTAATCAGGTTTGATGTAATGAATTCTCTCATATGCTCTCTAATGCAAAGGTCTGGCCGGAGTATGATCCTCAGAATCACAATGACGCTGTTGGCACTCGTTTATGGTGCTGCTGCAGTATCTCTAGCAGATGTTTCTGCAGCTGATCCCATCACGCACCGTTTCCTGGCTTGCGGTTCTCAGACCTACATCATGGAGGAGGACGGCAGTAAAAGCTGGACGTATCCGTCGGGAACTCGAGACGGTTACGTGACGTCCGATGACGCGGTGGTGCTCACCCTAAACCGCTCCAATCAGTATCCCGGCGGTGCGGTGGTTATGGTTAGCGGGGATGGAGCCGAAAAGCTGATTTGGAAGGGAACCCAAAGCGAAATCAACAGCGCACAGCCACTCGCAGATGGTGGCTTCGTACTGACCGAAGCGGGAGAGAATCCACGGCTTATCGAGTTGGATCAAGACGGTAAAGTTCGACGAGAGTTTGCCCTTAGTTGCCAAAAAGAAAACCATCACATGCAAACACGGATGGCGAGAAAGTTAGAAGATGGTACTTACTTGGCCCCACACCTTTTGAACTTTGCGGTGCATCATTACGCTGCCGATGGAAGTCTGAAGGGAAAGTTGGACACAACGCTCCCTGGTGACGAGGAACACAAAATTCATACTTGGCCGTTCACCGCAATCCGCCATCAGAATGAACAGACACTCGTCTGTTGTACTCATGGAAATCGCGTGATGAATTTCAACGGTAGTGGTGAGGTGATCTGGATGCTGACCAATGAGGATCTACCGGGTGAGTGGTTGCAGGATCCATGCGGCGCTCAGGTGCTTCCCAATGGAAATTATGTGATCACCAGTTACGCTGCTGGCAGGAAAGATCCGAATGCTCCAAAGATGATCGAGGTGACTCCGGAGAAGGAAGTTGTCTGGACGTATCGCGACGGCCAGGGGCACGGAGTTCACCACTTTCAGATCCTTTCCACGAATGGAAAGCGTCTCACTGGGCCGATTTTAAAGTAATATTTTAGTTGGCGGTTCAAGAAAGATAGAGACGTGCAGCGTTTGGTACCGCTGCTGCACGCCTCAAAGATTGAGATCGCGCCTGGTAAAGTTTTTCGCGTCATTTCAATGATTGTTTTTTGGATCGACCGACGCAGTAGAGCTTGGTTGCCGTTCGTATCAAGTGTTTTCCATTGACGACAGCTGGGCATGCCAAGGTGAGTTCATCAAGTGCATTTTGTGCGATCAAGTTGTAAGTGGGGCCAACTTGAATGACAAATGTTTCGCCGTCCTCGCTTAGGCAGAATAGTTTGTCGTTCACCGCCCAAGGCGAAGCGGTAAAGGATGCACCGTTTGGCAATCTTGTTTTGCCGTAGATCTCTTCTCCGGAGAGTGCGTTATGGCAAGTCAAGAATCCTTGGTCATAGAGCGTGTATAGGTACTCGTTAACAACAATCTGACTTGTGTTGTAAGGCGAAGCGGTTGGTTGATACCAAGCGATTGAATTCGATTGCTCATAGCTTTCATTCTCAGCGAATCGTCCGCTTGCTCCTGGTTTAATGGCAAAGGTAGGCCGGTGGCTATCTCCAACGTAACCGGAAGCTAGATAAACCATTCCGTGTGCTGGGAATGGCGAAGGGATCACCAACGAAGACATTTGACCGTCAAATTCCCAAAGTAATTTGCCATTGAGTGAGTAGCTTCGGTTGCGACGTAACCCAGGAACCACCAACTCGGTTCGCAGTTCATTTTTCCAAACCAGTGGCGTTGCCCACGAGCGTTTCTCATCGCGGCTCACCTTCCAACGCTCTTCACCTGTTTGGGTGTTGAACGCGGCAATCCAGGACGCCTCGAGATTGTCGTAGACAACGAACACCTGATCATTATGTACAACTGGTGATGCCGCAGCACCGTAGTCGAAGAAGGTTTTACGCGGCTCAATTCGTCGCTCCCAACGTTTCTCACCATCAAGTGAGTAGCACCAAAGTCCGAGATCACCAAAGAGGACATAGAGTTGCTCACCGTCCGTTGCAGGCGTTTCCGCAGCATAGGTACTTTTGGGGTGTCGGGGGATAAGCGGGACGCCTCGGTGAGCTTCATCTCTCCACAGCTCTTTCCCAGTATTCAAGTCAAAGCAGAGTACCAGCCAGCGATGAGTTCCCTTGGATGGCTCGCGAACTCCTTGTCCCAGATAGAGTCCTTTTGCGGGGGAGCGATTTTCTTCATCACTAACGACGGTGCTGATGAACACTCGGTCGCCTTCGACCACCGGCGATGCCCAACCCAATCCAGGAATCTTTGCGGTCCATTGAACATTCTTTTCGCGATTCCATTCAATTGGGATGTTGGCATTTGGTTTACCGACGCCACGTCCCTCGGGCCCGCGAAAGCGAGGCCATCGGTCCTGAGCCAAGAGATTGAAGCTCATTAAAAGCCATGCCAGAATCGTGACGCTTATCCTGAGTGGCCTGTGTGAAAGATATTTGATTGTCATGGTTTCGAGCGACTGGTTTGGACTTCAAAAGTCAGTTTTCTTGGGACGAAGAGTCGGTGCTATTTGTGGTGCCTGATCGTCAAGGAGGGGAACTCAATTCTCAGTTATTGTCGCTCGTCTAGGATAACGGTTTCCATTGAGCAGCAAGCCAATCCAAGTGTTGCGGACCAGAAGCTGATAGCTGATTAGCAGCATAATCGCTGCCGTAATATTGATCAGCGTGAATTTAAGACCGGATGCTAAGGTCCAATTTTCCACGGCATCTTGCAGTATTAGGACGAGCGGCAGGTGCACAAGATAGAGCCAATAGGATGAGTCCGAGAGGTATCTGACCCAATAGCGTTCCGAGGCAAAAAATTGCGAGAAAAAGCCAATCATGCCGAAGGTCATTAGCCAAGCGTAAGTTGACTGTAGAAGGCTGAAGATCGCACGTTGAGCATATGGATCTACGGAGTGAGCCGCTATGAATATGATCGCGGCAAGAATGAAAAGCCAGACGATAGGAATCCCCTTCTTTTCCTCTTTGGGTTCATTCGAATAATAGAATGCTCCCGCAAAAAAGAAGATCACATAGTAAGTGAAGACTGCTGGTAGTGGGATCAGCGAGATGGAGGTGTCAGGACCAAAGCCACCCGGTCCCCTCGCCATAAAATATTGCGGCAACGCCGTCATTGGGATGAGGAAAGCAAAAGCCAGCGGGGAGTGCATCAGGCGTGAAGGTTTTAATGGCAATCCAATCAGTCCGCAAACTGAAGCGGTTATCAGGAAAAGCACAACGATCCACCACAGAAACCACAAAAACCAAAGGTGATTGAAGATAGGGGCGTAAAAAAGAAGGCCGATGACGGCTTCAAGCCCTTCCGATCCTTTGTTGGTCAGCTTTGGGGGATCTATCGGTTTGTCGATCTGTTTGCTGATGAAATTAGCAATCTGGGTGCGTCCTTCACTCAGTTCGTTGAAGTCGACTCTTTGTTGCATGATCGAGGCGATAAATTGGGTTGTTCCCCAGTCAACGTAAAGAGTGCTGATCGGAGTTTGTTTGTCGTTGTTGAGTGCATCGAGTTTTGCCCCGCCTTGGATTAACGCGACCGCGGCATCCGCTTTTCCGAAGAAGCACGCTGCGTGTAGTGGCGTTGAACCATTGCTCGGCTCTTGAACGTTTGGGTCGCCATCATTCTCGAGATATAACTGCACCTGTTGCTCATCGTTCGCGAGCACCGCCTCAAAAATATCAATCTGTTTCCCGTTGAATTTGCTGGGAAGAGTTTCTTCTTTGGTTTCAGGGGAACTAATGGATTCACCGGCCGCCTTCTCGATCAATTTTGCTGAGGCCTCGGATTCTTTTCCGTCGATTTGTTCAAGGTAAACTCGGATCTCATCCCTTCCACGGTCGACTTCATCTTGAACGATTCGGATTCCAGTGGTGGTAGCAACGTACTGAGTCGTTTCCCAATCCACCGCTAGTAGATCAAAGGGTGTAAGTCCATCTCGGTTGGTTGCTTCTCGGTTTGCACCGGACGCAGCCAATGCGATGGCGGTTTCTGGTTTTCCATAAAAACAGGCCGCATGCAGTAGGGAAGATCCACTGGCAGGGTCGGTGAGATTTAGATCGCCACCCGAATCAAGATAGGTTTTGACCTCATCAACATCGTCTTCAAAAACGGCTTTCCAAACATCAATTTTTGATTCATCTTTGGTGACAGTATCGGCAACCTTGTCATTCCCTCGGACGTAACCCTGTGCGATCCACCAAACTGGTGTGATCGTCATCATTGCAAGGATTAGTGGGAGTAGGATGCGTTTGAAGCGGTGGATCAGGAGTGCATTGGATCCGCGTTTTCTCCATAGCATCATGGTGAAAAAACCGCTGATGAGAAAGAAAAGCTGCATCCTCCAACCATGAATGAAGTGATTCATTAATCCGAAGGAGTTCGAAGCATAGATGTCTTCGACACCCCAGATCGGCTTAATCCCGGGTAGGAATGACATCGCCGCGTGCAGGACAATCCCGAGTAGCATTGCAAATCCACGGAGGGCATCAAGATCGTGGCGGCGTACGGACGCGGTTTCTTTATTCACTATCAGTC
>JAKMEW010000535.1 GCA_022425745.1 Rubripirellula sp.
CTACATGATGACCGGCGCACCACCGAGAATCCCTGTTGGATGCGGTGCCTTTGTCAGCTTCCACCCAAGCTTGGGAAGTGTTGTCTCGCGCGAGGTGGGAGCTCCGGAAGGAATCCCCGCCTATTTCTCGATGCCCAACATGTCTCGCTCTGGCGGCCCACATTTTCTCGGTGCGCGGCACGCTCCTTTCGTTGTACCCGATGACCCCAATTCCAAATCATTTCGGGTTCGCGATGTCACGCTCCCCAATGGCTTGAGCGAAGGACGTTTTGAATCTCGCCAGGCAATACGGGATCAAATCGATCAGATGATTCGAATTACCGAAGAGGCAGCCGGTGACCCCGTGCTAGCCTCCGATGAGTTCTTCGCTCAAGGTCTCCAACTGATCAGCAGCACTCAGGCCCAAGCAGCTTTTGACATTCATCAAGAGTCGGGCTCGATCCGAAATGCCTACGGCCGGCATCCCTTTGGACAGCGTGCCCTACTAGCCCGACGCCTCGTCAGCGCAGGGGTTCCGTTCGTGACTCTCTATCACGGCGGATGGGATCATCACACGGATATCTTCAAATCCTTCGAGTCAAAAATACCGCCGTTTGAATCAACCATCGCCGCATTGATCTCTGATCTGAAACAGCAGGGGATGCTCGAGCGAACCTTGGTGATTGCACTGGGAGAGTTTGGTAGGACGCCAAAGATTAACGATCGTGGAGGTCGCGATCACTGGTCCAATGCGATGAGCGTGATGTTTGCCGGCGGTGGTACGCCCGGTGGACAGGTGATAGGCGCAACCGACCGACAAGGATACGCGGCAGTTGAACGTGTCCTCTCACCCGAAAACTTTGTTTCAACAGTCTATGCCAAACTGGGCATCAACCCAGGTCAACTCATGTACACACCCGATGGCCGACCGGTGCATCTGGTTAGCGATGAAAATCCGATCACGGAACTAATGGGTTAAAATGAGCCTTCGTTTATTGCTTAGCTTCTCCTTTCTACTGGCACTGACGTCGGCACTCTCGAGCCGAATCCAAGCGCAGGTTCAACTCGATCGATTATTTCCCTGCGTCGTACAAAGTGGGACGACAGCGACAATCAAAGCGGAGGGAAAGTTTCCTATTTGGCCAGCGATCGTAGTCAGCGATCGTGAGGATGTGCAGTCGGTCGCCGAAGATGAATCGGGAAACATTCGAGTGACGGTTCCCGATGGCACGCCCCCGGGAGTGACTTGGCTGCGAATCACCGACGACAAATCCTCGAGCGACCTTGTCCCGCTGCTTATTACCAGCGCACCGACGCTCACTGAAACCGAGCCAAATCAAACGAGCAGTGAAGCAAACCAAGTAAACGTTCCGGTAGCTGTCTGCGGGAAACTTGGAAAAGGTGGCGACTTGGACGCATATCGCGTCACAGCCAAATCCGGCGAGTCCATTAATGTCTCTCTCATTGCAAATCGTATCCTCGCGAGTCCCATGGATGCGGTCTTGCAGATCGCGGACATGCAAGGGAACGTGCTCGAACAAGAAGATGACTCTCGCGGTCTCGATCCTTCGATCCGATTTGTAGCGCCCGAGAATGGTGACTACCTAATTCGCGTCTTTGCATTTCCCGAAACACCCAATAGCACGATTGGCTACGCGGGCGCGGCGAATTTCCTCTACTGCTTGACGATCGTTTCGGCAGATAAGTTCGTCGAACATTTTCTACCGATAGAGCTAGCCAAATCAAGCCAACCAAGTGCTGACTCCACTGCGGAACCTCAACCTTTTGGTTGGCAACTCCCTCAAGACACTTCAATCAGACTCACCGAAGCAACCGCCGTATCACCACGCGTTGCATCGGTGAATGGACTTTTAGGCTGGCAATGGATCCCTGAACCCGATGATCAAACGATCGCTAGCGTCATCGAAAAATCAAACCTGGGAGAGGAGACCACCACGCGGTCAGAGCCGCCCATTTCTCAAAAGGTTCCGTTTAGCTTCTCAGGACATCTATCAACACGAAGAGAAGTCGATGTGATTTCTTTTGACGTTCAGTCGGGGGTTCAATACCGCCTATCAGTTGACTCCAAACGTCTCAGTTACCCGATTGACACTGAACTGAAAGTGATTGATTCAACGACAAGAGAGACCATCGCGAGCAACGATGACCAAAGCCGCAATAACTACGACTCAGTCGTCTCGTTCACCGCGAAAGAAGATGGACAGTGTACGGCGGAAATACGAGACGCTGTTGACGGTCATGGCCCTCATCACGCTTACACACTTAAGGTTCAAAAAGTTCAGCCTACGTTTTCTCTCAGCGCGACCGCACAGCGATACACGATTGAACCGGGTAAAACTCTCGAAGTCGCTGTTAGTGTAACGCGCGAGAATGGATTCAACCTTCCTATTGAAATCTCTCTTAACCCTATCTCCGATCCCAAAATCAATCAAATGATCACGGCCGTCCCCGTAACGTCAGCGGTCAAAGGAGACTCGGCCAAAGCGGTGAAAATCATTCTTTCGGCAACCGAAGATGCAAATTATCAAGGTTGGATTCAAATCGTGGGCCGTTCGATTGAGGAAGACGAGACGAACACAGCAACCACCGCAAACGCTACCTTTCCGCTGCGTCCTGAAATCAGCCTGAAGAACCTTTGGCTCAACGCGAAACCCGTCAAGTAGGTAACTAAGCAGACGCTGCCTACTTCGACTTTTCCATCAGCAAAGCCGCCAGCAATGCGGCTCTCTTGGGTAGTTGAGATAGCACGAGATGCTCATCTATTTGATGTGCACCACCACCAACCGCTCCTAATCCATCGAGTGTCGCGGTGACCGGGCTGGTGAAGTTGCCATCGGAACCACCTCCAACCGCGGCTTGTTCGAGCTCAAATCCGAGACGCGTGGCAAGTCCTTTTGCGGCGATCCACAGCCGTTGATTCTCAGCGTTTCTTTCCATCGGTGGACGCTCCAAGTCCAAATCCACCTCAACCCGAAGACCGTCCCTTTGGCTAACGAGGGAACCGAGCTCTAGCTTGAGCGCCGCGAGGTCATCGATGGAACTCAGCCTCACATCGACCACCACCTCACACTGCGGCGCAACGACATTCGCTGCAATGCCACCGCGAATCAGACCAGGATTGAAATCAACATAGGGAAATCGCTGACGAATCACCTCAAGTCGATTCATCACTTTAACCATCTCGTCAATTGCGCTGCGGCCATCCCGAGGGTTCAATCCTGCGTGTGCCCCTCGACCCACCACTCTCAAGCTGAAAAACCCGCCACCTTTACGGGCAGTTTTCAGCATTCCCTCGGGCCCCACAGGTGGCTCCAGCACCAAGACACGTTCGCAACATTCCGCAAACGTCCTAACGAGTGCACTCGTACCAGGACTGCCGGTCTCCTCGTTTGTGTTTAGAAGCAAAACCGGCTCAAGCGGTGTTGTGAGTCTCAGTTCTCTGATGACTTTAAGAGCGAACAGTGCCTGCACGATACCACCCTTCATATCGAACACCCCAGGCCCAAAAAGCTGGTCATCGGCTTGGTGAATTGGCATCTTATCAAGGGTTCCGTGCGGCCAGACCGTGTCCACATGCCCGAGCAAAAGCTGCCGACTGCGTTTCGCAGTGCAACCGGATCGCCCATCAACGTGACCACTTTTGGGTGACAGTAGGTAAACACATTGGGGCTGATCTTCGCCTGTTTGCGATCGGTCATTATTGGGAACACGAACGCAGCGAGCACGATAACCAAGTGGCTTCAAAAACGCTTCGATTGTAGAAACCACGCGTGCCTGCGAGGCGAAATCGGAGGTAGGTGATTCAATGGAGGCGAGAGCGATTACCAGTTGCACCATAGCATCCTGATGCTCCGAAAGTCGCCTTTCAAAATCATCGAGAAGATCATCAGTCAACGCCATCAGACAGCTCCATTAATCTCCGAGCCTAAAACATCGGCATTGGACCGGGTGGGTCAATCTTGGATGCATCCAACTGATCAAGCAGTTCGATAACATTCTCTCGCAGTGTTGGTTCGTCCAACAGACCCATAATGTCGGGGTGATTCAGCAAAAGGCTGATGTCTGTGCCTGAAAGCGGAACGTTGTTGTTAAACATCTGCTTGATCGATTTATCTTCCTTGAGTCGATTTAGCCACTGCTGAACCGACTGGTCACTTACCAGCTTTTGATAAGCAGGAAATTTCTTAAGCGATCGAATTGCGGAAGGACGCGAAATGAATTCACACAATGTGACTACCTTCTGAACAACACTCCAATCTTGAACCGTGATGAGCGGACGTGTCCCGACAAACGCTTGTCCGACCTTCGATGCCTCGAATTGCTCACCAGTCTCGTCAATCCACACGAGCAACTTGCTCTTCGAATCTTCGCCCCTGAGACCAGATAGCCAGCTTTGCGGTGTGTTTTCTCTTTGATGTTTTGCGATCGCAGTCACTAGACCGACCAGCAATGCGACCAACAAGAAACCTTCAATGCATCCAACGCCAAATCCAAGCCAGTGATTCCACCGCGTGCGATTACCGCGACTCAAGAATCGACCCGCTAGTAAGCTACTCAACCAAGTCGTACTAGCGGTGAGGACCACTGCCACCAAAACGCATCCAACGCATCGATTTGCTAAGCCCGTGAGTCCAGTAACTTGAGAGATCGGCTGTTTAATCTGAATTGCCAGAGATTCGCCAAAACCGATCAACAAGACACAGGACAACAACAATGCGAGATGCATCAGGAGTCCGATGCGATATCCAAACAGGATCGCCGTGGCTCCAAGAATCCACAGTACCAAAGACGTCATGTCAGATTGGAGGAGAAACATCACCGATGGAGTTGAAAGACAACTCATGACGATGAAATCATCCAAGGGCGAACGTTTCTTTTTGCGATCGTTCGATTCTTCCTGTGGTTCTTCTGACATGCAAACTTTGCTCACTACTCGCTATGGCCAACCGCCTTTAAAGCCGACAAAAGATTGAAAGGCTAAACCAATATCGGCCAAATTGCTCCCGCGATACTCCCAATCCAAACCTGTTAGTTTATGCCGGTTATATGGACAGCACCGGATTTTTCGAATTTTAGCGTCATTTGTACCGAAAACGCTCCCTATAGAATCTCTACTCGATCGATTCAGGTGACCTGATGTTGTGTTTGTTGACGAAGAAAGCGGCTCAATTATCCGTTGCGATCGTGATCTGCATCACTCTGCTACCAAATGCAGCGGCACAATCATCATCTGACCCTCCGGTCATTGTCGCTGAAGTTCTCATCACTTCACCGCTCGATGAGGTAGCGAGGAGCAACTCGGAGGGGGTGCGTGAATTGGTTCAAAACGAGCAGATCCCGCAAGCACTTAATGGCAGCTTTGTTCTCCCGAAACTCTCAGCTCCCTCAACCACCCAAAATCTGGAGCGTATGAAGCAACTGCCAAAGGATTTTCGCGATAAGCAGACCGTTCCACGAGTGGATCTACCGGAAATTGGAACGGAGCGTGAAGCGGGATGGGAGTGGACAGAAATCGAGTGGGAAGCGGCTAACACCTATTCGCATCCACGTTATTTTGAGGATCGAATGCTGGAAAGGCACGGTCACCAAACATTGGGGAAACTTCAACCGTTGGCAAGCGGAGTACGATTTTTCACCGCAATTCCGATGCTGCCTTACCTGACGGCGGTCAGCGAGCCAGGCGAGAAGGAATATTCCCTCGGTTACTACCGTAGCGGCAATGCGGTGCCAGCTCTGCGGCAACGTCCCCCCTACGAGCGACGCGCCGTTTTATCCGAAACCGCAGTCTTGTCCGGCTTTTTCATGCTCGTTCCCTAGAGGCAACGGCGATAAGTCAATCTAGCGGATAAGACGCGGCGAACGGTCTAACGAGGTATCTCGGCCAGTGCTTCAGAAAAATCATCTCTCTACTTCCGACTCGCAAATTTCGGCAGGTTTCTGGGAGAGATCCTAACTTTTCGCGGATTTGCAGAACGTATCTTCCGGTTTACCTCTCCCCGCTCTTTTCCTCGCTTTCGCAAGCGGATAGAACATTGGGGAAGAAGTTTGTTTTGGATGCCCCTCGGAGACGGATTTTGATGCTCTACCTTCTCATGATCGCCGCGGCCGCGAGTCGGCTTTTACCTCACCCGCCCAACGTCGCCTGCATCGGCGCCCTTGGCCTATTCGCTGGCTGCTACCTTACCGGTAAGCGAGCCTACTTGGTGCCGCTCGGAGCTTTGTTATTGAGTGATCTAGCCGGCCAAGTTTTTCGCATTCCCGGGATGGGCTTCTATCAACCGCTCACCATGGCTGCGGTTTATCTGGGAGCGGTTGCATCGGTCCCGATTGGCCGCTGGATGGCGTCGAGAAAGTCTTTGTGGATCAAAGCACCTGCAGGATCAGTCGCCGCTTCCACTGCGTTCTTCCTGATCAGCAATTTCGGTGTGTGGATGAGCGGTTGGTACACCTTAACCATCGGTGGACTTCTCGCCTGCTACGTCAACGCGATCCCATTCTACGGATACACCTTAGTGGGTGATCTAGCCTTTACCGCAATCCTCTTTGGTTCCTTCGAACTATCCAAGATCGCATCCAAGACTCAGGTTCAGTCGCAGCAAGCGTCCGTGTAGCCGATACCAAGACTAGATGGCAAAGATGATCACCTGATCGCCCTTCCACCGGAAGGGCTTTTTTTACGCAGTTTCGAATGGACTTGATGCGCGCGCCAATCGAATGAGCCCGCAATCAATCCAACGCAACCATTTCCCTGTTGGCCTCGAGATTCAATTGTTCGCTGAGCCTGCCACCAGCACTCCAATAGATCGAGTAGGTGACAGGAACTAGATAGAGAACCACAACCGTTGCAAATAGCTCACCAAACGCGATGCTGGTCGCCATTGGAATCAGAATTTGAGCCTGAATCGATGACTCCAGCAGGATTGGAGTCAACCCGCCAATAGTGGTGATTGTTGTCAGAAGAACAGGCCGAAATCTTCTTGCTCCCGACTCTTCGAGCGCCTGTTGAATCGGCACACCACTTCGCACTCGACTGTTGATGAAATCAATCAGCACAATTGAGTCGTTGACCACGATCCCTGTCAGTGCAACGATCCCGTACATACTGAAGAGGGTCAGAGGGATTCCCATGAACAGATGCCCCATTACAGCCCCCAGCATGCCGAATGGGATAATCAACATAATCATGGCCGGCTGAATGGCGGATTTGAATTCCAATGCCAAAAGCACGAACATCACGATCAAAGCCACGCTGAATCCGAAGAACAGGCTCCCCAGAGATTCGGCCCGCTGCTCCTGCTGACCTTCCCATTTCACTCGCAGCGTGGGGAATTCCTTGAGTAATCCGGGGACGAAGTTCGCCTGCAAATCCGCCACCACCTCGGCGGCGTTTGCTACCTTCTCATCCAGATCACTCGAAATGGTAATGGACCTCGCTTGGTCAATACGATTGATCTCGGAATAACTTCGAACGATGTCGATCTGCGCGAGTTCGGTGATCGGACGTTCCACACCATCTTCCAAACGGACACGAATCTCGTCAAAGTTGGAGAGCAATTTGCGATCTTCGCGCGGATAAGTCACCATCACTTTGACTTCATGTCGACCTCGCTGCACTCGCATCACCTCTTCACCGTAATAAGCGGCGCGGACAGTTTCCGCGAGATCCGCCGTACGAACTCCCATCGCGAATGCCTCGGGTTTAACCCTGAAGCGATATTCCCACTTACCTGGAACTGAATCGTCACGTATATCGAACAGGCCGGGGTAGGTACTGAGTTGCTGCTTACATCGCTCTACCGCTTCTTCAAGTTCCGTTACCGAATCAGCGGAGCCGAGTAATTTGAATTCTACTGGTGCCCCGCCCGGACCAAAGGAACGCGTCCCCAATGTCAGCTCTTCTGTACCGGGAATGAACCCAACCTTCTCTCGCCACTTGCCGACAATTTCTTGGCTCCTAACACCACGATCCTCTGACTTGATCAACTCGATTTCGACGCTTCCCTTATGGCTGCCTCCGCTCGCCGGCGAAGCGGATCCACCGGGGCTGGATCCTTGCACCTGAGCACCCACAACGCGGAAAGAGTTCTTTGCGATTGGGCGTCCTTCCTGCTCGTATTGATCGGCTACCTCCCAAAATGCATTCTCGACCCTCTGCATCGCTTTCGCCGTAACACTCGCCGGAGTTCCATCAGGGAAGGAGACGGAAGCATTGAGCGTGTTCCCGTCCACGCGAGGGAAGAAAGTGAATTTTACGATACCTGACTTTTGCAAACCTGCGGTAAGCAGAATTGCACCCACACAGGCCGCGCTAACCATCAAGCGATGATTCAAGGCGAACCGAAGAGTAGGTTTGTAGACCCTGGAGATGAACGCGTCGAGCGTTCCACTGGCGTAACGATTCCCGAGCTTTGCTGGAATCATGATCCACCTGAATGCAAAAAAGATGACATTCAACACGCGAAAAAGAAGACTCTTTTCATGAGCGAGATGGCAAGGCAAAATCGTCACACACTCAAGAAGCGACGCGAGCAACATGGCGATGATTGCAGCCGGCATCACGGCCGTGAATTTCCCCATCGTTCCACTCACAAACAGCAACGGAGCGAAAGCAACCACGGTGGTCAATACGGCTGTCACCACCGATGGAATCACCTCAACGGTGCCATCAATTGCCGCCTGCAAGTACGGTTTACCCATTTGCCGATGCGCAAACACATTTTCGCCGACCACGATGGCATCATCCACCACAATCCCCAACGCCATGACAAACGCGAAC
>JAKMEW010000498.1 GCA_022425745.1 Rubripirellula sp.
GAGCAAGAGCGAGCGGAACTACCGCGAGCCTCGCGAAATCTTTGATCGATACGGCGCGGACGCACTTCGTTGGTTCTTCTTCTCTGGCCAACCACCGTGGACTGCAATTCGTTATCGCGAGCAATCGATCAAAGAATCGATCCCCGAGTTCCTCCTGCGACTTTGGAATGTTGCGAGTTTCTTCACGATCTATGCTGAGATTGACGGCTTTGAGCCAGCTTCAGCAAGCGATGCCGATGAACAACTAACGCCTCAAAGCTTAGCGTCAGCATCAACCTATCGTGCACCCGCTGAACGAAGTGAAATCGATCGTTGGATTCTTTCGGAGTTGAACCAAACCATTCAGGTCGTCACTGAACGAATGGATCGACTCGACAACTACAATGCGTGCCAAGCCATCACTGAACTGATCGATGGACTAAGCAATTGGTACGTCCGTCGATCGCGCGATCGTTTTTGGGCCAATGCGGAAGACAGCAACACCCAGCAGGACAAGGCAGACGCGTACTGGACGCTCTACGAAACACTCCTTCAAGTGTCGAAGCTCATCGCCCCATTTGTACCTTTCCTTTCAGAAACCCTGTTCCGGCACCTCGCAGCGCCATTTGGTGACAAGGTGCTTAAAAGTGTTCACCTCTGCGACTATCCAAGCGTCGATCAATCGCAGATTGACGGCGAGTTGTCAGAGTCGATGAAAGTCTTACGTGAGATTGCATCACTCGGTCGAGCAGCACGTGCCGAAGCGAAACTCAAAGTACGCTTGCCGCTGTCCCGCGTTGAAGTCGTCCTCAAAGATGACCATCAGATCCAGTGGCTAGAGAAGCATAACGAACTGGTTCGAGAAGAACTCAACGTCAAGTCGGTCGATTACACGACCGACGGTGATCAGTATGTTCAGTACACCGTCGTTCCTAATTTCAAGCTACTTGGCCCCAAAGTCGGGAAACAGGTTCCCGCCGTCAAAAAAGCGTTACAAGAAGCAGACGGCAACAGCCTGTTGCAATCGCTTCAGAACGATGGTTTCGTGACGCTCGATCTTCCCGATGGTCCGCTGCAACTGACTGGCGAAGAAATCGAAGTACGCCTTAAAGCCAAAGAGGGATGGGCGGCAGCGCAAGGAAAAAGCTGCGTCGTTGTCCTCAATACTGAAGTCACCGACGACCTTCGCCGGGAAGGAATTGCGAAAGACCTGATTCGCACCATTCAAAACCAGCGAAAAGCGATCGAGTGCGAATACACGGATCGAATTCGGGTAGCCGTCGTGACCGACTCAGAAGAAGCCACAGCGGCGATCGCCGCCTATGGTGAGATGATCACCGGTGAAACTCTCGCCAACGGACTCTCATCCGATCCGATCGCTGACGCCGAAGCTATCGAAACCGAGTACGGCACGGTTTACGTTACGAAGGTACAGGGCTGATCATGTCAACGCCGAGGATGCCGATCACCGTCTTTCTGAGCGGGGGCGGCAGATCACTATCGAATCTAATCGAAGCCAATCAGGCAGGGAAAATCGCTGTCGACTTTCGCTTGGTCATCAGCAGTAGCAGTCGAGTCCGAGGTGTACAGATCGCACGAGATGCGGGAATCAACACCGAAGTGATCCTCAAAAGTCATCACTCCGACCCGGCAGATTACTGCCGCGCCATGTTTCAGCCCTGTCGTGACAATGGTTCGGAATTGGTCGTGATGGCCGGCTTTCTAAAGCATGTCCAGATTCCCGAAGACTTCCAAAATCGAGTCCTGAATATCCACCCCTCTCTGCTCCCCAGTTTTGGCGGGGAAGGCATGTACGGCCATCACGTTCATCAAGCCGCCATCGACAAGGGCGTTAAAGTTAGTGGATGCACCGTTCACTACGTCGATAATCAGTACGACAACGGTCCTATCCTGCATCAACGAACATGTGAAGTGACGCCCAGCGACGAAGCGGATCAATTGGCGGCACGGGTGTTTCAGCAAGAATGCCTCGCCTTGCCAGAAGCGATTGCGATGCACTACGAGAACTGGCTCTCAACGCGATAACAGAATACCGCGATCATAGAACATCGATCAGAAACCTAATCAGCGAACAGCGGTAAGGACAAAAGGCGAAAGGGAAACCTCTCCTCAACGCAACTAACTCCCTATGCAACTCTCTCTACTCGACCTCTTTATGCTCATGAGCACGCAGATGATCCGAGCAGTACGCATACTCGCCGCCACATTTTGAGCAGTAGCGAAAGTCCATGTCTGGCGCTTTGTTACTGTCGATGCCGCAAGCAGCACAGGTGTGACGAGGCTTATTTGGATTGATCTTCACCTGCTTCGACTCCCACTGCATTTTTCTTTGCTTGGACTTCGCTTTGTGGAAAAGCATCGGAGCAAAGAAGATGATGTAGTTTCCCAGGGCCGCCGTGATCATCATCTTGGCAGCAAGATCACCGGCGAAGAACACCACGCCGTAGCCAAGTGCCTGCAAGTACGCGAGCCATCTTAT
>JAKMEW010000520.1 GCA_022425745.1 Rubripirellula sp.
CGTAGTTCAGCCAGAGTCGCAAGCCGCATCGATCGGAGTTTCTCTAGGTGCTCAGGCTCCAACGCGAGGTTCACCAATTCATCGGGGTCGTTTTCGAGGTCATAGAGCTCTTCGACTTCTCCCTCAACCAAAGTGCGAATGTACTTGTGCCGCCCGTCGAGCAACGAAATCCACCACGGGACATTCGCGGTTTTATAAAGAACCTCAGGCTCTGTCGGAATGTGATCGGTATCACTTCCGTATTTCTCACCAGTCAAAACGGTCAAAACCGGATGCGGCCATTCTCGCGTGGGATTCTTGAGCAAAGGTGTCAGGTCGTGACCATGCATTTTCCAAGGGAATGGCAATCCGGCAAAAGCAAAGAACGTCGGGGGAATATCTGTCCCACCAACTGGACGTTGGCAAACACCGCCGCTGGTGATCTTTCCCGGAAAAGACATGATCAAGGGACCGCGAATGTTTGCATCGTACGGTGCGATCTTCTGTTGGAATCCATTCTGCCCCCACGCGATTCCCTGATCGGCGGCAAAGACGATCAGCGTGTTGTCTGTTTGGCCGGTTTCTTCGATCGCTTTTCTTAACCGTCCCACCGCATCATCGATTGCAAGCACACCTTGATGGTATTGCCGAACCCAATCTTGCAGGCGGTTACCGTGCAGAGGCGCATTGACGACCGTTCTCTGTTTGACTCCCGACTCGAGTTCAACCTCACCCGACTCGTTCTTTACCCAACGATTGCGTTCACGAACGTATTGCGGCTTCCCCTCCCGCGAGTCACCGGGGAAAATATTAACCGGCACTGGCACATCGACATCGGGATAATTTTCTTGATGACGCTCCGCGGGCGTGAACGGTCCGTGAACAGCTCCGTAACACAGCCAGAGATACCAAGGTTTGTCGGGCGAACGATTTTCCCCGCGGATGTACTTCTCGGCGCGATCGGTGTACCAGTCCGTCGTGTAACCCGAGATGCGTTCGGCCTTACCATCTATCTCGACGATCTGATCGTCATAGTAGTGGCCAGCGTTCTGCGGATACTTGGGCCGGCTCCACACGATTTGGTGATCCCAGTCCCGTCCGAATCCGCTGTCGATACCGGTGTGCCACTTACCGATCTGCGCGGTCGAGTAGCCGTGTTGACGAAAAATCTTGGGCCAGAACTGGCACTGCTCCGGGTCGTAGACGCTCCCCGGATACTCTCCCTCCATTCGCATCGACTCGACGCCGTACTGGTGGCGTCCGGTGAGCATAGTGGCGCGTGATGGCATGCACCAAGTTCCCATGTAGGTATGGGTGAAGCGGACACCCTGGGCGGCCAAAGCATCAATGTTGGGTGTTTTGACCCACGGGTAGGCTTCGGGGTAGCAGCTCACCGTACGGTGAGACTGGTCATCAGTGAAGATGAAGAGGATGTTAGGGCGATCCTCTGCGCAAATTCGTTGCACCGGGATCAACGCAAGAATCAAGAAAGCTGCACGCATCATGTCTAAGCCCAGTCGAAGGGTTTGGTAAGCCGGTTGCGTCATTCAATCCCGTTGAGTGTTAGCAGGATATCACGCCGTTTAAACGAGCACCTCCGGCAAATCACCGGTGCTATCGCTGAAACTTTCGGTGGGGTGCGAAAATTGATTCGCAATGGTGACGAAGAGATTAGAGAGCGGAACGTTGTCATCGAAATGGAGATGTGAACCGTGCTGGAAGCCAAGATTCTTCCCACCGCTAAGCAGGATGGGGTAGTTGATCGCTTGGTGAGTCTTGCTGGTGGCACAGCCGTAGAAACAGAAGGTGTTATCGAGAAGTGTGCCGTTCTCTTCCTGAATGCTATCCATCTTCTTAATGAAATCAGCGTACTGTTCATTCAAGAAGGTGATGTATGCGGCTACGTCCTCGTAGTTTTTCTTCTCATGGGAGAGTTTATGAGAGGAATGCGGCAGACCGATTGCTGATGGAAATCGATCCGTTTCCCCCGCTTCCTCGCAGGCGGTTTGAAACGTCCCAACACGGGTCGAATCGGTTTGGAACGCGAGGATCATCAGATCATACATCACCGTAAGATATTCGCGCGGCGTGGTCGGGTTGGCCTGTAGATCAAACTCACCAGCGTCGATGTTTGGCTTTGGTGTGTTCTGCCATATTTTGCTTCGTTCGGTCTGTCGCTCGACCTCGCGGACCGAATTCAGGTACTCGTCCATCTTTCTGCGGTCATTCGCGCCAAGACGGTTGTTTAGATCATTAGCTTCCGCGAGAATCTCGTCCAAGATGCTGCCGCGACTCGCGAGAGAATTTTCCTCACTTGCGGAGACTTCTCCAAAAAGCCGACGGAAGATTTCCGCTGGTTTGTTCTGAGCTGGAATCGGTCGCCCATTGCGATCAAACGACAAGGTCGACGAGCGATAAGGGCGATTGACGCCCCCCATTGATGACATCACGAGGGATTGAAAACGTGTCTCATCAACCATACCCCTTGCGACATGTTGATCGATGGAGATGGATTGCTTGTCGTACGTCTTCAGCAGGTCAGCGCCGGTCAGGAAGTAGTCGGCTCCCTTATGTGCCGATGTCGTGCGCATGGAGGGGTGAGAAAGGCCCGACAAGAAGGTGATCTTATCCTTCATCGGCATAATGTGACGATGCATCTTCGTTGACTCGTAATGTCGGCCCTCGCCAACGGGAAACCAGCCGTGTTCCATGCGATCGGGTGCACCGTCATCTGGCATCGGCACACCGTAGGCGAAATAACCTGCGAAAAACCTCTTTGGCTTCTCGACCTTTTTCTCGGCCGCCATGCACTCAAGCCAAGGGAGAGACATGCACACACCGGTCGACTTAAAAACCGTTCGCCGATTCAAATGCCAGGATTTTCGTTTCACGAGATACTCGATGCGTTGGTGGATTGTTCGAAGGTGTTCCGACGACAGTAAAGTTTACTTTGTACGAAACGCCTCGGTGAGAACAACTTGTTCAATCAAATTCTGAAACCGATCGTCACGATCTGAAAGGTTCCCACAGATCAAGTCAACATCCTTTCGATCTGCGAATTCAAGGTAACGACCGAGTGCGTATGACATTACTTTGTTCACGACCGCCCGTCTGAATTGTTCCTTCTTTTCCGACAAAAGATACTGTTTCAGGCTGTGGAGATTATCAATCGTTCTACCATTGGAGAGTTGGGTCCGTGGGTCAATCTCAACTTCTTGATGCGGGGAAAGAGCCAGCGGATCCACTTTACCCTCTCTCCATTGACCGAGCGCGTTGTAGTTCTCGAAGGCGACTCCCCATGGGTCAATTTTGCGGTGACAATCCTTGCAGCTGTCATTGTCCGCGTGTGCCACGAGTCGCTCTTTCAGCGAAAGCTGTGTTTCATCCTTCGCTTCGCCGTTTGGCAATTCGGGCACGTTAGGTGGAGGTGGTGGAGGCGGATCATCAAGTAATCTCTCGAGTACCCAAACACCACGTTTGATAGGATGGGTCTCCGCACCGGTGGAATTGCCGAACAACATGCTTGCCTGTGTGAGAAGACCACCGCGATGTTCTTCTTTTGCCAGATTGGCGACCTGAAAGCCTCCGCTGATGCCTGCGATTCGATAATGCCGGGCTAAGGCTGGATTGAGAATCGCAAACTGGGAATCAATAAATTTCGTGATCGATAGGTTCTCACGTAGAACGTGATCGAGGAAGCGAATCGTCTCTTGCTCAAACAAGTCCTTGGTTGGTTCGTCAAAATCGAAGTATTCAGGATTAACTGCTAGCCGTCGGATTCCCGCAAGATCGAGCCACTGTGCCGAAAAGTTTTCCGAGAATGCTTTGGACTTGGGATCTTGCAACATTCTTCTTGTTTGCGCGATCAAAGTCTCTTTGCGGTGCAAATCATTCTTGCCCGCTAATTCAAACAACTCCTCATCAGGCATCGAACTCCAGAGAAAGTAGGAGAGACGTGATGCAAGTTCATAATCATTGATCGCACGCTTCGGCACCTTTTTTGAATCAGCGGTGACAACGGTCTCTGGTTCGCTAAGAAGAAGGAAGTTCGGAGAACACAGAATCGCGGTCAGTGTCGAAATCATCGCATATTCAAACGATGGCTCGGATTCACGGAGACTGTGAAATAACAAAGCTTTACGCTCGACCTCTTCCTGAGCAACCGGACGTCGATAAGCACGCTGCATAAAACGCTTCAGAACTTCCTGTGCGTACTTGGTTTCGTCGAATTGGCTTGGTGAATCAAAGAGGATCGCTCGATGCTGTCTCGATGGCCAGGTCTCATAATAGTTACCCGTTATCTCAACCCAATCAATGTTTAGTTTTGGCAGTTGCTCATAAGTCAATTGACTCGTTCCACGACGGTAGTCGTTGAAGATTCGAAAGTAGGAGGGTCGAGCGGGCTTATTGGATTGAAATGGGTAATTAGCGCCTTCGACAATGAACTCGTAGATTCGCATTTCTGTCGAGCTGATCTCAATATTTGCGGCCTCTTTCTGGTCAGAGACACCATTACCGCGGAAGGAGCCAAGTTCAAAGGATAAGCGTGGATAGGTATTCCCAAGGCCGGGGATGGCCGAGCAGCGAATCCGCACTCGAACCGGTGCATCATGCGGAACTTCGTACATTTCCACGCAGAACTCTGGCTGCCACCCCGATCGTCCTGCCCCCAAGGCACCGCCGATCTTTCTATCCGCAGCAAAAATGTCTTTGACTGGATCAGTCGGTCGGTTTCCTGCCAGCAGAATTCCACCTTCGATCGCCTCACCATGATGCAGCCGAAAAAGGCCAGCTTTTACATTGAAACCGGGATCGAAATCAGCTCCCTGCTTTAACGTGTATCCAGGAACCTTCGCTTTACCCTTTTTAGGGTTAGCGGGTTGCGTCGGGTTGGAAGCTTCCGGAAATGCAAGCTCTGGTTGGATTCGGACAAAGTAAGGTTCGGGTTGAGCTTCGGGTTTCAGCAGGATGCGTTCGAGAGCCGACCTCGCGATCCTCTCAAAGTACTCAAGGTGCAACGCTGACGTGCCCAGGACGCCGCTGTTGTTTTTGAAACCTTCTTTCGCCACACCCTCGGGTGGCAAGTCTATCGCGAAACGCAGATCCAAATCGAGAAGGTCACGCAGCGTGTTACTGTACTCGTAGGCAGTCATTCGACGTAGCACATTCCTGCCGCCGGTGGATCGATTCGCTTCCATCGCGAGACGCAGCGAATGGGTCAATGCCGCAACCATCTCTTGGCGTTCCTGCGCGGACGGTTGCTCGGCGCCGTCAGGTGGCATCTCACTGACATTGGTGAGATCAAGAACCTCCTGCCACGTGTCCGCGTCGCTCCCGTGGATCATGTCTGAGTCGAGTTGATCAAGCCGCAAACCAGCTTTTTGTTTCTCTGGTCCGTGGCATTCGAGACAGTACCGATTCAGGTATGGACGAACCGTCTGCTCAAAAGCTGAGTCACTGGAATTTGTCGCGGGCTCTTCTGCATAGAGTGCTTTAGGATCTGAGTGCAGCGTGAGGGAGAGCGTGACAAGCATCGCGAAAACAAGCGGTCGAAAGATTCGGTGTTGTGCTTGATTGATTTCGATGCGTTTGACTACCACCTCGGTGATCAAGTCTGTTTCGAGTCTTTCGCCGACCGGTAATCGCTGGTAGGTACTCAATTGCTTTGGACTTGCTTTCGTACTAATTAGGGAATGAGGGCGTTTAATGTGCCTTTGACACTTGCGATATGTATCTCGTAGGTAAGGCTTGTATGGCTTGGCAACACTAGAGACCGGATTACGCTTTGATCTCATCGATCTGCTTGGTTGCAATACCGATCGGTCGATCGAGCGGTACACCCGCACAATCTAGTAAAGTTGTGAGCAGGTCGCCTTGATTTCCTTTCACATTGGGTAGGAACCGACCTGTCTTCAGCGATCCAACGCCTCCACCTGCTATGATGAATGGCAGGTTAGCTCGCGTGTGTCGATCACCATCCTCAAGACCAGAGCCCCACATCATGATGCAGTGATCGAGAAGTGTTCCTTCCCCTTCGGTTAGGTCTGCCATTTTGGTCACCATGTAGGCGAACTGATCGATATTGAATTTTGTGATTGCAGCAACCTTCCGCACCTTCTCTGGGTCATTGCTATGGTGAGTGGTTGAGTGATGCTTGTCTGTAAAACCGAGTTCTGGGTAGGAAACGCCATTCGGCGTGGAACCAATGTAGGTGGAGACCCGAGTGGTATCAGTCTGGAAAGCAAGGATGGTGAGGTCACACATCACTTGCATGTATTCGCTCCGCTTATCGCCCTCGGGAATTTTTATTTCAATGGGTGGAGCGTCTGATTCTTTAACTCGACTTGTTCGCACACCAGCCTTTGCCATGGCGGCTTCCTTTTGCCGCGATTCGATGGCGGCGATTCGTCGCTCAACGGAGCGAACGCTATCGAGGTATTCATCGAGCTTCCGTTGATCGCCTATGGGAAGGGTACGCCGCAGATCCCGCGCACCAATCAAAACTCGATCTAACAGTTGTCGATCGAGTGGCTCAATCGCCGGTGTGTTGCCTGCGCTGTCATCTGGTTTTTGGAACAGTCGGTTAAGAACGCTACGGGGATTGATTTCGGCCGGGACTGCCTGCGTCGGGGAACGATAGCTGCAATGGGAGTAGTACGCTTCGTTCAATCCTGCTTGATTTTCCTTCCAGGTTTGCGGCATGGTCGCCAACTCCAAGGAGGGAAGTGGAGTAAAGGAGCCAACATAGTTGGCGGCAATTTGGTCAGCGGAAATCGAAATGTTCACTTCGTTTCGCCGGTCAGGATTTGGTAACGCCGCGGTCAACCAAGTGGATAATTCCAAAGCGTGAGGTGCGCCCTGAAACGGCCCGTTGGATACCCCGGCAATTCCTTTCATCATAAGACACTGATTCAGAATCGGTCGTAATGACTCAATCGCTGGTGGTGGCGAGGTAAGAAAGGTTTCGGCATCGGATGGCCAGAATTGATCCATGATGACACCGTGCGGCATATACATGAACCCAAGCCGTACGGGAGGAGATTGAGAGGTTTCTCCAACGTCTTGCGCTTCGCTCATAACATCGAGCAGGGGTAACGCTAAGGCTGCACCGGTTCCCATCAAACAGGTGCGGCGATTGATAGCATGTCTGCCGGTCATGTTGGAATTCTTTCACGGGGTAGTGTATTGCGGCAAAGAAAACAGGAATCGCTGACGGTCGGGAACGAGCCAAGTATCTCTCATTGCTAGTTTGACCGATTCCGGTAGGTCAGTTCAACTTGTTTTCTGAATTCCGGATCAACTAGCAAGTCCTCGATCTTCATTTACTGATCCGTCGATGAGTGAATAGATAGCTCGTGACCACCTCGCCGATCATTGTCCCCATCGGGTAGTCATCCGGCGCGAGTCGGTTCATGAGCTCATCGAGAACTCGCTCGTCGTAACTCTCAAGCGGACGTCCAAGGCTGAAAGCCATGAACTGAGCGGTGACATTTCTCGCCACGTCACCCTTTCGCTTGATCAATTGTTCCTTTAGCTCAGCAGGTGTTGCGAATGCTTCGCCCGAGGGTAGTGAGCCTTGAGAATCAACCGGGTTACCGTCCATGTCCACGGTTCTCCAACGACCGATCGCATCGAAGTTTTCAAAGCCAAAGCCGATTGGGTCCAGAATCCTGTGACAGTTAGCGCAGGCGGGATCGGATTGATGCATCTCGGTGCGTTCTCGCAGAGTCAGTTTCTTCGGATCGCCACTAATTGAGGCTGCCAAGTCAGGTACGTCTGGCGGTGGAGGAGGAACATGTTCCCCGAGAACCTGCTCGAGAAACCAAACACCACGGTTTACGGGGCTTGATCGTGTCGGGAACGATGTCGAGGCAAGGACGGCAGGCATTCCTAGAATCCCACCGCGGTTTGGGTCAGTGATTTTCACCCGCTGCACAGTCGACGCATCGTCTGATTTTTCAATTTCGTACCAGTCGGCAATTTCATCACTGATGAACGTGTAATCACTATCAACGAAACGAAAAATACTCTGGTTCTCGCTAACAATGCTTTGGAAGAACCAGCGTACTTCTTCAAGCATTGCGCTGCGAACTGCGGGTGTCATTTCGGGGAACAGGTCGGGATCAAACGTTTGATCGAGCAATCCGCCGACCGACAACCACTGTGCACCGAACGTATCAAAGAGCGCCCGTGATTTTGCATCACCGAGGAGCCTCTGCACTTGAGAACGTAGGACGTCCGGGTCGCTCAGATTTCCCGCTTCAGCTAGGGCACGGAGCTCACCATCGGGAGGATGGGACCAAAGAAGATACGACAGCCTAGATGCTAGTTGGTAATCATCAAGGGGGACGATGGAAGAATCGGTTTCGATGCCTGGTTGTGGTGTGATGAATAGGAATTGCGGCGACACCAGGATCGCTTTCCACATCAGGGCCAAGGATGACATGTAATCCAACTGATTCTCTTGCCCTAGATCGAAGACGCTCAGTAACGCTTCAAGCTCCGAATCACTCGGAGGTCGCCGATATGCATCGCTCGCCAAAGACAACGCCACTTTTCTTGCTTCGGTTCGATACAGTTGGGGATCGGCAGGCAAGTTACCAAGTAGCCGCTCCTGCTGCTCGGTTACCGGAGATCCGGATTCCGCGATGACGGAACGTATCACTTGATTAGCGATGCCGAGGTAGAGCTCGGATTGCAGTGGTGAGATGGAATTGAGATATCCTTCCCCGACCACTTCGTCAGGGAGAATGGAAGACAACGAACTGTCGACACCGTATAGAGCGTGTAGCGTGTTTCCAAATTCGACTTTACTTAGTCGTCGCAGAATGAAGGGGCCTGGGTCACGAGACGCAAGGTACTTGAGCTTTGCGATACTATCGAGAAAATCTTGCCGCTCCTGATCGGTAGGCAACTCGCTGGCGTCTTCGGGGGGCATATCGAGGACTTTGACGCTCGCTACGGCCTTCTTCCAAAGCCGAAACGAAGCTGCGCTCTCAGGGTTGCGTAGAGCGGTTTCAAGGTTCAGTTGCGCTTCGGGACGCGTGTTATGACAATCCACACAATACTTTTTTACAAAGGGTTGTACCTTTGTCTTGAAGCTTTGCATCGCGTCATCTCGCAGAAGATCTTCCGATGCATTTTCATCTTGGCTTTGCGACGTAGCGTTCGGGGGACATGCGAACCAATGCAGTAATAGCAAAGCGATGCCGAGGCAACGCACCGCAAGGGTGACAACCGAGTGGTCAAAGCGACCTTGGCGTGCGTGTTGCTGGCAGTCTAAAGTCTTCATGGAGTGCCTAAGTGATAATGGCAACTTGGGTTGGGGCGGGCGGTAAGCTGTACTCGTCTGTCTGCTGTTTTGACCAAAGACGTAACCTAAAACAAAACCGAGCAAGCCTAATGATAGATATTGATTTGAGTCAGTATGGGGTCCTAGTGGAGGATATCCGCAGAAATCTTGATCCGTCGTTGCTTTATCACGAGGCATTTGAGTTAGAACAAGACACCGTCATCGCTCAATCCGGTGCCCTGATTGCGTATTCCGGTTCCAAAACGGGGCGTTCGCCACAGGATAAGCGAATTGTCCGCCAATCGGATTCGGAGGATGATATTTGGTGGGGTTCGGTGAATATGGCCATCGACGAAGCGGTTTTCGAGGTAAATCGCGAACGAGCTATCGATTATCTCAATACCAGACAGCGTCTGTATGTTGTCGATGGATTCGCAGGCTGGGATCCGCAATACCGCGTCAAGGTGCGAGTGATCTGCACTCGCCCCTACCACGCATTGTTCATGCACACGATGCTGATCCGACCGACTCGGCAAGAACTAATGAACTTCGGTGAGCCCGACGGAGTCATTTTTAACGCGGGAAGCTTTCCCGCCAATCGATACACGACAGGAATGACATCAAAGACGAGTGTCGATCTGAATCTCGCGACACGAGAAATGGTTATTTTGGGAACGGAGTACGCGGGAGAAATGAAGAAGGGCGTGTTCACGATGATGAACTATTACATGCCCAAGCAAGACGTTCTCTCCATGCACTGTTCCGCAACGTGTGATGTTCAAACGCATCAATCCTCGATCCTCTTCGGTCTTTCCGGAACGGGTAAGACGACGCTCTCAGCCGATCCAAACCGCCTCCTTATTGGCGATGATGAACACTGTTGGTCAGACAATGGCATTTTCAATATCGAAGGCGGTTGCTACGCCAAGGCTATCTTTCTGAATCCCGATTCGGAACCGGAAATCTTCCAAGCGCTGAGATTTGGAGCGGTACTTGAGAATGTGATCTATGACGAGGAAGATCACAGCGTTGATTTTGGTGACGATTCACTAACTCAGAACACTCGAGGTGCCTACCCAATCGATTACGTGCGGAATGCGAAAATCCCGTGTATGGCCGGTCACCCCACTGATGCCATTTTTTTGACTTGTGATGCGTTCGGTGTTCTACCACCGGTTAGCAAGCTTACTCCTGAGCAAGCGATGTATCACTTCATCAGTGGCTACACAGCAAAGGTTGCGGGCACCGAGGTCGGTGTCACCGAACCTCAAGCAACTTTTTCACCATGTTTCGGCGGACCTTTCCTCGTTTGGCACCCGTCCAAGTACGCCGAAATGCTCGCAGAACGAATTGCCCGACATGGTACACACGTTTGGCTTGTTAATACCGGATGGAGCGGAGGTTCATTTGGTACGGGAGCTAGGATGCCATTGAAGTACACTCGTGCGATTATCGACGGGATTCACTCCGGTGCGCTTCGTGATGCTGAAACCGACCTCGAACCAGTCTTTGGCCTGAACATGATTACTGAGTGTGCTGGGGTACCCGATGAGGTTCTTATTCCGAGCAAGTCGTGGAAAGACAATTCGACGTTCACTCAAACATTGAACAAACTTGCGAAACGCTTTTGTGACAATTTTTCGCAGTATGCTGATACTGTGACCCCGGCCGTACTTGAGGCTGGCCCCAAAATCGATTGATAGGCTAGTGTGTAGCAATTGGTACGGCGAGATTCACAAGGAAGTGGTGCCGATGCCACTTCGAGTTAAGCATTGCATGTATGAAGGCATCAGTTTGTATGGGCATTTACAACGTGTCATCTTCATGCCGTGAAATTTCGCATCAACCTGGCAAAGTCCGTTGAGCAGGTGAAAGCGAGATTTTGAAAACACACCCTCAAGAGTGAAAATAGCCGGACGACTCAAGTCGAATTCATTGACTCGCTTGAGGACCTTCCTCTAAGCGTCTTTATTCAACACAATCGCCCATCGCTCAAACTGCGTAACAACGGTTTTAAAGCGGATTGTCGTTTAGATTTGCGTTGCGTCCTAATCACCGCATCCGGCTTGGTCCGAATCTTATGTGATATCGAGGTTTGGGCATGATCTAATGGCTAGATCTGAATACTTGACTGATCTTCTTTGTAGCTGACGTGATAGAGGTCACTTCTCCGATCATTCCAATTCTGAACAGATCCGCTTTCTCGGTGTCTGCGAAGCAGTTCGAGATCAAGATCATGGATGATCATGGTTTCAATATTGGCGTTGCACTCCGCCGCTATTGCATCTCTTGCGAACTCCGCGTCGGCGGGTGTGAAGATTGCTGACTGCGCGTAATGGATATCTGAGTTTTCTACAAAGGGAAGATTCCCAGTGCACCCCGCAACGGCGACGTAAAGATGGTTCTCCACGCATCTCGCAAGCGAACAGTGTCGAACCCTGAGATAGCCATGTTTTGTATCGGTATTGAACGGAACAAAAATAATCTGCGCGCCCTTACTTGCCGCAATACGAACCAGCTCCGGAAACTCAATGTCGTAGCAGATGAGAATCGCAATGCGGCCACAATCGGTGTCGAACACCTCCACGCGATCCCCCGGTGTCACACCCCACCATTTCTTTTCGCTCGGAGTGATGTGGATTTTGTACTGCTTACCGAGCGTTCCGTCTCGTCGAAAAAGGTAAGAGATATTGTGTAGCACGTCCTGTTCGATGACAAAATGTGAACCTCCGATGATGTTAATGTCATACTTAACAGCGAGTTCGGTGAACAACTCGAGGTACCC
>JAKMEW010000524.1 GCA_022425745.1 Rubripirellula sp.
AAAGATGAGCATTCTCGATTTTACGGAGCCAGCATTGGAGGTGGCTACTGGCGAGGTGTTGCCTTTCCCCGAATCCACCGCGAAGTCGGAAGATACTTACCCCAGGCCACGCTTTGAAAACATCGCCGGAACGTTGGGGTTGGATCACACTTACTGGGTTGCGAGTCAACCGCAGTCTTATCGCTTTGCGCTCTATCAATCATTGGGTGGGGGCATTGCTGTCTTGGATTATGATCTCGATGGACAACCGGATCTCTATCTTGCTCAGGGAGGAACTGAGCCACCTAAGATGCGGGCCTCCATTTCCAATCTCTTTTTCCGTCAAGTCGATGGGGAGATCACTTCCATCGCATCCGTGTCTGGCACCGAGGAGTATTTGTACACCGTTGGGGTGACCGCTGGGGATTGGAATCAGGATGGTTTCCAAGATCTCGTATTGGCCAACATCGGTAATCAGGTGCTGTTGATCAACAATGGCGACGGAACGTTTCGCCGAGAAGAGTTCGAAGCTGACCCTGAGAATGCAAATCTAGTCAGTTCCGTGGCAATGGGAGATCTGTCTGGAGATTCGATTCCCGACTTGGTCTCTCTTTACTACGTTGAAGATCCCGCCATGCTCGAGCGGCCTGAACTCAACGAAAACGGTGACGTGTTAACTGTTTCGCCTGCGTCTTTTACCCCCGGGGTTGATCGAATCACGATCAATGACGGGCAAGGGGGATTCTTGACTCAGAGGATTAGTGAATCTGATTCATATGCGAGCACTGGCTTGGGAGTCGTGATCGCTGACTGGAATGACAAACCCGGTAATGAAATATTTGTCGGAAATGATATTCGAGCAAATCATTTATGGGCACGAGCTGAGTCAACAAGCCAGTGGAGTGAGCTTGCTGCACTGACAGGATGTGCTCACGGGAATGGTGGCATTGCAACCGCTTCGATGGGAATCGCCGTAGCTGATTTTGATCAGAGCGGAACACTTGATATTCACATCGCTAATTTCTATCAAGAACCGGTTAGCTTGTTCATGAATCGTGGTGGAGCTTTTGAAGACCGAGCGATTCAGTACAAGCTGCATCAGCCGAGCCTTCAAGTTTTGGGATTCGGTTGCCAAGCAATCGATTACAACAACGATGGGCGATCTGATCTCGTCGTGACCAATGGCAACATTGAAAAAGCTCCCGGCGAACCTCTTGAACAATCGCCTCAATTCTTTATTAACCGCGGCGGTGAATTTCGACCGCTCGATGTGGAGGAGCCTTCGAACTACTGGCAGGGAAAGTATCTTGGTCGAGGGATGGCTAGATTGGATTTCAATCGGGATGGACAGATTGATGTGATGATCACTCACCTTGGGGCTCCGACTGCCCTTCTGCTAAACGACACCCACGCCGGAAAAAATTGGCTGCAGGTGCACTTGGTTGGAACGCAGTCTGAACGAGATGCGATTGGAGCCAAAGTTATGGTCAAAGCTGGTGGCAAAGTGCAGACGCAGTGGTTGGTGGGTGGCGACGGTTACCTCTGCCGAAATGATCCTTTTTTGCAGTTCGGCTTGGGTGATGAGGTGTTGGTCGAAGGTATTGAGGTGGTTTGGCCCAATGGCGTTACCGAGACTTTCGGAGGCATCGAGGCGAATCAGCGTCTCTTGTTGATCGAGGGAATGGGTGAAATGGGAGCTTATCGCCAACAATGAGCTTGTCACTCCGTGCCGACTCCAATCGATGTTCCTCTCGTTGCCGAACCGTCGTTGGGGCGAAGTTGTTGCGGTGCTAATCCTGCAGAGGGCAATCCATCGGCTATTTCGAAATTCGTTCTGGCTTTATCGGCAAGCCTTCTTTCGGTGTCGTTTGATGGTTTCCAGCCGATACATTTTGGGTTTTATCGGTTGCACGCGTAAAACCGTTGTTTTTTCAGCGAGACGGTTTGGTTGGCCAAAGCGTCAATCCTTGTGGACGATTTAGCATGTGACGAAGTGGTGGTGCGTCCGTTACTTTGTTTTAGCGGACACTCTGTCCCCCTTGCGCAGTCAACCCCAACTGCGGCTTTCCAAAACATGACATGCACTTTGCATGGTTCTTGCGAGGGAGGCTACGAGCACAACGTTTTTAAAGAGCAGTTGGACGAGGGCGATGCAGGCTATTTGTTTTTATTCACCTTTTTCGAGGTTTTCCCATGGGACGTCGTCAAGCCGGCTTCACGCTGGTTGAACTACTGGTGGTCATTGCGATCATCGGCATTCTCGTCGGGCTTTTGCTTCCGGCCGTTCAGGCCGCACGCGAGGCAGCACGACGAATGAGCTGCAGTAACAACTTTAAGCAGATTGGTTTGGCTCTGCACAATTACCACTCTGCATACAAAAACCTGCCAATGAATGCAGGTGGTACCGCGAATTACCTCGGTAATGGCGATAAAGCAAACTACCGCTGGTTGAGCTGGGCGGTTGGGATCACTCCATTCATCGAGCAGCAGGCTCTGTGGGAGCAGATTGTCAACCCAAACAACAAGAACCGTGATGGTTCGATTCGTGCTCCAGGTAGTGAGTACGCTGCGATGGGTCCTGTTCCATGGCACGAGAACTATCAGCCTTGGCTGACGCAGGTTCCAACCTACCGTTGCCCAAGTGACCCGATTGTTGCAATTAGCGAACGAGTCGCTTTCATCAACTATGCATGTAACTACGGGGATGCATTCTTCGAGTTGGCTGATGGTGGTTGTAACAGCGAAGGCCAATGTGGTAATTGGGGCGGTTGGGGTGAAGAAGATTCCGAGCGATGGGCACGTGGTGTTTTCCGTCCTCGTCACTTCACCAAGTTCCGTGACATCACCGATGGTCTTGCTAACACCATCATGTGTGGTGAGCACATTGTGAACGATCGTTCGCTTCGTGCCGCTGGGACGATCATGGCGGCTGATAATGCTTCTTGGGACAATGCACCAGCTTACTGGAAGCAGTACATGGATCCAGAGCGACCATCCTATATCAATCCGAACACCGGCACCGGTGGTCTGAATGCATGTGGTGGCAAGCCCTGTTACGACAACAATGCTAACCACGGTCGTGGTCGCCGTTGGCCCGATGGACGCCCAGAGTTTTCATCGTTCAACACGATCACTCCACCGAACAGTTACAACGTTCAGCGATGGCACGGCCATGCAGGGTCATACTGTGCATCGAGTTTCCACCAAGGTGGGGCACACATCCTGATGTCCGACGGTGCGGTTCAGTTCATTACCGATTCGATCGAATCTGGTGACCAGAATCACGTCCCATACGGTCGCGACAATGGCGACGGTTTGGGTGCCAACGGCGGTGCGGGTCGTGAGAGCCCATACGGTCTTTGGGGTGCACTGGGCACGAAGGCTGGTCGCGAGACCATCGAAGAGCAGTTGAATCAGTAGTGATTCAGGCTGTTTATCAGAAACGCCGAAGGCGGGTGTGAGATAACTCTCA
>JAKMEW010000003.1 GCA_022425745.1 Rubripirellula sp.
ATCCCGATCAAGGTGAGATCATGCCGCTTGATGCGGATCCATTGAGCCTGAACGAAATTGCAACACTTGAAAGATGGATCGAAGAAGGTGCAATCACGGAGGCCCCCGATCGGGACAGCGGGCAGGGACATTGGTCCTACCAGAAGATCATTCGCCCGAGTCTGCCTGAGGACATCAAAGCCTCATCCGCCATCGATCATTTCATCAGCAAGGAGCATGCAAGTCGGGGCTTGAGCTTCTCGGTTGCTGAACACCCTGGTCGTCTATTGAGACGTGCCTCGCTTGCGTTGACGGGACTACCGCCTTCGCCGGAAGCGGTCAATCGGTTTCTCTCCTCGCCGTCTATCGACTCTTACTCGCAATTTATCGATGACTGTCTCAATTCACCTCGGTACGGTGAACGTTGGGCAGTGCACTGGCTGGATCTAGCAAGATATGCCGACAGCAATGGATTCCAAGCCGATCAGATTCGAGACAACTGGGCCTATCGAGATTGGGTCATTCGCTCGTTTAATCAATCACAACCATACAACCAATTCATCACGGATCAAATCGCCGGCGATCTGGTTGATCAACCCAGCCTCGACCAACAAATTGCCACCGGTTTTCATCGCATGACCACCTGCAATGTTGAAGCGGGTGTCGATCCGGAAGCGAACCGAGTCAACCAAGTGGTGGATCGAGTGAACACCACCGCCACTGTTTTTCTCGGAAGCACCCTCGAATGCGCTCAGTGCCACGATCACAAATATGATCCCTTTTCGCAGACAGATTACTATCGACTCTTCGCTTATTTCAACAACACCTCCATCGAAGTAAAGAACACATCGGGGGTCACCTGGGATTTCTATGGCCCATCGATGGAACTCCCGATGGACAATGAGAAAACCACTCAACTTGCAAACCTCAGGGCTCAAATTGAACAGCTTGAACGTGAACTCGATGAACATCGAAAAGGCAAGCAGGAGCCTTATCGTGAATGGATCGCACAACTTACAGCGAATCAAGATGCGGAGTGGCAAGTACAAACCCCGGTGAAGTTTGAAACCACTGGCTCGGAAACGTTTGAGATCCAAGCTGACGGCTCCGTGCTCCTCTCGGGAACCATTCCCGACAAAGTTGAGTACGCACTCACTTTCGATGCGCCCGATCTCCCGTTAACGGCCATTCGTCTTGAAGCCCTAACCGACGGCCAGATACCCGGACAAGGTCCTGGCCGAGGCGATCCCCAACGTACCAACATCATTCTGAGTGAAATTGAATACCAACAAATCACAAGCGACCAAACTCATGTCGCTACTCTGACTAACGCACAAGCAGATTTTTCACAGACGAAATGGGAAGTATCAAAAGCGATTGATGGTGACCCCAAAACCGGATGGGCCATCGCTCCTCAATTTGGCAAGCCGCACTGGGCAAGTTTTGTCATTTCGGATCCACCCAAGACGACTGATAAGCCAACAAAAATACGAATCATCTTGAAGCAGTTTTATGGCGGCGGCAGAGTGATCGGAAAGCCTCGCATCTCCTTCTATCACGGCGAATCAACACTACTCGGTATCGATAGGGAACTCATCGAGATTGCGTCCAAGGACAAACGATCGGCAGCAGAAAACAAACGCCTGCGGAAGGCTTTTGACGACAAGGATGACACTGTCCAAAATCTCAATGAATCGATTGCAAAGTTAAAGAAGCAAGCGGAAAGCTTGAAGCCTGACACCACTCTGGTCATGAAAGAAGACAGCCCAAGAGAAACGTTTGTGATGATCCGTGGTGACTACGAAAACACAGGCCCCCAAGTCTCATCGGGAATACCGAGCATTCTCGCGGGTGATGAGTCCGCCGCCGATCAAAGTAATCGGCTCGACCTCGCTCGCTGGCTCACCTCACCAAGCAACCCTCTGACCGCAAGAGTGGTCGTCAATCAATGGTGGTCTGAAATCTTTGGGCGAGGCCTCGTCAGCACACCGGAAGATTTTGGCACGCAGGGAGAACGTCCCACGCACCCTGAATTACTCGACTGGCTCGCAAGCGAATTGATTGAGAGTGGATGGTCGATAAAACATCTACATAAATTGATGGTGATGTCATTGGCATTTCGCCAAACCAACGCATCGAATGCCTCAATGCAATCAAATGACCCCAATAATCTTTGGCTCACTCGCGCACCGCGTTTGCGATTGAAAGCGGAATTCATTCGCGACAATGGCTTAACCATCAGCGGACTTCTTTCAACGAAGCAGGAAGGGCCGCCAATCATGCCTTACCAGCCTGATGACCTGTGGCGCAGTGTTGGACGAAATCAACCCAAATGGATTGCTGCCGAAAACGAAGATCGATTTCGGCGAGGTGTTTACGTTGTTTGGAAGCGTGCTGCTCCCTACCCGAGTTTTGTAAACTTTGATGCTCCCAATCGCGGAGCCTGCACCGTTGAAAGAGGAAGAAGCAACACGCCGCTTCAAGCACTCACATTGCTCAATGACCCCGCATACATCGAAATGGCATTGGCTTTTGCAGATCGAATCATTAGCGAATCGCCCTCGAGTGATGACAGTGAACGGATCAAATTTGCATTTCAAATCGCACTTGCTCGCTCACCGAGCGTGAACGAATCATCAATTGTCTCGACACTCCTAGAGCAAGAACGTAAACGCCTGAAAAACGAACCAGAACTGATCGAAGCGAGACTCCAAGGACCGAGTTCCGTCATTAAACTACGATCAAGCGAGCGGGCTGAACTTGCTGCATGGATGTCGGTCGCCAATGCACTGTTAAATTTAGACGAAACCATGAGTCGCTAAAATCATTCCACCACCAGAAGAATCCTACGACTTAAAACACTTTTCAAAACCTTTTACCATGCATCTGCAAACCACTCCAATAGGACGACGCACACTTTTACAACGAGGCGGATTGGGAATTGGTGCATACGCATTGGCCGAGATGCTTGGCCAAGAGAATGCTTTCGGTTCCGACGTGAAGCAACGTGGTTTGGATCAACCGACTGGCCCATTGAATGTTAAATCGCCGCACTTTCCGGCCAAAGCCAAAAGTGTGATCTACCTGCACATGGTGGGTGCTCCAAGTCACCTCGACTTATTTGACCTCAAGCCTGAATTGCAAAAGAGATCCGGAGAGGATTGCCCAGAAGACCTATTTAAATCGGGAAAATTCGCCTTCGTGCGTTCACTTCCAAAGCTGTTGGGCACTCCTAATGAGAAGGAGTACCAGTTCACAGCAAGTGGGGATTCGGGACTTCCCATTTCCAACCTGATGCCACACCTCCAGAGTGTGGCTGATGAGATCACGATGATCAAATCGATGCACACCGAGGAGTTCAATCACGGCCCCGCTCAGATGTTCATGCTGAGTGGCTTTGGTCGCTTTGGAAGACCGAGTATTGGCTCTTGGCTGAACTATGGCTTGGGAACCGAGAATCAAGACTTACCCGGCTTTGTTGTTCTGATTACCGGAAATGTCTTAGGGGCGGGAAGTCCGGCATGGGGAAGTGGATTCTTACCGAGTGTTTATCAGGGTGTTGAGTTTCGCAGCAAAGGCGATCCCGTCCTGTTTTTATCCAATCCCAAAGGTGTTCAACCTGAATCTCGCAAACAGATCATTGACACCGTCAACCAACTCAATCAGGTTCAATTGGCGGATGTTTCAGACCCCGAAATCGCAACTCGAATCAGCCAATACGAATTAGCGTACCGGATGCAAACCAGTGTCCCCGAGTTAATGGATCTGTCACGAGAACCGGAGTCGATCCATGATCTTTACGGTACTCAACCTGGCCAGACAAGCTTTGCCAACAACTGCCTTCTGGCCCGTCGCTTGGTCGAACGTGGAGTTCGCTTTGTGCAGTTGTTCGACCAAGGCTGGGACGCACACGGAAATGTCTTTTCTGGAGTGAAGAACAAAGCCAAACAGGTGGATCAACCCATTGCGGCTCTGCTTAAGGATCTGCGTCAACGCGGACTTCTCGATTCAACCTTAGTGGTTTGGTCGACCGAGTTCGGACGCACCCCATTTGCTCAAGGTGCGAAGGATGAAAAGAAAGCAGGTCGAGATCACCACAAGGATGCTTTCACCGTTTGGGTAGCCGGCGGTGGCACCAAGGGCGGACTCAGCTTTGGACAAACGGATGACCTAGGTTACACCATCACGGAGAATCCAGTTCACGTGCATGATCTCAATGCGACGCTACTGCATTTAATGGGGATCAACCACGAAAGACTGACGTTCCGCTTTCAAGGACGCCAATACCGACTTACCGACATTGGTGGCAAGCTGATCAAACCAATTCTTGCCTAATCCATGAACCTTAAATCGGAAACGTTCAGGCGTTACTAAGAAACTCGGCCACTCGAGCAAGCATCTCTTCAGTGACTGCATCTGCGGATTGATCTGCATTCACCACCGCAACCGAGTCACTGCTGTGAGGCAACTGGGTAAGAAACTGCTGACGAACCGCTTCCATGTATTCAACGCCTCGACTCTCCATCCGATCCGTAGGCCCTTTGATGCGTTGCATCGCACTAGCTGCAGGCATGTCAAAAAGGATGGTGAAATCGGGTCGAAGATTTCCGTTTGCGAGTAAACCTAGCTGCCACAACTCCTCGGCGGCGACTTCACCACCGATGCTCTGATAGACCACATTAGCCAAAAGAAATCGATCGGAAATCACCGTCAGGCCCCGATCCAATTCAGGGCGAATTGAGGCCTCGACCATTTCGCACCGACTCGCCATGAAGAGCATCGCTTCCGTCCGCCGATGCATGACGAGATCGCTTTCGAGTAGTAGCTTCCGCAGCTTGCCGCCTACCTCGCTACTTCCTGGATCACGCACCGTCATCACTTCCCGTCCGCGTCCCTCAAGGTACTCAGTCAGACGCTGAATCTGGGTAGATTTCCCAACACCATCGATTCCATCAATTGAAATAAACATTGACTGTTTTTGTTGCTGACTCATTAGCGACTCAATTGATTCGAAAACTGACTGGCGGCGTCTGGTTGTCCGGTGATGGGAAAATGTCGGTAATCAATAATCGACCAACGCTCATTTTTGAAAACCATACGCAGCACCAGCAGTCGCAGAACTCTCACATTTTGAAACCGACCGCCATTGTCACTGACGTCCACCTTCACGCTCAACTCCACATCCGCTTCGGGAGGGTAAGAACCTTCGATGAAGTGGATATTTCTAATCTTGTTAATGGATGCCATCTGAAATCGATAGCGTTGTAGTTCGGAGCGTGCCCGAGCCTGCATATCAGGGTCCCCAATCGCCCGAACCGCGCGTTCAATCTCGTTGCCCTCCACCGCATCAGCTAACTCATACAACAAAGTTTGAATTTTTTCGCGATCGGTTTCCCACTCTGCGGCAACCCAGTGTGCAACCGGCACGAGAACCAACGGTACAAGAGCTGCCCATGCTGCTTGACGCTTACCCGTTTGTAGCCATCCATAGATAAAGCTTGTTGTAATGGCAAACAACAAAATCGATACCACCATGGGTCGTTCCGCGATCAAATCAGCCATGGAGAGTCCTTGTTTGAGGCGAAATCGGTACGCGATGCCTGCGCAACCTTTATATCAACCAACCACCACCGAACCAACCAACGACTGGTACGCTAGGCACACCACATGACGAATGGCCATAAAAAAACGATGCAGCGAGTATGACGGTCGCTACATCGTTGTCGTTTTCAACTTACATCGCGGCTGACAGTCAGCCAACGCAGGTTACTTGTGCCGGAATAATGGGCCACCGTACAGGGCGGAGTCACCAAGCATCTCTTCGATTCTCAGCAACTGATTGTACTTTGCCATACGATCACTACGGCTAGCTGAACCCGTCTTGATTTGACCGGTCGACAGGGCAACAGCGAGATCGGCAATGGTCGAGTCTTCGGTCTCGCCACTTCGATGACTTGAAATTGAAGTGTAGTTATTTCGTGCGGCAAGCTGAATGGAATCAATGGTTTCAGTCAGAGTACCAATCTGATTGACCTTGATCAGGATGCTGTTTGCAATTCCTTGGTCAATCCCTCTTTGGAGTCGCTCGACATTGGTAACGAACAAGTCATCACCAACCAGTTGCACCGAGTCACCCACTTTATCGGTGAGTTTTTTCCAAGTATCCCAATCATCTTCCGCGCAACCATCCTCGATGCTGCAAATGGGGTACTTACTGCACCATTCAGCGAGGAAATCGACCATTTCATCACCGCTGAGCTCGTTACCATCGATGGAGTACTTTCCGGTCTCGCTGTTGTAAAACTCGGTGGAAGCCGCATCCAGTGCGATCCAGATCTGCTCGCCTGCCTTGTAACCGGCCTGATCAATTGCCTGCAGAATAACATCAAGTGCCTCTTGGTTGCTTTTCAAGTCAGGAGCAAAACCACCTTCATCACCCACTGCTGTGTTGTAACCCTTTGAGGACAGAACTTTTTTCAGATGATGAAAAACTTCGGTGCCCGCACGAAGAGCGTCGCTGAAACGCTCAAAACCGAGTGGCATCACCATGAATTCTTGAACATCCACAGAATTGTCAGCGTGCTCACCACCGTTGATGATGTTCATCATCGGAGCAGGTAGAAGACGAGCGCCAGCGCCACCGAGGTACCGGTAAAGAGGCTGACCGGTGGCTTGAGCTGCCGCGTGCGCGGTTGCCAAGGAGACACTGAGAATTGCGTTAGCACCGAGGCTTTTCTTGTTGGGAGTCCCATCAAGAGCGAGCATCGCTGCGTCGATTCCAGCTTGATCGGTGCCTTCCATCCCTTGGAGTGCTCCGGCGATCTTTTCGTTGACATTCGCCACGGCCTGCGAAACGCCTTTCCCGAGAAAGACTGCATTGTCGCCATCACGCAACTCCCAAGCCTCATGTGCTCCGGTGCTGGCACCACTGGGAACTGCGGCACGTCCGAAACTACCATCGCTCAGCAGGACTTCTGCCTCAACCGTTGGATTTCCGCGACTGTCAAGAATCTGACGAGCGTGGATTGCTTCAATTAACGTCATGGGAACCTCTGCTTGGATTGTTCTAAAATAAGATTGGTTTCTCGTTTTGGAGTGGCATTTTGTTCCATGCTGGGAAAACTGGCTACCCGGCATCAAGCAGTTCCCCAAAACATAACGCTGCTTTCGCCGTTTAATCGTAAAAACCGAATGGGTCACTGATCTCGGACTCGATTCACGATGAGATTGCCGCGTTTGGCGAGTAGCAAATCTCCGCAGCTCCTGCAACAATCTCATCCCAATCCTGTACCTCGTAACTCAGAACGTCAAAAACCATGTTCACCGGACTTGTCGAAACAATGGGGACGATTGTTCAACGGCTCGAACAACCCCCCGGTTGCCGTCTCCGAATCGCCTCGGGAATCACCGCCCAAGGGGCACAACTCGGTGACAGTATCTGTATCAACGGTTGCTGCTTGACGGTGATTGAAATCAACGGAGACGAGCTAGATTTCGAAGCTGGGGAGGAAACGCTCTCGAGAACCAATCTCGGTAAACTGCAGCCTGGTTCCAAAGTCAACATGGAACGGTCACTCGCCGTCGGTGACCGCCTCGGGGGTCACTACGTTACCGGTCACGTGGATGCACTGGGCACTCTGATCGACCGTCGCGAAGACCCGCCTTGGGCCAACCTACGCTTTCCACTGCCAGTCTCCCTCGCCACACAAGTGGCAAGCAAAGGCAGAATCGCAAACGATGGTGTGAGCCTCACGGTGGTGGATGCAGATTCAGACTCGTTCTCGGTCGCCCTCATTCCTCATACTCTCGAAGTCACCACCCTCGGCAGTCGCCAAATTGGCAACTCCGTGAATCTGGAAACCGATGTCTTGGCGAAATACGTCCAGCGAAGCTTGGGGATTCAATCCGCCAACGAGACAACCGATCACGCCAACGACCAAAAAGGATCAAAGCATTGAGCGACTCGCGTCAAACTGCAACCTACCTTTCCAAGCGTCTGAAAGCAGCCGGTCTCAGGCCTGTTTCCCGATTTGGACAGAACTTCCTCATCGATCTGAATCTGGTTGATCTCATTGCTCGATCAGCAGAACTGCGGAAAACCGACGTTGTACTCGAGATTGGTACTGGCGTCGGATCACTCACCACTCGACTTTCAGATCAAGCCGGAGCGGTGCTGACGGTCGAAATTGACAACAACCTCCATCGCCTAGCCACCGAAGAATTGGCGGGGCGACCCAATATTCGACTCATACACGGTGACGCACTACGCAACAAAAATTCGCTTCGCTCCGACCTGATGGAACAAATCCGCGAGGCAATGAACAGGATTGGCCCCGAAGCGAGGTTCCTGCTCGTTGCAAACCTTCCCTACAACGTTGCAACACCAATCATCAGTAACTTACTTCATGAAACACCCCACCCTGACGCCATGGTGGTAACCATTCAAAAGGAGCTGGCAGATCGCATCATTGCTGAACCGGGGACTAAAGATTACAGCGCCCTGAGCATCTGGATTCAATCGGTCTGCCGAGCTGAAATCGTTCGGATTCTCTCCCCCAATGTCTTCTGGCCAAGGCCAAAGGTCCATTCTGCAATTCTCAAGCTTGAAAGCATCCCAGGTGTTCGGGATCAATTTGCGGATCTAAAGCACTTTCACCAAACTGTGCGTTCATTGTTCTTTCACCGCCGAAAGTTCTTACGCAGCGTGGTGGCCAGTGCAACCAAGCAAACACTCACCAAAGAACAAGTGGACGAAGTGCTGAAGTCTCTCGGCTACGATGAAACATCACGAGCGGAAAATCTGTCAGTGCCACAGATCCAGAGTCTCGCGGAAGCCCTGCGGCTAGCTGAATTAAACGCTGCGACTGGCTGAAGTAAAAGCTGCACACCAACCAACTGTCTGGCGTGATTGCCCCAATAAAAAACTTTTCTCATTAGCTTGCTTCTGTCGCCCGCTGATCGAAAAGACCTCCAGCGTCCCAATTCTACTGGCCAACGGCTGCAGCGGGCAGTTGGATTTGCGAGGTAAAAAGGCTGCATTGCGGACCTCTGATCGAGCTAGCAACGCTGGCCGAACTGCTACCGCTGCAATCTGTTTTTTCGATCCAAGACGCGATACTTTGAAAGATTCTCCCGGATACCCCCCTTCAAAAGTGCCATTTTTGCGATGCGAGCTAGAATCAATCTCGATCACCTGCATTTTCAAGTGACTGGTTGAAGAGGGAACTCCAGCTGGATCGCTCGCGTCTCAGGCGTTGCCTGCCTGAAGCATACGCAAACCGGTTTTGCTCGCTTTTCACCTAGCCATCCGAGCACAGCGTGTATTTGTGCCTAGATTGAAGTGGCAAAGTTTAGCGGTTGTAGCGGATTCACTGATTTTGTGCCTGCTTCGGTGTCGAAAGTCATCAAGAGGATCTGTAAATACAGAAGCGGAAAGAACCCAAGAAGCACACCCCCTATCTAAGGGGAAAGATTTCGTGCAATTCAATTCATCTCGAGAGAGATTGAACCAAAACACAAGCCCGAATGAACTCGACTCAGTTTGAGCGGGCGCGAAAGAGATAATGAAAAGTAGAGCTCAATTCATGTCCCTAAGCACAAACCGAAAAAATCTTCGCCGGAATCTCCTCCAGCGTCTACTTTTTGATGCGTTACCTTGGTCAAGAAAGGACGACGAGACTGATCCGCGTCGAGGCAGGTTGCTACTCGAGTCTCTTGAAAAACGTGCCATGCTCGCTGGTGACGCGGATCTGCTTTTTACCGATGGCGTGACAACCGACTTGGATCTGACGAGCAGCAGTGCGGAGGTGTCTACGGCAGTTACCACTGCAGCAGCTTTTCAGACAACGACCACAGCCGAAGGTGAAGCAGCACCCGACTTGGTTCAATTCGCCAAAGATCTCTCAGCGTCCGGTGCCAAATATTACGGAGCTGCATGGTGCACTTTCTGTACGGAACAGAAACAGCTTTTCGAAGATGGATCTGAGTTCCTACCTTTCATTGAAGTGACCAACCCAGACCGAAGCCTTAATTCCACCGGCGTGGGTGAAAATATTGAAACATTTCCCACTTGGGAGTTTGCTGATGGCACGCGAGTGACCGGAGTTCAAACACTTCAAGCTCTAAGTGATTTGAGTGGGGTCGCTATCCCGCAAGGCGTCAACCCTTCGTTCCTGACCGTTGGAAACCAGACCGTTCAAATTGGTTCGCCGCTACATGTACCGATTGACGCTTATTCTCCGACCGGTGAAGCACTCACCGTCACGGTCACCGTCAGTGACCCCAGCTTGGTGGAAGCGACCGTGCTCAGTGGGAACCGATCCATTCGCATCGACCTCAATGGTTACGACGACATGGTCTTCGAACTCTTCGAGCAGCGGGCCGAAACTGCGTCGGGTCGAGTCATCCAGCTCGCGGAAGATGGATTCTACGATGGAATCATATTCCACCGCGTGATCGACAACTTCATGATTCAAGGTGGAGATCCAACCGGCACGGGAACGAGTGGATCGAGCCTTGGGAACTTTGATGATGACTTCCACCCCGAACTGCAGCATAACCGGGAAGGTGTTTTGTCATTCGCCAAATCATCTGACGACACCAACAACTCGCAGTTTTTTGTGACCGAAGTTCCAACGCGTTGGCTTGACTACAACCACTCGGTATTCGGCCAATTGGTGGAAGGGTCTCACGTGCGTGAAGCGATCAGCGGCACCGCTGTCAACGCTTCCAACAAACCGCTTAATGATGTGAGCATCACCACGATCGACGTTTTCAATGACACGGAAAATTCCGTGATCATGTTCAAGCCGACTGGATCGTCAACAGGCACCACCTCGGTGACAGTGACAGTGACAGACCAGAGCGGCAATACATCGGTTGAATCATTCGATGTAACGGTGACCGCTGACACGGCCAACAGTCAGCCCTACCTCAATGACCTACCCGATACAGTGACTTCATCGGTCGATACGCCTACTCAGTTGCAACTCAGCAGCGTTGACATCGAGGGCGATGCGGTGACTTACTTTGGTCAGTCACTCTCCGCAGCAGCTAACGGCACCGTCTCGGTCGACTCTCAAACAGGTGAGGTCACCGTCACACCTGCAAGTGGGTTCATTGGCACCATCACTGCTCAGGTCGGCGTTGCGCCCGGCAGCGGTGTTGTCGGCAACGGAGCGAGTGATGCCGATACCCAGCGAGTGTCTTTTGTGTTTCAGGCAGACACACTGCCCGCCCCCACCTCGATCGACCTCAGCACGGGAAGCGATTCGGGATCAAGCAATTCCGATAACATCACGCGAACGGGAGCTCTGTCATTCCTGATCTCGGGTGTAACCGATGGAGCGACCGTTAATATTGTGGAAACTACCTCCTCGACCATCATTGGCACGGGAACCGCTTCGGGAGGAAACGCAATCATCACCACGAGTAACATCGCTGCGTTGGGTGATGGAAATTATCAACTCGCCGCCTATCAAGCCTTAGGAGGAGTTTTCAGCGCGGATTCACCGACGCTCAATCTCATCTACGACACCACTCCCCCAGCATCGGTCATTGCAACCGCATCAACCCAGGCCAACGTTGGGCGTGCCTTCTCAACTGACCTCATCAGCAGCGAAGAAGGTAGTGGTCTCCTTTATTCCGTCGTCTCAGGACCGAGCGGTCTGTCGATCAGTGAGACAACGGGAGTCATCAGCTGGACACCAATTGCAAGTCAGCTCGGCGACCATGATGTTCAAATCTCTCTCACGGATATTGCTGGCAATGTGAGAACCGAGACGTTGACCATTACGGTCAACGAAGCACCGACTGCTGAAGTTCGACTCGAACTAACGGACCTGTCTGGTAACACAATCGATTCGCTAGCGGTTGGCGATTCGTTTCTAGTGAAGATGATTGCGGTCGATGCGCGCGCCTTCACGCAACCAGGAATTTACGGTGCCTACGCCGACATTCTGTTTGATGCAAATCTTGTTCAGGTCGAATCAGGCACGGAAATTGAATTCGGTTCAGGATTTGGGGTCTTGCAGAAAGGAACCGTCCTCAGCGGAGAAATCAATGAACTCGGGGCAGTTAGCAGTTCGATTGCTGCATCGAATGTTGCCGAGAGCCATATTGCAAGCGTCCAATTCAAAGCGATCGCGGATGGAACCGTTAACTTCCTCAGCGATCCAGCGGATGATGCCAACAGTGAATTCCTGATGTTTGGAATCGACGAGCAGATCCCGGCCTCAGCAATCAGCTACGGGAGTGTGGCGTTGAACATTGGCCAAAGCTTCACCGTGGCGGATGACAGCGTCACTGTTGCAGAAGATTCGGGCAGCACTATCATCAACGTACTGGAGAATGATCAAGTCATCTCTGGTAGCGGCAACCTCACAGTCATCGAGGTTAGCCAACCCGATGCAGGCGGATCAACGGCCCTGAACGCGGGAATCGTTTCCTTCACACCGGCTGCTGACTTCAACGGCACCTCCACGTTCACTTACCGCGTGAGTGATACATCCGGCATCCAGCAAACCGCCACGGTCACAGTAACGGTTCAAGCAGTAAATGACCCTCCGGTTGGCATCGCTGATGAATTGACGGTCAACCAAGAATCTGGCAACAACTTCCTCAATGTGCTCAACAACGATTCATCATTGCCGGACGTTGGGGAAACGCTGAAAGTTACCGGCCTGACTCCTAGCGGCACAACGGCCAATGGTGCTTCCATTTCAATTGCGCCGGACGGAATTGGTATTTTCTATCAGCCAGCATCTGGCTTCTCCGGCACCGACACCTTCACCTACACACTCAGCGATGGCACGGCCGAACAAGAAGTGGATGTGACGGTCACAGTGGTCAATCCCGACAATCCCCCAACCGCAGCGGATGATTCATTCAATATCGTCGAAGACGATGTTGAGGCGTCTTTTGATCTCCTTGCCAATGATTCACAAGATGTAGACGGGCAGGACTTTTACATTGACTCCGTCTCCAC
>JAKMEW010000018.1 GCA_022425745.1 Rubripirellula sp.
TTTGTGAACTGGCTGAACACGAGCCATGGATACTCAGCAGCCTATAAGTTTTCGACGAGCGGTGCGACTGACAACACGGCTGTATTTAATGAAGCGACGGCGACGGGGCCTGCGGACGTGGATCAGGCGGGCGGCTTGAACGCCTACGGCACCATGGGGTTGAGCGGTAATGTTTACGAGTGGGAGGAATCAAGTTTTGACCAGACCAACTCATCGCCAACGCTTAACCGATCTCGCCGAGGCGGGTCGTGGGCGACCACAAACGTTAATTACTTGAGTTCTTCACTACGACAGGGGTTATGGCAATGATTGAAAGTCTTAGTATCATCGCGGAAGTCAGCTTCGGCGGGGGCTTTGCGATCGGTTTAGCAGTCGGTATCGCGGCAGGGGTTGCCTCGGGAGTTGCCAGTTACAAACAGCGGTTCTCTCGCAACTTGAAGCAGAAGATAGACACCGGCGAGATTCAGTTCCTCGACCGCGATGGAGCCACGATGAAGCCTGAACAACTTCATCAGATCCTGGAAGATTAGAATCATCCGGAACCGTTCGTGGCTGTGACAGTCAAGCACGTTCGCCTTGCGTCTAAATCACAACGCAAAAAAGATTCAGCGATTCTACTAAGAAGCCGATTTACTAGCGGACGATTTCGCGTCTTTCCCTCAGGACATCTTCGCATGCCTGCCACTGCTCCTCGTCAGCTTGATCACCAACCTTCCTTGGCGATCTCCGTGCTTCTGAAACAATGTCCGCAAACTGATCCCACTGCTCTTTCCAAAACGTGAACTTTCCCCGTCTGGCATAGACCCGATCCTCGGCGCCGGCTAGGAATTCGCCGCTCTTGACATAAAACCCGTTCTTCAGCGTTTCTGCGAAGTCTCGAAATCCATTCGCCGCGTCTGCGATCTCGGCTGGTGAGAGTTTACCTACCTCCTGTCGGATCAATCTCCAGCTTTGATCCTTCGCACCTGCCCTTCCTTCCGTGAGCGCTTCGTAGTGACGATTCACCAAGCTCCACTTGACCGCATCGCTACCGGAATTTAATCCTTCTGTGAGCGTCAGCTTTTTGATTGAAGGCACAAAGCGTCGTTCCGCTGATTCTCGGAACCATTTCAGTGCGAGCTCCGGGTCACCCTCCTCCATTAAAATCGAGACACCGAGGTAGTACTGCCCGCGGCGAGTGTTTTCACTGGCCTTTTTGTAGATCTCCTTTTCCTTAGCCACCTCGCGAGTCAGAGGTGCAATCTGTGTGACATAGACGTAGATGCCGAGCAGAAAAAGAATGTAACCACCAGTTTTGTATGCCTGTGTCATGCCTGTTTTACTTCGAAGTCGATAGGAGGGAAACAATCTGATCCCCCAAGCTATAACATTCCAAGAAGAACCGTTGTTCAGCCAAAAGTGGGAAGCCTAAACAAATCGACGCCACCTTGATTCGAGTCCATCGGGCCACATTTTTTATCGCACGAGAGATGATTGTCTCGATCTGAGAAATCGCAAATTCCATCCCTGAAATTTTTCCTCTCAGGCTGAATCGCAAAAACACCGTTTTTCAAGGCGCATGGCGCCTCCGTTCAACATGTATTTAACGATTCTACTTTTTGGCACCGATGTTGCCTTAATTCACCAACACCAAATTCTGAAGTTCGCACGATGAGCTATTCCAACAAGCACTCCGATCTTGCCGCAGTCTACGCGGGAGGTTACGACTTTGTGAACAATGACGCGGATCCTTACGATGACCAGTATCACAGAACCCATTGTGCGGGGACTATCGCCGCCTCACTCACCGGGGTTGGTGTTGCACTAGGGTCAAGCATGCTGTCAACGTATCCCGGTAGCAGTTATGCCTACCTGAGCGGAACGTCGATGGCATGTCCTCACGTCTCGGGTGTTGCGGCTCTTCTCTTTTCCGGCGGTGGACGTGGTAAAGGCCGAAAGAAATATCCTGCACCGCACATTCCTTGAAAAACCACCCAGTGCCTCACCCCTTCTCGCACGGGGCGTGCGGTAGAAGCCCCGCGTTTGCTAGAGCAGTGAACGCGGGGCTTTTTACTTGACTCAAAATGATAAAGCGAGTCTGCAATGAAGCTGCTCCAGGA
>JAKMEW010000064.1 GCA_022425745.1 Rubripirellula sp.
GTCGCAGCGTGAGCGACGTCGGAAAGAGATTTCCTTCTCGACTCCACGAGCTGCTTCTTCGAGAGTGAGGGTGACGTTACAACGCAGATCAGCACCACGTCGTGCTCGTCGGCTTCGGCCACCACCCCGTGATCCAAAAAGATCGCCGAACATCCCGCCGCCAAAGAGGTCACCAAACGCCTCGAAGATATCCTCGACATCATTGAATTGGTGAACCCCATCCACGCCGGCGTGACCATGTCGATCGTATCGTTCTCGCTTCTCTTGATCGCTTAGAACTTCGTAAGCCTCGGTTGCCTCTTTAAATTTCTCGACAGCTGTCTCGTCATCACGATTGCTATCGGGATGGTATTTGATGGCAAGCTTTCGGTAAGCGCGGTCGATTTCTGCTTTCGAAGCTGACCGTTCAACGCGGAGCACTTCGTAGTAGCAGGTTTTCTCGGCCATGATTCCTCGGCGATCTCCTGCCAGGTGTTCCGTTGGGAATGTTGCGGCAGATAGGGGACGGTTTGGCGATGCGTAAATTCAAACGGGTCGCCTGCCAATTCATTCAGCAGGCGACCCGTCATGATCTCACAGGAACTTCCCCACAAAGATCGGTGAACCAGATCGTAAGATGGGGACAATTCGAATCTTTAACTAGGCGACAACGCCTTCAACGGGACGCTTCTCTTTGTCCTCGTCCTCGAAGTTGGTTACGAGGGCTTCGGTGGTCAGCATAAGACCCGCGATGCTACCCGCGTTGGTCAATGCTGTTCGAACCACTTTGACTGGGTCGATGACACCCGCTTTGAACATGTCTCCATATTCACCTGAGTTGGCGTTGTACCCAATGTTGGTTGCCTTTCCGCGGACTTCGTCAACAACGACGCTGCCATCGATGCCGCCGTTGTCAGCGATCTGACGCATTGGAGCATCGAGAGCACCAAGAACGATATCAACACCAATCTTCTCGTCACCCTTTGCACTCGCAACGAGCGTAGCGCCGGACTCGTCTTTCAGTGGTGAGCTCTTGATGGCTTCCAGCGCTTCGGTGCAGCGAACCAACGCAACTCCACCACCTGGAAGAATTCCCTCTTCCACTGCGGCACGTGTGGCGTGAAGAGCATCTTCAAGTCGAGCCTTGGTCTGCTTCATTTCCGCTTCGGTTTCAGCACCAACGCTAATAACAGCAACGCCACCGGCCAACTTAGCTAGACGCTCTTGGAATTTCTCTTTGTCGTAATCACTATCGGTTTGTTCGATCTGTGCACGAATCTGAGAAACTCGTTTGTCGATGTCCGCACGCTTGCCAGCACCTTCGACGATGGTGGTATTACCTTTATCGACGGTGACCTTTTTCGCGCGGCCCAGTTGATCAAGAGTGACGTTCTCAAGTTGGATCCCGAGGTCGTCGCTGATCAGAGTTCCACCGGTCAGGGTCGCGATGTCTCCGAGCATTGCTTTGCGACGATCACCAAAGCCAGGGGCCTTGACGGCACAAACGTTGAGGGTTCCTCGAAGTTTATTGACCACAAGGAGTGTCAATGCTTCAGCGTCCACATCTTCTGCGATGATCAACAGAGGTTGGCCGGTTTGAGCTGATTTCTCGAGCAGTGGAACGAGGTCACGGATGTTGCTGATTTTCTTTTCGTAAAGAAGAACCAAAGCATTGTCGAGATCCGCTTCCATCGTGCCGGGATCGGTGATGAAGTACGGAGAAATGTAGCCCTTGTCGAACTGCATCCCGTCAACGTAATTGACTTCAGTGCCGCGACTCTTGCCTTCCTCGACCGTGATTACGCCGTCCTTGCCAACTCGCTCAAGTGCATCGGCAAGCAGTTGACCAATCTCTTGATCGTTGTTTGCAGAGATCGCACCGACGTTGGCCACTTCTTCTTTGTTCTTGACTGGGCGACCCATGCTGATCAGGTGAGCACTCGCAGCTGCGACTGCCTTATCGATTCCACGACGAATCGCGGTTGGGTTGCTGCCTGCGACAATGTTGCGAAGACCTTCCTTGAAGATCGCTCTCGCCATCACCGTCGCGGTGGTGGTGCCGTCGCCAGCGAGGTCACTCGTTTTCTGAGCAACTTCGATAACGAGTTTTGCACCCATGTTTTCGAACCGATCTTCCAGTTCGATTTCCTTAGCGACAGTCACACCATCTTTGGTGACAGTTGGGCCGCCGAAGGACTTATCGATGATGACATTCCGACCGGTTGGTCCCATGGTCACCGCTACTGCATCAGCCAGTTTGTTCACACCGGCTAACATCCGCGATCGAGCATGATCGTCAAAAAGTAGTTGTTTTGCCACGAAAGTATTCCTTCAATAAAATTTATTGCTATGAGGCTTTCCGAAATGAACGGACCGACTTAGAGAAGCTTGGCGAGAATATCTCCCTCGCGAAGGATCTTCATTTCTTGTCCGTCGACTTCGATATCGCTTCCGCCGTACTTGCCGTAGATCACGGTGTCACCGATGGAAACGGTCATTTCGCCGCGATTGCCGCTATCTAGAAGGCGACCAGGGCCGACCGCAACGACGGTACCACGCTGCGGCTTTTCTTTGGCCGAATCGGGAAGGACGATTCCGCCCGCTGTGGTTTCTTCTGCTTCGCAGGGTTGGACAACAACACGATCGTCTAGAGGTCGAAGGTTTAATTTTGCCATGATTGATTACTTCTTAATGATTTGAAATTTTAATGATTGGTTGTATTCGCAACGAATAGGTTCGTTCAGCGTGGTGGGCTTGATTACATCATGCCGCCCATGCCACCCATTCCTCCCATGCCACCCATTCCTCCCATGTCCATTCCGCCCATTCCACCCATGCCACCGCCGTGGTCATGATGGTGGTCACCATTCTCTGGCTCTTCATCAACAGGGATTTCAGTGACAAGCGACTCGGTGGTCAGGAGCAGTGAAGCAACGCTAGCTGCATTGGTAAGAGAGGTGCGAACGACTTTGGCGGGATCAACGATCCCCGCGGCAAGAAGGTCGCAGTACTTCTCGGCATTCGCATCGTAGCCTTCGGTTTTTCCCTTGAGTTGCAAGACACGATTCACCACCACTGCTCCGTCTAGACCAGCGTTGTTGGCGATCGCTCGCAAAGGCTGATCCAAGCAATTTCGGATGATGCGAACCCCTAGCTTCTGATCGCCTTCGGTCTGCTTCTCGAGCTTTTCCACAGCAGCACGGCACCGTAGCAGAGTGGTGCCACCACCGGGAACGATACCTTCTTCTAGGGCCGCTTGAGTTGCCGCGCGAGCATCATCGATCAATGCCTTGCGTTCTTTCATTTCTGTTTCCGTCGCAGCTCCGACGTTGATCTGAGCTACTCCGCCGGCTAGTTTCGCGAGCCGTTCTTGAAGTTTCTCTTTGTCGTACTCGCTATCGGTTAGATCGATTTCACGACGGATCTGCTCGACGCGTCCTTCAATATCCGACTTGCTGCCTGCTCCACCGACAATGGTGGTCGCTTCACTGGTGATGCGAACCTTTTTGGCTCGTCCCAGATCCGCAAGCTGAACGCTTTCAAGATCGATGCCCAAATCCTTGAAGATCGCTTTTCCGCCGGTAAGTACAGCAATGTCACCCAGGATTGCTTTGCGTCGATCGCCATATCCGGGGGCTTTGACTGCTGCGGCCGAAATGATGCCTCGCATTTTGTTCACAACCAAGGTCGCAAGGGCTTCGCCTTCGACATCCTCTGCGATCACCAGCAATGGCTTCTTCGCCTTGCTCACTGCTTCGAGGAGCGGGATCATTTTCTTGTTGTTGCTAATCTTTTCCTCGAACAACAAGATATGACAATCTTCCAGTTCAACACTTACATCGTCCTGATTGGTAACGAAGTGAGGCGAGAGGAAGCCGCGGTCGAACTGCATACCTTCAACCACATCGACGGTCGTTTCGTTGGAGCGACCTTCTTCAACGGTGATCACACCGTTCTTGCCAACTTTGGTGAACGCGTCCGCAAGAACCCGGCCAATTTCAGGATCATTATTTCCTGCGATGGTCGCGACTTGCTTGATCTCCGATTTGCTCTTCTCTTGGATCGGCTTAGCGATCTTTTGAATCTGTTCCGAAGCGACACTAACGGCTTTGCTGATACCACGGGAAAGAGCCATTGGGTCAGCACCGGTCGCAACCATTTTCAAGCCTTCACGGAAGATGGCTTCACTGAGAATGGTCGCTGTGGTGGTGCCGTCACCTGCCACGTCGTTGGTTTTGCTGGCAGCTTCCTTGACGAGTTGTGCGCCAAGATTCTCGAACGGATCATCCAATTCAATGTCTTCGGCGACGGTCACACCGTCCTTGGTGACTTTGGGTGATCCCCAACCTTTGTCCAGCACGGCATTTCGGCCACGTGGACCTAATGTACTTTTAACGGCTCGCGCCAATTTGCTGACGCCGGCCAACAGTGGGCCGCGTGCGTCGTCGTCGAAAACGATTTGCTTTGCCACGACGTGATTCTCCTGTAGATCGTCAATGTTTCCGCTCGACCCCCCAAAAGCCTGCAAGCGAGGCTTTCATGAAAGGTGTCACGTGGGTGTGATTGTGCTGTTAGGTTAAAAATCCGCCAGATTTGGTCGTAATTACCTTCTTCTAGCTTCGAACAGGACGATGGCAATGCCGCATTGCTGGCAGAGCAACACCGTTCGAATCCCCTTCACAGCAACCCGCGTGCCGTTCCTTTTTTTTTTGTTGTAAGTCTATGCGGCGTATGGGTTTGTGTTTGTTTTTTGTTCGCGTGCTGAGATCCCTTTGGCCGTCCCTGTGTCACCTTGGCAGTTGGCAAGCTCCGAGTTGAAACTGGCAGTTCGTCCCGCTGCCCTCAGTGTGAGCGGGGGCGTCATAACGGATCGGTAGTGCCGTCACTTTTTGCGTAATCCCTACTCGCTGAACCATTGATTGGGAAACTGCACACTTTCCTTTGGAGTTTCTCAAGCAATGATTGACCATGGTGAAACGAAGACCTCCACTTGTGGGAGTTTTGCCGTTTATTTCGAATCCATTAGCCCTTGGATCTGCAGATGCATTTTCCAAAACCTGTGATCACCACGGTTCTGATTGTCGGCTTGTTCGCAAATTGGTGTGTTCAGCCCACAGAGTTCGTTTCTGCCCAAGAGGTCACTCGCTCGAGCCTGACAGCACCCAGCGGCAGTGGACAGCGGTACGAATCGAGGCTGGCGCCGATCAACGGAATTGGCCGGACTGCTTCGGGTTGGGTAGCGGCTGAGATTGATCTGTCTGCATCGCAGGACCGTAGCGATTCAACCTACAGCGTTGCCTCAGTCCCAACGGACGCTTCTGCCTCGGCTGCTAGTCAGTCTTCACCGGCAGCGGTGTCCATTCTAGAGGGTAACGCCATCACTGCGCCGTCGGTGTCGCTCACTGCGCCCTCGAACTCACCGAGTGTCACTCTGAGGCCTGGGAATACTTCTGCTGGAATTGGCCAGTCAGCAAACCTTCCGGCAGCACCGTCGAATGGGCCAAACGCGAATCCTCTCAGCAATCTCGCTCTTGGCACCGGGGTCAATGCGGGTACCGCCGCGGGTTCAAATGCATGGCGACCGTTCTGGTTGCGAGATGGCTCTCGGCCGATTGGAAGCCGCTTTACGGATTGGATGCGACAATTCCCACCACTGAACCTGAACCGCAGCACGTCATCAAGTGACTCCGCCGCTGCTGTTTGGCGAAATCAAGTGCAATCCTTTTTTCCAACCACAGATCAGCTGTCGTTGAATCAGCAAACTCTGCAGCGGGAAGCACAGAATCTTCAACAGCAAGCTCAGGCCTTGCAGCAACAAGCCGAAGCACTGCAGCAGCAGGCATTGAACCAGTCATTGGATCAGCCAAGTGACCGTGGCAGCGATTCGACTACAGCAGTGAGCAACAGGTCTTCCCTCTTGGGGCTCGGGCAGGGGAGCGGACGCAACTCGCTGTTGTCTCAATTCAGGGGGAACCTTTTCCCTCCTGAGCCTTATCAGGCATTTCGCAATCCTCAGCAATCAGCAGTGGGATCCGAATCGCCCGCTGGACAGGTTGATGCGAAAAGCGCTGTTTCCTCCAATTTGCAAGGCGGCAATTCACCTCAAGCGTACAATGCGTATCAGCCGCCCAAGCAAAG
>JAKMEW010000073.1 GCA_022425745.1 Rubripirellula sp.
ACCCACAGCAACGCGAAGCGTCTCGGCTAGTTCCCTGACTTCAACTCCCAGTGCCGCGGCTCGTTCACGATTGATTGAGACAAGGAGTTCCGGGTTATCAATTTGGAGCGTCGAGTAGACATCAACGATGCCGGGGATTTCTTCGGCGCGTTGCTTTAGTTTTCCGCTGAATTCAAGCAATTTTTTGGCATCTGGACCGGTGATCGCCATGTCGATATCAACCGGTGCGCCTTGTCTGAGTGAGGTGAGGTTGCGAACCGAAATTTTGACATCTGGGATCGTGTTGAGCGTGCGACGCACTTCAGACATCTTATCGCGTTGCGAGTAGTTCCCGTCCCAAGCCTTGGCGGGGTTGCCGGCAAGGGTTTCTCGCCAAAGTCGCGAAAGAGAAAAGGTGCGAACCTGGCTGTCAACAAGACGTACAAAAATCCCTGCGCGATTGATGTCCCCACCACTGCGCGTCCCCAGCGTGGTTAGCGAAGTCTGGATTCCATCGATGCTTTGCAGTTTGCGTTCCACCATATCAATGGTTTCACGCATCGCGGCCATGTTTGCTCCCTGTCTCGCTTCGACGCGCACCTCAAATTCAGACTCATCGACATTCAGTGGCACATAGTCTCGTTTGACCAGTTCCATTAACGGTGCGTTGCAGGCGATCACTCCAATGACCATTGCGAGTGTGACCCAGCGAAACCTGAGAGATTTTTCGAGGAACCAAAGGTAGAGCGATTCAATGATGCCGTAAAACCCACGTCGAGATCTCGGCCGATCGGCTCGGGATTCACCGGCGATTTGTGGTTCCTGCTTCAGCAGTTTGCTACACATCATGGGCGTCAGCGAAAAACTGATGAGCATTGAAATCAATATCGCGATGCTTGCGGTCACACCAAATTCAAAGAGCATGCGACCCGTGACGCTCGAGAGAAACGAGACTGGCAAAAAAACGATCACCAACGACATTGTCGTCGCTAATACAGCAAGTCCAATCTCCTGCGTGCCCTGAATTGCCGCTTGGTGGGGCGAGAGTCCCTTTTCTTCGATGCAATGAAAGATATTTTCCAGCACGACAATTGCATCATCGATGACCACCCCAACCATCAAGACCAGTGCCAGCATGGTGACATTGTTAAGGGTGAAGTCAAACCATTTCATGAAGGCAAACGTCGCGATGATCGAAGCGGGGATCGCCACCGATGCCACGAGTGTTGACCGCCATGACTTCATAAAGAGCAGAACGGTGAGGCACGCCAAGAGGCTTCCGGAAATGAGGTGCCTTTGGATTTCATGCAATGCTTCGAGAATGTAACGTGATTGGTCTTGGATGACGGTCACTTCTACGTCGTCGGGAAGGAGTTCACTGCAGCGCGGTAGCCTTTCTTTGATTGCTTCGATCACGGCAACCGTGTTCTCACCGGATTGCCTTTGGATTTGCATGACGACAGCCGGTTGGCCGTTCATGCGGGCAAGTGTTCGAACTTCTTTTGTGGTGTCCTGTACGGTTCCAAGGTCACTCAGGCGAATCGGGTGGCCATCGATATTGGTGATCACCAGGTCCTTGAACTCAGACGATTGGCTGACGCGACCGAGTGTTCTGAGAGCTCGTTCCCGCGTGCCCTCGTCAACTCTCCCGCCGGGGACTTCGGCATTTTGCCGATTCAGCGCTTCTCGTACCTGAAGGATTGAGAGTTGGTGGGCAGCGAGTCGTTTTGCGTCGATATCCACCTGAATCGCTCGATCGGCCGCTCCGGCGATTTCAACTTCCGCAACCCCGCGTGCTGATTCAATGACGTTTTTGACGTAACGATCTGCCAAAACGTAAAGTTCTCGAGAGGAACGGTTTCCCGAGACAGCGAGAGTCATGATCGGAGAGGAGTCGAGATCTCGTTTCTTGACAATTGGCGGATCTAGCCCGGGGGGGAGTTGATTGATGACTCCGGCGACCGCATCACGCACATCTTGAACCGCCGCATCAATTTCGCGATCCAATTCAATCGTGACGATGACAAACGATCGACCATCCCACGAAATCGATCTTAGTTCATTGATACCCGAAACGGACGCGACGGAGTCCTCAATCACCGAACTCACTTCCGATTCCACCTCCGCCGCAGCGGCTCCCACATAGGTCGTGCTGATATAGATCTGAGGTAGATCCATATTTGGGAAGCGATCGACTCCCAGTTGAGGGAATGCAACCAGTCCAGAAACCACCAAGGCGGCAACGAGCATGAGTGCAAAGACTGGGCGTTTGACGCAAACTTCAGCTAACCAGTACAAGGCAAATCCTTTTTAGTTGTTCGGTTCGTTCGATGGTGTTAGCTGATCTGTATTAAAGGTTTCCGTGGGGACCACCTTCGCGCGTTTGCCCTTCGATGCATCGACGATTATTTCGTCACCGGGTTCAAGTCCTGACGTGATTTCGAAGCGGTCGTTTCTTTTCATTCCGATGAGAACTTCTTGTTCAATAGCACGGCCTTCAACCACTTTCCACACTTTCTGTACTCCCGCAAAAGAGTCCACCGCGGATGCGGGGACTACGATCGCGGTGGCTTCCGGTGCGATCTCTACCTCGGCTTCTGCAAACAAGCCCGCACGAATCGCCTGATCCGGGTTCGCTATATCCGCTTCAAAACTGATCACACGACTCTGGTCTTCCAGGGTGGGGCTGACCCGTGTGATGCTTGCTGTAATTGGATTCGACACAGACGCGAGATTCAGGGTGATACTCAGTCCCGGCTTTAGTCTTTGGGCGTAACGCTCAGGTAATGTTCCGCGATAGCGTAGCGGGTCGGTGGCTACCATCGTTGCAACGGGTTGTCCAACGGCAAGGTAGGTTCCGGGGGCAACAAGTCGCGATTGGATGTAACCGGTCAGTGGCGCAAGAATCGTTGCTTCGGCGATGTTGTGTTTCGCTAACGCGAGTTCGGTTTCGCGCGTGTTGATCATGGCAATCTTTTCTTGCACCGAATTTAACGCAGCATCATGCCTCGCTTCCGCGGCACGCTCACTCGCAAACGCGATGTCGAACTCACCTTTGGAGATCGCACCTTGTTCTAGAAGATTCTGTGCTCTTTGGAGGCTATTCTTCGTTTCTTCCCAAATCGCTTTTTCCTGTCGTACAGGAGGGGCGTTCATCGGGCTCAGAC
>JAKMEW010000081.1 GCA_022425745.1 Rubripirellula sp.
CCGTCAGTTTTCGCAGCAGTCTCTTTCAGATCGCTATGGATCTGGTGTTGATTGCGGCGGAGGATCAAAAGCCAATCGAGGATCGGCTGAGTGGGTTTACCGAAGCGTCACGCGACTCCCTTCTTCGATCGCTTCTCAGCACCGCACCGATCTACGAGGATCTTGAGCAAGTGAAGCTTGCCGATGAAATCTCGTTGTGGGTAGAAAAGAGAGGTGCCGACGACGAATTGGTCCAGCGAGTCCTCGATGGAAAAAGTCCTCGACAACTCGCCGCATTTCTCGTCAATCAAACCGAATTGCTGCCAGTCGAAAATCGCCAGAAAGTTCTCGATGGCGGGCAGAAAGCAATCAGCGAAAGTACGGATCCCATGATTCGCTTGGCTTTGCAACTGGAGGACGAATACCGGCGTCTACGAGCTGCTCACGAAGAGGTTGCGGAGACCGAACGGCAAGCTTATGCGTTGGTGACAAAGGGGACGAACCAAGTTCGTGGCACCGGCGGTTACCCCGATGCGACGTTCACTCTTAGGCTCGCATTTGGTGTGGTAAGTGGTTACTTGGAAGACGGCAAGCAGATTCAGCCTACGACTGATTTCTCCGGAGCCTACAGGCACAGTGATGCTCACCAAGGTCAAGATGATTTTGATTTGCCAAAGTCTTGGATGGATGCTCAGGAGAAAGTGAACCTCACAACTCAGTTGAACTTTGTATGCACGGCCGACATCATCGGCGGTAACAGCGGTTCCCCCGTCGTTGATCGAAACGGCGAGCTAGTTGGTTTGATCTTTGACGGTAACATCCAAAGTCTGACCAGTGATTACCTTTATACGGATCAGCAGGCTAGAGCTGTCAGCGTTTCTGGCGTTGGGATCATTGAGTCGCTTCGTTCGATCTACGGAGCAGATGAGCTCGCCGACCAAATCGGGCGGTGAGGCTGAGGTGATCGGGTTGTGGTGGCTAGATGCTGAAGTGTGAACGTCATGCTTCAAAGGCGATGTGTCACTGATCGAGAAATGTGAATACGTCGGAATCGGAAGTCCATAATTTGGGGATCGTTGTGAACTCAGAAAACGCTGACAGAACCACGGAAATTTTGCGTACCAATTTGCGTACTAAGAAGTGCCTTCCTTGTGAGGGCGGTGTTGAGCCTCTGACCGCTGAGCAAGCTAGCAATTTACTCTCCGGTTTATCCGGGTGGTCGCTCAGCGGTGATGGAAAGTCGATCGCACGCTCGGTGAATTGCAAGCATTTTCCCGCTGCGGTTGAGCTAGTGAATCGAATAGCGGAGCTTGCGGAGCAGGAGCAGCATCACCCAGATTTACATTTGACAGGCTATCGTCACCTCGAGGTCGTGCTAACCACGCATGCCATCGGCGGGCTTAGCGAAAACGACTTCATTGTCGCGGCCAAGATTGATCCTTTGATTGATGTTTGAGAAACCGCTGTGATGTCCAGCGAGATAGGGCATAATAGGATCTGAGCGTTTTGGTGACGTTCAGAGAGATTGACTTTGGTAATGAGTTGCGCGTAGCGAATCGTGGATGAGCTTCGCTGCTTTCAACCCGGACGCAAGGATGGTCCGCATGGGCGTTATGATTCGAGACTCACCTGAGCTTTGCTTTGGAACGAATCCGTTCAATCCGCACGCATCACGCCCAACTGATCTGATTGGCGCGAACTCAAAAAAGCAGCTTCATCAGCGAGTGTCGCAATCTTGCCCACGCGTTCCCGGTGTGTATGGAATGCTGGATCGGCACGGGAGGCTGATTTATGTGGGAAAAAGTAAATCCCTTCGTTCCCGGCTCGGTAGCTATTTTGCGGATTCGAATGCAGATGAAAAAGGTGGACGGATCATTGAGAATACGCGTGCGATCATTTGGGAGACGCAGCCCAGTGATTTTGCCGCTTTGGTTCGAGAGCAGCAGCTGATCCGGCGTTTCAGCCCGCGATGGAACGTGCAGGGTGTCCCGAAACGCCAACGACCGGTTTACCTCTGTTTGGGGCGTACACCGTCAACCTTCTTTTTATCTGCTGAGCCACCGGCAGACTGTGTGGCGGTTGAGGGCCCGTTTCACGGTGCTGGGCGGATGAAGCGAGCCGTGGATTCGCTCAACAAAGTATTCCAATTGCGAGACTGCGGGCAAAAGCAGGTTTTTCATTTTGCTGAACAACTGGAATTGTTTTCCATGGAGCATCGGCCGGGCTGCTTACGGTTCGAAGTAGGGACTTGCTCTGGCCCTTGCGCGGCCGGATGCACACGCGCTGAATATGATGCTCAGGTGAGTGCGGCAGAGAGTTTTCTTGATGGCTTTAATGATGAACCGTTGGCGATGATGCGTGAACAGTTCAGCTGTGCGATGGAAAATCACCAATACGAATTGGCGGGACAAACGCATCAAACCGTGAAAAGTCTCGAGTATGTCGAGCGGAAACTCAAACTGCTCTCCAGTGCGCGTCGGAGGTTTACCTTCATTTATGCTGTGCCCGGTTACGATGGATGCGGGATTTGGTACCTGATTCACAGCGGGGAGATCGCAGATGCGATTGCCGCACCGCGGTCAAACCAAGTCAGTGCTGCACTGGAAGCGAAGCTTAGAGAATGGAAAGCGATGACCGAGAAGCAGCTACAGCGTGGTCACGGTCTCTACCCATATACTTTGTCCCTGGTCGCTTCGTGGTTCCGTAAGCATCGCACTGAGTTGGAACATGCGTTTCCCATCACTGATGCTTCAAAAGCTTTGCGGCGGAAGCGGCAAACGGCTTAGGATGACTGGCTAAAGGCCATATTTGTCCCATTAGTTGGGGCTTGTCACTGGTCTATGATCCCGCAGTACAGATCTATTCACGGAGCACACAATGAAGCGTTTAGCAGCGGTCAAATCACCTCTTTGCATTGCTTTTTTAATAAGTTTTACGGTTTCTGCTCCGCGTATTGATGCGGCAGACTGGAATCAGTGGAGAGGACCGATGCGAGACGGAATCGTCTCGAGTGGTACTTGGCCGCAGAAGCTTGCGGGGAAGCTTAATCTTACTTGGGAAAAGCCTCTTTCACCGAGCTACAGCGGTCCGGTCATCCATGATGGTCTCGTCTTCACCACCGAGACGATCGACAAGAAATATGAAAGAGTTACAGCGTATGACCTCTCAAGCGGTGAGCAGGCTTGGTCCGTTCAATGGGAAGGTTCAATGTCCGTCCCGTTCTTTGCGGCATCAAACGGGGATTGGATCCGCTCGACGCCTGTGTGTGCCGAAGGCAAGCTACTGGTGCTGGGGATGCGAGATCATTTGGTTTGTTTGAACCCAACCGATGGCACCGAGCTATGGAAGGTTGACTTTTCAAAAGATCATGGGACTCCGCTTCCCGCATTCGGAGCCGTCTGTTCGCCGTTGGTGGATGAAGGGGCAGTTTACATTCAAAACGGCGGTGCGGTGTGCAAGTTGTCGCTCGAGGATGGAAGTCAAATATGGAAGACACTCGAGAACTCTGCGGGAATGATGAGCAGTGGTGCGTTTTCAAGCCCCGTGATTGCTGAACTTGCAGGAGTGAAGCAGATGTTGGTGGCCACTCGCATGGAATTGTGCGGGGTGGATCTCGAAACCGGCAGTGTGTTGTGGAAAGAGCCGATTGAGTCATTCAGAGGAATGAATATCCTGACGCCGTTAGTGATGGGAGATAAAGTTTTCACATCGGCCCACAGCGGTCGCGCTCAACTATTCGAGATTGGAAGAGATGATTCGGGTGCCTGGAGCGTCAAAGAATTGTGGAACCAAAAGACGCAAGCATATATGTCGTCACCCATCGTGGTGGATGGCCAGATCTATATGCACTTGAAGAATAAGCGGTTCACCAGCCTGAATCCCGAGACAGGGGAGGCGAATTGGACGACCTCACCGGTGGGTGACTATTGGAGTATGGCCTCTAACGGAAAAGACATCCTCGCTTTAAGTGACAAGGGTGACTTGCGGCTTATCGCTCCGAATTCTGCGGAGTATGAATTGAAGGATGAAGCGAAAGTCGCTGACAACTCTTGGGCTCACCTGGCGATCCAAGGTGATAAGGTGATCGTCAGAGATTTGAACGCGCTCAAAGTTTACACCTGGAAATAGCTCGTCAACTTCGCGATGAGCAGGCTAATACGCTTTAGTCCTGCTCTTCTTCTAGGCGTTCAACGACGGACCAGATTTCGCCTCGGTGTAATCTTGTCCGGATTGCTTGTCCGGGTTCCACTTGGGAAACGTCCTGAATCGCTTTGCCGGCGTCGGTCAAAGTGACGCTGTAACCGCGAGTGAGAACTTGGAGCGGCGATAAGGCTGATAGGGCTGCCGCAGAGGAAGCAAGCTGAGCGCGGCCCAATTTGATCTTCGAGAAAATTGCCCTCCTCGCCCTGGCATCTAAATCGTCCAAAACCCGGCATCTATCGTGGACGATATCGTGTGGTCGTTTGAGGACGGTGCGAGTTGCAATCGATTCGAGTTGAATTCGTCGGCTCTCGAGCATCTGGGTGGCTTGGCGGCGCATCCGTTGCCCGAGATTTTGGACATTCCTTCTGAGCGATTCGCCGTTGGGTAACACCTTGGTGGCACCATCCGTAGGAGTCAGTGCACGAACGTCTGCGGCCAGATCACAGAGAGTGACATCGATTTCATGACCGATCGCCGAGACGGTAGGAATTGTGCAAGCGGCAACCGCGCGTACGACTGCCTCATCGTTAAAGCACCAGAGATCTTCAAGACTGCCGCCGCCTCTTGCGAGCACAAGAGCGTCGAGTTTGGGGCGGTAGTTGTGTGCTGATACGATTGCATGAACAATTCGTTCAACGGCTTCGTTGCCTTGTACCAACGACGGAATGATGACGATTTCAGTACCGCGCCACCGGTGTGAAGCTGCCTTGAGAAAGTCTTGGATTGCCGCTCCGCTTGGGCTTGTGATGACACCGATGCGTCGAGGAAAGGAGGGAAGAGGCTTTTTTCTTTCGGCGTCAAATATTCCCTCTTCGTTGAGTTTAGCCTGAAGCCTTTGAAAGGCAGCTTGTAGTCCACCAACTCCTTGAGTTTGAACTTTTCGGACAACCAGTTGGTAGGTGCCACGGGGTGCATAGACCTCGACATCACCAAAGCATTGCACGCTCTGTCCGTCCTTGAGGGGCTCTTTGAGGCGAGCAGCTGCGGTGCGCCACATGACTCCGCGGATCTGCGATTGCGCGTCTTTTAGAGTGAAGTAGACATGACCACTTCTTGGTCTGACGACATCCGAGACCTCTCCCGAGACCCAAATGGACGGAAAAGTACCTTCAAGAATTGCTTTGATGTGCCCGGTTAACTCGCTGACCGATACTAAGTTGCCTTCCGTCTCGCTCATCTTTAAGTTCGGCTCACTGTTGATGGGGACGCTATTTAGGGGACGCTATTTAGGGGACGCTATTTAAGAGGGAACTCCATTTATTGGAACCCTCTTTACAGGGAGCTCATCTTAGCGGCCTGTATCGAGCGGCCAGTCACCCTGAAAGACTTCAACGGCACCGCCGGTCATCATGACGTGATCGGTCGTCTCATCCCAGTGGAGCACAAGGTCGCCACCAAGTAAGTGGTTGCGGATTTTACGCTCGGTACGCCCCGTTAAAACGCCCGCAACGCAAACCGCCGAGGCACCGGTCCCGCAGGCCCATGTCTCTCCCGAACCTCGTTCCCAAGTTCTTTGTCGAACTTCGGATCCTGAGATCACTTCAACAAATTCAACATTGATGCGATTTGGGAATCTTGGATCTGATTCAATGATGGGTCCAACGCCAAGGACTAATTCGTCTGATGCTTTTGGGACAAAAATCACACAGTGCGGATTACCCATGGAGACGCAGGTCGCTTCAAATTTGTGACCGGCGAATTCCACTGCATGATTAACCACCGAACCGGTTTCCAGCAATGTGGTGGGAACCTTTGATGCCTCAAGAATAGGTCGCCCCATATCAACCGTGACTTCTTCGACGAGATCGAGTTGGTTGACATTCAGGCTTAGACTCAAGACACCCGCTCCTGTCTCGACCCGCATCTCCTTTTTCTTGGCCAACCCGTGGTCATAGGCATACTTGGCGAGGCAGCGGATCCCATTGCCGCACATCTCAGCCTGACTGCCATCTGCGTTGTGCATCTGCATGCGCACATCCGCAATCTCACTGGGGCAGATGAAAATAATGCCGTCACCACCGACACCAAAGTGACGATGGGACACTTGCTGAGCGATCTCAGCCGCATTGGAGGGGATTTCTTGCGAGAAACAATCGACGTAAAGGTAATCGTTTCCGGCACCGTGCATTTTTGTGAATTTCATGGCGGACATCGTAGCGTCATTATCTCGAGTTGAAAAGAAACCACGCCCTTTTCTGATTTGCTTCTCCACTGACTTGTCCGCTGTTTAGCGGGGGCTGTGTGGGTTTACAATGTTGGGGGAATCATGACTTCTGATTGATAGGACTGATTGCCCCCCCTGTTTCTTTCTCTTTACTCCCCCGTCCAATTGGTGGTGATCGATGGTTCAGCTCAGTCAATGCATTCGCGAAATACCTGATTATCCCAAGGCGGGGATTCTGTTTCGCGATATCACTCCACTTTTGGCTGATCACGCCGCTTTCGAAGCTGCTGTGGATGCGATGGCGGAACCTTTCTTGAACGAAAAGATTGACGTGGTGGCAGCAGCCGAGGCTAGAGGATTCATTTTTGGGACGCCGCTCGCTTTGAGACTCGGGGCTGGTTTTGCACCGGTTCGTAAGCCGGGGAAATTACCTTATCAGGTTCATTCACATAGCTACGATCTAGAGTACGGACAGGATGAGCTGCAGATTCACACCGATGCGTTTAAACCAGGTCAGCGAGTCCTCATTGTTGATGATTTGCTTGCCACCGGCGGCACGGTGCAGGCGTGCTGTAAATTGATTGAGATGTGTGGCGCTGAAGTGGTTGGCTGCGCCTTCTTGATTCACCTCAAAGCATTGGGAGGTGATGCTAAGCTTGATGGTTATCGCATTGAATCAGTTCTCGACTACGACTGAGTCCGATCTGCGAATCCGAATTAGGCAAGCTCTCGCGTTTAAGCACTGTGTGTTTCAACGTTGCCGCCTAGACATCGCGTGAACCACCATCCAGCCGCGTTCCACAGCGATAGCAGTAGGTTGCATCGGCTTGATGTTCTTCTGCATCGCATTGGTGACACCTAGCACTGTCGGGTTCACGCCGTCGGTGCATGATCTCCGCACTGACAAAAGTGGATGGAACAATGATGAGACTGTATCCGAGAAGGATCAGGATTGCCGAAATGACTTTACCGGCCGAAGAGAGCGGCACAACATCACCGTAGCCAACGGTTGTCATGGTAACAATTGCCCAGTACATCGCCTGGGGAATTGAGGTGAAATCACTTTGCTGTCCATGACTGTCGGCCATCATGGTTTCGATGTGAAACATGAGCGTTCCACTAATGGTGACCGCGACGATTACAACAGCTAAAAACACGATGATCTTGTTTCTTGCTGCCCAGACTGCAGCAGATAATTCGTCGGCCTCATTCATCATCCGCCACAGTTTCAGCACTCTGAATACACGCAGCAATCGGACGCTTCGTAGGATGACAAAGGATCTTGTTGAAGTGCCAATGATCAAGGTGAGATAGTTCGGCAGCACGCTCAATAGATCGATGATTCCCCAGAAGCTAAATGCATATTTGATCGGATGTCGAACGCATGACAGTCGCAGGAAGTATTCGACCGTAAACAGCAGCGTGAGGATCCATTCGGCGATCTCGAAAAAAGACATCAGTCGGCTCATCTGTTGATAAGCCGGTACGGTTTCTAGGGAAACCACGCTGATACTTGCCAAAATGGCGATTAGCAAGCCAATATCAAACCAACGACCTGCACTCGTGTCTGCTTCAAAAATAATGTCGTAAAGCGACGCCCTGACCCCTTCATTATCGGGGCGTTGGGTTAATCGCCGTTTGACTTTCGAATCCAATTTGACGTGTGTCATGGAATCTGCTCGGTGCATTCTCGCAGTCGCTTATGGTTGAGTCTCGATGAGAACTCGTTGTACCCAATGTATTGGGATGGTTCGATGCCAAACTTGTATTCTCAAGAGGGACTTAAGGGATTTCAGGATTGGCGACTGCATCATCGCAGCGGTCATTGGAGAGTGTTGGCTGTCTTTCTAAGGTGTCAGATCCGCCATAATCATCACGCCCACACAAGTATGTAAACGGATTGACCGTTTTCTTTCCGGAGGTCGGCGACCTGCCAACGGTGGCGTAAACGATAATTCGGGTGTTGTCCTTCCTGCTAACAGGTTCGCCATGAGTCTTCCTTCGATCGTATCGACCAGCCAAGCAGAAGGAACAGGCTTTTACCGGTTCCCCGTGGCGGCTTCGGAAAGTTCGGGGCGGATGATTTGGAGTCGCAGGAAAGCGACGGCGGTGATTGTTTCGGAGGTAGCGATCAACGGATTCTCGGTCGTTGTATCCGCAGAGTGGGAGGATCTCCTGACCGCCCGCAATTTAACGCTGCTGGAGTTTCAGGGAGCTTCATTTGAGGTCATACCTGAGCAGGTAACACATTTAGGTGATGGCAGGTTACTAGTACGGCTCGCGACGGAGCGGGATGTGACGCAGCCGACTCGTATCCGAAGTTCTCGTTGGCTTTCCAAGCGGCTCTTGAACCAGTTTGAATCAATCATGGCCTTGCCGCTCTTTGCGACCTTGCTCATTGCATCGTTGATGATGCTTGCGCTACCAGGATTTGGAGAATCACTCGGTACCGCCAGCTTGTTTGAATCAATATTGGATTGGGTTCAACAGAGCTTCAATCAATTTTCTGAATCACTATTTTGAGTTTCTCGAACCACGCAAAGTATTTTCTCCAGCACCTCTTCGGTGGTCATTCCATCGCTATCGATCACGGTCGCATCTTCGGCGGGTCGGAGTGCTCCCATCGGCCGAAGTCGATCTTCCTCGTCACGTTGGTTTTGTGCCTTAAGGATCTCTTCTAATGGCAACGGTCGGCCCATTTCGGAGAGTTGTTGGTGGCGACGCTTTGCCCGTTCTTCTGGTGAGGCAGTGAGAAAGATTTTGCATTCGGCATTGGTAAATACTTCGGTGCCTTGGTCGCGACCCTCAGTGACCATGTTTCGGCCGATCGCAGTACCTCGCTGTATCTCCGAAAGCCTTGTTCGGATTTCGGGCAGGTCAGCCAGAAAGCGGATTGCGTCAGTGACAGGTGGAGTGCGGATCTGTTCGCTAACGTCTTCACCATCGAGTAAGACGCGATCACCATCCCACTGGATCTGCACAGATTTTGAGAACTGGATGATTTCTTGCTGATTCTGAAAGTCAACCTGAGCGCGTATGGCCGCTAAAGTCATCGCTCGATAGAGTGCTCCCGTGTCCAAGAATTCAAAACCGAGACGTTGAGAAGCAGTTCTCGCGATGCTGCTTTTACCTGCACCGGCTGGCCCATCAATCGTGACAATCATCTCGCACGGTTCCTTTCTTTATCAAGCTGCACGACCGCAGCCACTCCTTTTTTCAGTTCGGACAACGCGAGGTTAATCCGGTGTTCGATAGACGCGGCTTTGGGTGTGCTAATCTCCGACGGGCGATTTTCGCCTTGGTGGGAAGAATCGACAATCTGGGGGATTGTGGCAAGACCATCTTGGACTCGTTGCCCTCCAAAGCGAGCCGCGTAGAATCGATCCGTTAGAAAATGAAGTGCATTCATCGCCGTGGCGGACTCGGGACCCGTCAGTTTCTCGCCAGCAACGCCACTGAATTCTTTCGGCGTCTGTCCTGGGGAAGGTTGGATGCTCAATTGTTCCAGTATTTTTAATGCTTCGGCATAAAATTGAAGGCTCGGAGCGTTGCTAACCAATGCATTGGTTTTCTGATTGGTCCTTTGACGTTTAATAAGTCGAATCCTTAATAGTCCGGCAAACAGGAAAATTCCAACGAAAGCGATGAGTGCCGCCTGCCACGAAAACCAGTCGCGACTAGCGAATGCACCACCGCCCAGTTGTCCGGCGCGGATTCGGCTAACCAGTAGACCCAGTCGATCAATGAATTGACGATAGGACTGGTTCATTGAGTTCGATCCTCCATTAAGGAGTCTCGACTGCTGACGCTCGCCATCCATCTCGATCACATAGTCGTCCCAAACGGTTTGGGCGAGATCCAAAGCTTGGCCTACTTGGCTAGCGTCTCGGACACGACCTGCCGGCGGCGTTGGGTCGAGTCGAAGCCAGTACCGGTTCGCCTCGGGTTGCCCGAAGGCGGTTGGCGTGCCATCTCCCGGTTTGACTTCAATCAGTGCCTCGACCCACGCGTGCGCATGTAGTTGCCGTGCAACAAAATGCCGAGCGAGTTCGTTGTATTCATCGGTGTGATACCCGGCCACCACTCTTGCCGGAATCCCCTGACTGCGAAGCATCATCGCAAGCGCCGATGCAAAGTACTGGCAATGCCCACGTTGATCGATCCGAATAAACTGCTCGATTGGATCCAACCCGGGAACAGATTCCGCATCAAGATTGAGCGTGTACTGATATTTTCCCTGCTCAGAAAAATGTCGTTCCATCGCTTTGGCGATTGCGTAATCGGAACGACGATGATCGTCGGTGTCGTTGGTGAATTCGCTGGCTAGTTGCTCAATGGTTGGCATTGTGCGTTCAGAGAAGACCAACAATTGCTCAATGTATTCCTGTGATCTCCGTTGGTCATCTGCAACATTTACACCCGCCCGAGTCCCAGCGACGCTCATGCCGCGGTAGAACGGATCACCACGCTGTTGAACAGATAAAAGTTCACTCTGAATTCCGGCACGAAACGCGTTGCTGCCGAAACGATATTCAACGCGTGGATAGATCCAATCCGCTTTGCCCTCGCGGCCAATTGTCCAAAGTTCAGCAAAGTGCATCACTCTGGAAAGTGCTTCGGTTCCGTAGTAGGGTGCGATCGCGAATAGTGCATCACTCCTCATGGACTCACAAACCACTTTGACGTCCACCGAGTCGTAGTAAGCGATGTCGGAACGATCCTCGGAAACGTATTCATCGGGTAACCGCTCCGGTTCGGAGAGGTAGCCCGCCGGAAGTGATTTCCATGAAGCGCCGGTACCGGTTAGATGATTGAATTCCTCATAACGCTCCATTACCTTGCCACGGAGATAGAGGCCACCGATAACTTGATAGGCCTCTCCCGTTTCCCGTTCTCGAAGATGGACGCGGAGAGCCGGTTGAGTGCTTTGCATCATTTGGCCAATCTGGCCCAAGCGAAGTTCGTCCGAGAATCCCACCATTGCTTTGCCGCGAGACTGGACGCGTGCGGCATCCGTGGTGCGTGGTAAGGCGTAGAAAAAGATGAGTGATATGAGAAGTACCGCTGGCGCCAACATCATCAAGATCGCTCGCGAAAGACGAGGTGCCGCGGTGAGTACCGAATTCCAACTTTCTGTTGAATCCACCAGCACGGTGTTGCGAGGAAGTAAAGGTCGTTGATTACCGCGTGTTGTCGTCTCCATTGTTCCCTCGGTAACCCACTTTGCAGCGATGATCGAAAGAGCGATGGATCCAATTAACGCGATCGGTAACAGCAAGACACCGAAGAGTAAGGCGTCATTAAAGACTGCCGCAACAATCAGTTCGAGAAGGCAGAAAACGCCAAGCTGCTCAAAGATGCGGCGTGACTTTCGCTGGAGCATTAAGATCGATTGGACAAAGACCAGCAACTGTGCCACCACTCCAATCTGATGCTGACCGGGGGCATTGAGTTCGAGGAAATCACCGACGCAAAACATGGCCGCGACACCCATTGCGGCATAAGCTGCGACCGCTGGTAACGCGAAGAATTCGAGCCAATCGACGAACACGAAACCAAAAATCGCAAAGAACACTGCAAAGATTGAGAGCGCCGACCCCTCGGTGCCTGATGCCAGCACTAGGCCGCCCATGCCGCTTATCGCTGCAAACAGCAACTTTAATCTCAGATTGATTGAGTGGCGTGCCTGCGAGAGTAAGTTCTCCGAAGACGCGGTCATTTCGTCTCGCAGTAAATCGATCCGGTTGCTTTCAGCGAGACTCGCTGGTGACAGTTCCGCAGGCGACTGATTGGTCTTGTCACTCGGCATGGCTCACCTCACTCGAGGAGGATGAACTTCTTTCGACGAAGGACTTTGGTGGATCCTGCTTCCAAAGACTCAAATCTGTCCGGACGTCGAGCCATTGTAGTGTGCCCCGGCGAGACCAATCCTCGATTTTTTTTGCCTCGGCAGTGTGTGCTTTTTTGAAGTCCGAGTGTGTTCGAGAGCTGATCACGACCATCTGTTTTGCCCGCACTCCCTGACCTTCACACTGTTGTAGTGCGGACTCCCAGTCCGGATTCGAGCTCGCCTTTGCATCCGCTAATGATTCAAGCATCCGTCGAGCGATGTGGTCGCCGCCTCTACTTCCGGGAATGATTGCAGACGTTTCTGCGATACACACCAGTGCGACCTGATCATTTGAACCGGTGACGATTTCGTTTGTGAGAGTCGCGGCGAGACTAACGGCGGATTCGACATGATTTGAATCATTACGAGCATTCTCGTCAGCCTCAATCCATGCATCCAGCACGATGCAAATATCTAAGCGTCGTTGATGCTCAAATTGTCTGACAGCAAGTTCACCGATACGGGCCGAGGTTCTCCAATGGATCCACCTGAGGCTGTCACCATTTTTCCACCCCCTAAGTCCATAGAACTCTCCTTCGGCCTGGCCCTGACGTCGCCGGTGCATGGAACTTCCAGCACCCTGGTGCGTCAACCGCTTCCGCCAGTTTCGTTTGAGCTGGTAAAGCTCAGGGTAGACGACGATTTCTTCGGGTTGGGTAACGCTGAGTATTGATGTGGAGAGCGAGAACGGGAACCCCGTCATCACGCGAACTCCACTTAAGCGATATCGGCCGCGGTTGCTAAATCGAATGTCTAGGGAGCTGACGCGGCTTGACTTGGGTTCGATCAAAGGGACGCCTGTCGAAATGGTGTCCCTTCCAGACGAATTGTCAGATTGAATTGGATCTTCAATCCTTAACATCCATGCTGGAATCCATCCGCTGAGGTTGTGAATCTGATATCTAATCGAAGTTTTCCTGCCCGCAATGAATTCGCTTGGCAGCGTTCGCCTTGCTGTGATCCTCTCCAAACTTCTCCGCGACCATCGCCACTGCATGATCAACGCACCCACCATCAGTGCGGCGAGCACCAGCAGCAAATTGAATCCCCGTAAAGCCCCACCGAGCATCGCAAAAGCACCAACGAACACCGAGTGGAAACCAATCCGAGTCAGTTTTTGCGATAATCTGCGATCGTGCGGTGTGGGTTGGTTCAACACTTCCATCCTCGTTTGCCCAATCTCGTCTGCCTCTCATGGTCTCTGTATCACTTCGGCTCTGCATCACGTCGGTTCGTCATCCCCTTCGTTCGGAATTACCTCGGTTCCGAATTACAGACGAGCCAATCAGATTTCGAGTCAATGCAATTACATCGGGACGGGAATGCTCTCTACAAGTTCCGTCAGGTGTTGAGTGATCGCCTGTTGCCCGACATCTTGAAACATTCCATCACTGAGAAGGCGATGTGCAAGGCAGGGAACTGCGAGCGACTTAACATCATCTGGTGTCACGAAGTCACGTTCTTCCGTGATGGCTTTGGCTTGACAACCTCGATAATAACTCAACGCACCACGCGTACTGACACCGACCTGGAACGCTTCATGCTTTCGAGTCCCATCAACGATCTCTAGCAGATAATCAACAAGTGATTCATCGAATCGCACATTCCTTGTTGCCTCTTGCGCTCGACAGATCTGATCTGCCGAGACGACAGGTTGCAGGTCATCTACTGGTTCCCCGAGTCGATGCGTTGACATCACCTGACGCTCGACGTCTCGGCTGGGGTAGCCAATCGAAGATCTCAAAAGGAATCGATCCATCTGACTTTCGGGTAAGGCATACGTGCCTTCGAATTCAAATGGATTTTGCGTCGCAACAACAACAAATGGTTTTGGCAAGGTGTGGGTGACGCCATCAATTGAAACGCACCCTTCGCTCATTGCCTCAAGAAGCGCTGATTGTGTTCGAGGTGGGGCCCGGTTGATTTCATCAGCCAAAACGACGTGATTGAAGATGGGACCCTTCTTGAACTCGAAATCTTCTGAGTCTGACCGGTAAATTGCACTACCGGTAATGTCGGTGGGAAGGAGGTCTGGAGTGAACTGCAGTCGTGCGAATGATCCATGCAGGCTTTGTGCAAGCGCCTTCGCCGCGAGGGTCTTGCCGACTCCTGGTACGTCCTCCAAGAGAACGTGCTCTCCTGAGAGCAACGCAACTACCAGTAATTGAACCAGTTCGTCTTTACCCAGTACGACTCGACTGATGTTTTCTCGTAGAAGACGTGACGTTTCAAAAGCATCCTGCGACATCAATGCCAACTCTCTGGTACTGCTTGTTTGGCAAGGTTCGTGATAATCCGCCAGTGGACCAAGCGAACCAGACCTGCTAATGCTTTGCATTGTAGCAGTTGCCCAACCCCCGCGTGGATGTGTTTCCCAAAGCAGTCACTGTGGCGACGACACTGGCGAACAGCACAAGGCTCGAGCGGTGTTCGCTACCAGATTCGCACCCGATCTTCAGGCTTGAGGTAAAGTGCGGATGATTCGGTGATACCGAATGCTTCATACCAGGCGTCGAGATTACGTACGATTCCATTGGCCCGATATTCACTCGGGCTATGAGGGTCGGTGATCAATCGATCCAATAGTTCACGTTCGCGGTACAGTCGTCTCCAGATCTGCGCCCAGCCGAGGAAGAAACGCTGGTCGCCGGTGAGTCCATCGATAACGGGAGCTTCCTCGCCATTGAGTGATAATCGGTACGCTTCGTAAGCGACACTAAGCCCGCCGAGGTCTCCGATGTTTTCACCGAGCGTTAGTTCACCGTTGACGAAATTACCCTCAATCGGCTCATATTTTCCGTACTGGTCGACCAAGCCTTTTGCACGACGCTCGAATTCCTTGCGGTCATTTTCGGTCCACCACATGCGAAGGTTTCCTTCGCCGTCGAATTTACTTCCTTTGTCATCGAAACCGTGGCTGAGTTCATGTCCAATCACGGCTCCGATTCCACCGTAGTTCACAGCGTCGTCTGCTCGCATGTTGAAAAACGGTGGTTGCAGGATCGCAGCAGGAAAGACGATCTCATTCATCGTCGGGTTGTAGTAGGCGTTGACCGTCTGAGGGGTCATGTGCCACTCATTTTTGTCAATCGGACCACCGAGCTTGTCTAGCTCGCGTTGTGCTTCGAACCTCGCCGAAGCGAGCATGTTCGTGGCCAGCACATCGGAATCGATGGACAGCTTCGAGTAGTTTTTCCAGACGTCGGGATACCCAATCTTCGTGGTGAACATGGAGAGCTTTTTTAGGGCTTCCACTTTGGTGTTTTCACTCATCCAATCGCGGGTTTTGATTCGCCCGTCGAACGCCTTCTCGAGATTGTGTACAAGCTCTTTCATGCGTGCTTTTGCTTCGGGCTGAAACTGCTCCGCGACATAAAGCTGGCCGACCAGTTCACCAAGGGCGCCGCCGGTAACGGCGACACCACGCTTCCACATTGGCCGCTGCTGGTCGACGCCGCGTACGGCCGTACTGTGGAAATCAAATGAGCGTTTTTCGATCTCTTCGGAAAGACTCGATGCGTACTGATCGAGCGTGTGGAACTTGAGATAAAGCTTCAACACGTTGATATCGGTTTCTGCAAATAGCTTCGCGAAGGAATCAACAAAACTGGGTTGGCGGACGACAAAGGCACCCTGCTCGCCCACACCGGCTGATTCAGCGAAAGGTTGCCAAGCGAATCCTGTCATGCGGCTGGCAAGATCCGCGGAGGAGATCTGATTGTAGGTTTTGACGGGATCGCGATTTTCCGTTTTTGACCAATGATGACGCGCAACCTCGGTCTCGAATTTGAAGATTTGCGAAGCAGCCGCTTCTGGATTGGATGTTCCCAAAAAGGCGAGCATGTCCGAGATGTATTTTTTAAGCTCGTCTCGCAACGCAACGAATCTTTCATTCTCATCGTCGAGGTAATACTCACGATCGGGAAGCGTGAGACCCGACTGGGTGACGTAGACCGTGTACTGATCGCTCTTCCTCGCGTCCACACTGACATAAGCGGCAACCGGACCATAAACACCTTGTCGAAGTAGTTGGCCCAAAACCGATGCGGCCTCTTGGTGACTTTGAGCTTTGTCGATCATCCCAAGGAGTTCTGCGAGCGGTTGAATGCCCGCATCGTTGCGAGTTTGAACATCCAAGACTGACTTGTAGAGGTCACCCACTTTCTGAGCTGCCGTGTCCGGTGCCGAATCCGAATCAGCCGCTTTTTCGATGAGCATTCGGACCTGCTCATCCGCCTCATCTGCTAGCAGTGTAAAAATGCCGTAGTTTGATTTGTCTGCTGGAATCTCCGTGTCGTTGAGCCACTTCTCGTTTGCGTAGAGGTAGAAATTATCTCCCGCTTTGATCGTGTCGCTAAAGAGGCTACTGTCGATGCCGGAGACTTTCTTGCTCTGTCTCGCAGTCCTCTGGTCATCTTTCAGATTCGCAGTTTCTGCGAAAACGACGGAGGACGAAATGAGCCCGACAGCAAGACAGGCTCGCGTGATGGATGTCATGAGGTCACTACTTTTGGTCGACACAATGGAATCCTTCTACAGGCAGCTTAAGGAGATGCGATTGTTATAAAGAATACCAGACCGGCAATCGCCCGTCAGGGTAAGCATTCGATGGATCAGGTCACGATGGATTAGGTATTGAGGGCGAAGGATGCTAACGCCATTCGCTCGACCAATCCTTGGTCTTGAGTCCACTACGAATTCTCCATTCTCTGAGTTCAGCGAGAAGCGATTCACGAACATGAGCGTGGGAGGACTCTTCCCAAAGGTTTTTTGATTCGCTGGGATCCGCCTCGAGATCGAAGAGCTGTCCGTGCGGCTCATCTAAAAAATGAACAAGCTTGTATCGGATCCCGCGAACCATGGTCATGAACTCACAACCGGTTAACAC
>JAKMEW010000118.1 GCA_022425745.1 Rubripirellula sp.
CACCGCAACCGTGGGCTCGGACATTGGAGTTAGATTTGCTACCGCTTACCTCGCTCGAGGCGAAAGCTGGGTGGAAGCAATCTGGAACTCCGACTGCCTGCGGAGAGAAGGTGACTCAAGGCCGTGCGATCCGATTCGCAAGAAACCCTCTGTAGTAGATTGTCCTGTCCGCCACTTCGTCGTCACCGTTCCCTTCCTCCATTTGTGATATTTGGGATTTAGGGACTACTTAGAGATGTCAACCGCTGAGCTAAAGCAGGGTTATTCACCCTCTGATTTTTTACGTGATTTTGTATCCGGTTTGGTCGTTTTTCTCGTTGCTGTGCCGTTGTGTCTCGGCATCGCACTCGCATCCGACGCACCACCTTTATCAGGCTTGATTGCTGGAATTGTGGGCGGGACCGTGGTCGCCTTGTTCAGCGGTTCACACACAAGTGTTAGTGGACCCGCTGCAGGGTTGACGGCGATTGTTGCCGCGCAAATCGAGTCTCTTGGCACGCTCGAAGCATTCTTCTTGGCGGTGATGATTGCTGGAATCATGCAAATCATTTTTGGTGTGTTGAAGGGTGGAGTTCTGTCTTCCTATTTCCCGTCGAGTGTGATTAAAGGCCTGCTGGTTGCTATTGGTGTGATTCTGATCCTGAAGCAGATTCCTCACCTGGTGGGTCACGATAATGACTTCGAGGGAGAGATGTCTTTCCAGCAACCAGACAATGAAACAACTTTTTCGGAGTTGGGTTTAACGTTTGGTGGTGATGTTCATCTTGGAGCGTTGGTGATTGGATTGATTTCCATTGCGTTCATGATCCTATGGAACAAGATCCCGCGATTGAAGGCTTCGCTGGTGCCGGCACCTCTGCTTGTGGTGCTGTTGGGTATCGGGCTTGCGTTGCTATTTCAGAGTTTCGGTGGTCAGTGGGCTGTTACCGGAAACCATTTAGTTGATATTCCGGTGTCAGAGACACCGAAAGAATTAATGGCTTCCCTGATGCATCCTGACTTTGGAAGGTTGGGTGATTATTCGATCTATATTGCCGCTTTCACGATCGCTGTGGTTGCGTCTCTAGAAACACTTTTGAACCTCGAAGCGGTCGATAAGCTCGATACCCAGAAGCGGAATTCTCCACCGAGTCGCGAATTGATCGCACAAGGTCTGGGGAACATGACCTGTGGTTTGATTGGTGGACTTCCGGTGACATCCGTGATTGTTCGTAGTAGCGTTAACGTCAATTCCGGATCCAAGTCAAAAGTTGCCGCGTTAGTGCACGGCGTGTTTCTGATTGCAAGTGTTGTGATTTTGCCGGCCTACATGAATATGATTCCGCTATCCGCATTAGCAGCAATCCTGCTTGTGACCGGATTCCGCTTGGCGAGTCCAGCTGTGTTCAAGCAAATGTGGAAAGAAGGTAAGTACCAGTTCATTCCTTTTATTGTCACGGTCATCGTGATCGTTCGTACCGACCTGCTCATCGGAATTCTTGTCGGTCTGGCGGTCGCTCTCCTCTTCATTCTGATCAGTAACGCGAGGCGACCTCTGCGGCGAGTCATTGACACGAAATCGCTTGGCAACGTGACACATGTTGAATTGGGGAGTCAGGTGAGCTTTCTCAATCGTGCGGCGATTGAGGGAGTATTGGAGGGAGTGAAACCAGGCACTCGCTTGCAGATTGATGCAACCGATTCGGACTATATCGATCCGGATGTACTTAGTTTGATTCGAGAGTTTCGCAATTCAGTTGCGACGAAGCGGAAGATCTTGGTGAACCTGGTTGGTTTTGACCGCTTTCCGTATTTTGGAGATCCGATTCAGTTTTTGGATCATTCAAGCAGAGAAACACTAAGCCAATTGACGATTGGTGAGGTGCTCGAGGTTTTGGCTGACGGCAATCGGAGATTTGCAGAGAATCGTCGTTTGAATCGGGATTTGCTTCGACAGGTAAAGTCGACAGCGGACGGACAGAGTCCGATGGCTGCGATTTTGAGTTGCATTGATTCAAGAGTTCCTGCCGAACTGGTTTTTGATCTCGGCGTAGGGGATATCTTCAGCGTCCGAGTGGCGGGGAATGTAATCGGTACCAAGTCGCTTGGAAGCCTGGAATACGCAGTTCAGGTTGCGGGTGTGAAGGTGGTGCTAGTTCTCGGACACACGCGTTGTGGAGCTGTCACGTCGTCCGCCGAAATGGTTGCAAGTGAAACTAAGGTTGCTGAGGCGACAGGTTGTAAAAACCTTGAAGCAATTGTCGATGAAGTTAGACCTTGCGTGATGGAGAGGCTCAATTTGGAACGCCAGCGGTTCTTTGATTCCGCGACCGGAACGGTTTCGGTCACTGACGATTTGATTGACGAACTGGCCGAATCTAACGTGATTCGCAGTGTGCAGCAGATGTTGCATCGAAGCCCAGCGATTGCCGAAGCTGTTGCTCAGGGCAAGGTTGCTGTTCGCGGAGCAATTTATGATGTGAAAACAGGACAAGTCAGGTTCCTGAGTTCAGAGTGATTCATTGAGTTGAATTTGAATTTGCGCGTCAGTTGACGACGATCTTCTTGGAGGAGGTGATCGAAGTTGGCTGACGTGCTTTTTTTTGTGATGCAGGGTCGCGGTTGATAGGCTGTTGCATACGTTCTACGGGTTGTTTTCAAGCGGATGGTTTTTCTTGAACAAAACAGCCTAGCTAAAACAGTTGGATGCGATGTGAGGTATGTGGAGATCTTCTACAATGGACAGGTCCGTTACCCACATCAGGAGAAAATGAGATGTGTCGTCCTGTTTTTGCGTTTTGTTTTTACGGCCTGCTGTGTGCGTTACCCGTTACTGGACTAGGAGGTGATCCGATGCAAATGGATCTGCGGTATCAGGTCATTCAGAACGCGGGTGACGGGTATCAGTTGGCTAGCCGCAAGGAAGAATGGTCGGCCAAACGTACTGCCGTAATCGTTTGTGACGTTTGGGACTATCACCACTGTTACAACGCAGTAAAACGGCTTGAACAATTTGCGCCCCAGCTAAACGCAGTGGTGGTCGAGGCTAGGAAACGCGGGTGCATCGTGATTCATGCTCCGAGTGATTGTATGGACGCGTACAAAGATCATCCGGCCCGTGTAAGAGCTCAAGATACTCCCCCCGCAAAGATGCTGCCTGAAAATATAGGGCAGTGGTGCAAGCAGATCGCATCTGAGGAGAAGGTGGTTTATCCCATCGATCAAACCGATGGCGGAGAAGATGACGATCCGGCGGAACATGCAAAGTGGGCGAAGCATTTGGAGCACTTGGGGCGTGATCCGCGGCGGCCATGGCGGGAGCAGTTAAGCACCGTCGTGATTGATTCAGAGAAAGACTATGTCACTGATCGTGGTGAGGAAGTTTGGAGCATCCTTGAGGCAAACGGCATTGAGAACGTCATCCTCACCGGAGTTCATGTGAATATGTGCGTCCTGGGACGCCCGTTCGGGTTGAGGCAGCTTTCAAAAAATGGAAAGAATGTTGTGCTGATGCGAGACATGACGGACTCGATGTATAACCCGAGGCAATGGCCTTACGTTACTCATCACGAGGGGACCCGACGCATCATTTCGCACATCGAGCGTCATGTTTGCCCGACCGTCACGAGTGATCAGTTGATCGGTGGTAAACGTTTTGAGTGGTCAGACGATATGGATTCAAAATAGCGTTCCCTAATCGATTCGTTCTTTGTGTTAATGTTCTTCTTCGTGTGAATGCTGGCTGGATTCAGCGGCACATGCTGATGAACTGATGCCATTGATAGTTGTCTGGTAATTGCTCCGTTGTAGTAAATTCCAAGTGTAAGATGCGACGGTGTCGTTTCGTGTTAGGGTCAGATGCCCCACTGCAATGTGATAGCAGTGGTCGCATGGCCAAGATTTCACCGCGTTCTGCGAGAATAATTCTCGCGTGTTCGATTCCTGTCCCTTCGCAATCTCTGTTCTCATGCGATTGGGGGACGACACGGAGCGGGCCGTTTTCGTTTGTGACCTCGTCAAGATGGATGCGTAACGTCAGCATGTTTCGGAGGATTGCGTCCGATGCGATGACGTGAGGTATACCCGCTTTCACCGTTGGACGACCAAAGTGACGCGATTCCATGCCGTGAGCAGTGACCGCAATTGCAGTGTCTTTATGCCAACCGAGCGACCAAGTCCGATCCGGTGGTTTGTCGAAATACAGAACTCGGACCAAGCCAAAGCAATCGCCAAGTTCCTCGATCAGAAATGACGCGATGCTGCCGCCTTTCCAAAATGTTCGGAGCAGTGCGACATGATCAATCAGATTTCTCGCTGCGTAAACATGCCCTCTGCTGCTGCTCGCCAGGTTGTTGTTTTTTTCGAGTCGGAAAGCGGTCTCGCAATCATGGATGATCTGATCAACCAGTGATGGTTCGGCTAACTCAGGAAGCATGCAGTAGCCATGCTTCGCTAAATGTTCGGATGCTGAATTCGAACTTTCTTGTGGCATGGTGATAGAACGCCGGCAGTTACTGGAATACTGGGGGTTGATGGAAACGCGGGGGTGATGGAAACGCGGGGGTTGATGGAAC
>JAKMEW010000139.1 GCA_022425745.1 Rubripirellula sp.
ATCCTGAGTCGCCACCGTGACGGATCTCAGCCCATCGAGCTGGTTTCTGTTGCTGATGGCCCCGGATCATTTACCGGCCTCCGAATCGGTGTCACCACCGCAAAGTCACTTTGCTACGCACTCAAAGTCCCCTTAGTGGCTGTCGACTCGCTCGCTGCGGTAGCAACGGCGATCTTTCACGACAATATCGAAGCACAATCCGTCTGCGTTGGACTTGATGCCTACCGCCAGCAGGTCTTCGCGGGATGCTTCCGACGAACGGAACTGCTCGGAAGTCCAGACCGACTTTCTCCGAATTGGACTCCGCATCCCCCACAAGTCAAGGTGTTGAGCGCTTCGCAGTGGAACGCTTTTCTCTCGGATTTAGGGCAGCCCAATGCTCTCAACGATAGGTCGCCAGACCGCTTCGGTTCCATGTCCCGTTTTGAATCGGTCAATCCATCGCCATCTCCCATCGGAGATTCACCGCTGCGAAGCAGTACCAACTCATTGCCAGGCTCGCTGAACCAAACCAGCTCCGTGAACCAATCCAGCTCGCTGAACCAATCCAGCTCGCTGAACCAACCCAGCTCCGTGAATCCAGTCAGCGTTGGCGAACAATGGTTTGCTGCCGGTGATGAGAAACCATTTCAACAATCGCGGTTGACGATGCTCAGCAGGAAGTGTGATGCAATCGGCGTTGGCTTGCTGGCAGCTCGGGCTTATCGGCTCGGCCTTTCCACTGATCCTCTTGCACTGCTCCCTCGCTACCTCAAGCCGAGCGCGGCCGAGGAAAAAGCACAACAGGGCTAAGGTTGATCGGGCACAGCGTCAAACAAGATCTCTTAACTGACGCGTTAGATCAGGGAAGGCCGCACGGACGCGTGTCCAATTCGGAATTGCCTCTGCGCCACCGGGGTCATTCCTAAAAACGCCTGCAGCCTTCGTGATGCAATCCGCAAATCCGTCGATCGCAAGTTCCTCGCCATGCCGGTCATACGCCAAATCGTTCACAATGGCATCAGCCGCATATTGGCGAATACAATTCTGGGCCACGCGAACGTAGGAAGCACGTAGAGTCTCGAAGGTAGACGGACTGAGCTCGGTTCCCTGGCTTGCAAGCGTCCGATAAATCGTGGTCAAAATATCCACTGCCATCCGCATCAATCCAGCTTTTGGATCATCGAGGGATAACGTTTGGTGCTTGTGCTCATACAAGCGGCAGAGATCCGTTTGGCAAACTCGTTTCAAAGAAGTATTTCGGTAGACCTCTGCCAACGTGCCAACCTCCAATCCCCAATCACTCGGGATGCGATTGGTCCGTGCGAGATTTCGAGTCAGTGAAAATTCGCCGGAAAGTGGGTACCGGAAACCTCCGAGAAATCGAACAAACTCGCTGCTTGGAAATACGGTGGATAGTGCACGAATCAACGGCGTGACGAGCAGCCTAACCACTCTGCCATGCATCCGATCAGTGACCCTTGCGTAATATGCCTTGCAGAACTCGAAGTCGATTGCCGGATGCACCATCGGTAAACATAGCCGTGCTAGCAGGAACCGGTCATAGTCGACGATGTCACAGTCATGCAGAACGAACGTGCTCAATCGTGGGTCATCTAGCAGGTACCCAAAGGCGGTCCAGACGCTGCGACCTTTCCCAGGTGTGGAAACCGCAATCCCGTTATCAATCAAATCAGAATAAATGGATTGTATTTCAGGTCCATCGGTCCAGAGCACTTTGGCTCGATCACCGAGCGGCTGGACTTTAGCAACCGTCTCCTCGTAGTCGCGTTGTTCGGGGGCTACGCCCAAAGTCACCACAATCGTGTCGATGTAATCTGCTTCAACCAGATGCTCGACGATCTGCCCAAACGGTTCAGCACGCATGTCACCGGCCGTCACCGGGAGCACGAGCCCGATCGGGTGATCCTTCGTCGCCTCGCGAAGCATCTCCTCAAGACGATCAAGCGACCCGGTCTGCAAGTCATGGATCGTGGTTACAAGATCATGCTGATAAAAATCGGGCATCGGTCGCTGACCCTCTCGTCGGTAAGGAAATCGTGCGGGTTCCTCCTTAACCTAGCCTGAATCACTAGCACTGAAAACGCGGTTACGGCGATCTTCAACGAGAGGGTTGAATTCGCACCGTTAGAAGCGAAGAGCGGAGAGAACCTCACCTCGATCCACTGTTTCGCTACCTTGTTGCTCGATCACCTCCCGCCGATCAGAGGCGTGAACATGCGAATGCCCCGGCAGACTCTCCACCGCAAGAGCCAAGGCGATTCCCAAAAAGAAAGCGACGCTCAATTTGCCACGATCATGCTGGTGAAAGGAAACTTCTGGCAACAGATCTGCCAAAGCGATACAGATAAAAAATCCAGCCGACACCGCCAATCCCCATCCGAGCAGTGATGCGTTAGCCGGATCGTGATTGACACCAAAGTAAAACAGCAGTGCTCCGGCGGGACAGGCGAGTGCAAAAATTACATTCACGAACGCTTGATGCATCGACGACCAACCACTCGCTCTCATCGTTGATGTGATCGTGAACGCATCAAGAGGTTTATGAAGTGCGATCGCCAAAAAAGTCCCCAGTCCCGCCAAAATGACCCCAGGGTGCTTGGCGTCCGCTACCGTGCTTGCAGCGAGAGCCACACCATCGATTAACGTGTGCAACCAAAGACCAAACAAGATGCCGAGCCACCCCATCCAGCGATCTCCTGAAGCGTTAGTGTCATGATGTGAATGGTCACAGTGCTCATGGTGATGATCGGTGTGACGACGCCTCGGCACCTGCGGCTCAAGGTTTTCCTGCTCAATTGATTCCTGCTCAATTGATTCCTGCTCAGACTGCCCCTGTTCGGAACTCTGTAGATTCGGCGTGATCAACACTGAATCACTTGACTCGCTCAGCCCCCCGGGGATCACCAACTCAACCTCCCCACAGCAAGGTTGAACCAGTTCATTCTCGCCGGCTAGCTTCAGTGGCGTTGCCTCGGCAAAGCCGTGTGTGTGCGGCGCATGAAAGGCTCGCAGCAAGACAAACATCGCAACCACTCCCCCAAGACACGCTGCACCAGCCTTTGATGCCGACCCGAGAGTTGCAACGGCGTGTGGAAATAGATGCAGGAAAGCGATGCCCAGCATCAGCCCTCCCACAAAGCTAATCAACAACTGCGTCCTGAGGTGCGACATACGCACCAGCGACGGTAACTGCCCACCGACCGTTGACATCAAAACGATCAATAGACAGTAAAGGGCGAGTAATGTCTGAAGTGCCATGGGGAATTCGTTGCTCGCCAGACGCATGATTCGCTGGCTGATAACCAAGGTCAGAAAAAATACCGAACATCTTATCTTTGCAAAGCGTACGCTATTGCAATCGAATTGCAAATAGGCCACCATGATAAAAAGCCTGTTTCGGAAAACCATTTGCGAGAGCTAACGCGACGTGAATTCGGAAGCCAAACACAATCCCGCGGCCGACGATAAGACACCCTTCAGCCTATCGGCAGAAACGATGGCGGCAGCGCGGGCGGAAGTTCGAGAACTTGGCAAGCGGGCAACCCCTGCGCGACTAACGACGCTCCTCTTCTTACGCTCCCAATCCAGGCCGGTGAGTCACGCGGAAGTTGCCAAAGGGCTCGAATCGCTCGGATTTGATAAGGCAACGGTCTTTAGAAACCTCAACGATCTGTGCGAATGGGGATTGGCACAAAAATCAGAACTTGGAGACCATGTCTGGAGATTTGAACCTAGCCGCTCCGGTTCACACCGTAGCAAGCATCCTCATTTTGTTTGCGTTGATTGCGGAACGGTAACCTGCATGCAGCAAATTCAACTCACTCGAGGCAGCCTTGAAACCAGCCGAGATATCGGGCAAGTGACAGAAATTTTATTACGAGGACACTGCAATGACTGCCGCTAGCAAACCCGATCTTATTTCGGTGCACTAAGAATCTGTTAAGTTTTATCTGGAAAACATCTTTTGATGTAGAGATCCCAAAAGCCTAAAGTTTACACAACTTTCGCATCACATTGATTTCTCCACAGGTACATTGAATCCCGTGGAACGCTTCACCGCACTCATCTCGCTCCTCGCTTACCTCATTGGAGGATGGCTTGCTCCTTTGCTGCACACGCACAGCGACGGGACAGATTGCCATCACCAACACTCGGTAGCGGGACAGCATCAACAAGATGCGGAGAATCAGTGCTGCATTCATGATCATGTTGCTCACGGTGCCGAGGTGCACCGTGATGCGCCCGAAACGGACGGTCTTCTTGATCACTCCACCAGATCATCGACATCAGCTAGCGAGCCAACGGATCATGATGAACTTCTGATCGCAAGTGATGCTCCCACCTGTGGTGTTTGCGTCCTCTGCTTAGCTCGATCTTCGGCGAAGGAGCGTCACCAAAGCGGCTTGTTCGCTTTGACGCTTGATCAGGTATCGCAATCCGTCCAAACGATTGATGCAATGCATCGATCGAATTTCCGCTCATGCCCTCTCTCTCGCGGCCCACCCTCTGTGGTCTAGCTAGGCACCAAGATGCCCAGCGGTTCGACCTACCATCTTCCGACGGAAGGTCTAAACCAGGCCGGTCAAAAACGCACAGAATCTCGGTAGAGACCTGCGCTCCTGTTTGTGCCCCAAGCAGCCCCGTGTGACTTGCTTCAGCAATCGATGCAAGCAAATCCGGGCAACTTTTCTCTCCGCCGCGACCACAACAAACCACAGAGACCAACCATGAGATCAAACCATCATCAAGGCAGTCCTGCGACTGCGATCCCAGCGAAGCAAGCCGTCCGTCAAGCGTTCACACTCGTAGAACTTCTTGTCGTCCTTGCAATCATTGCCATTCTTGTTGGACTTCTACTACCGGCAGTCCAAAACGCCCGCGAGGCGGCAAGACGCATTAGCTGCCAAAACAACCTTCATCAGATCGGAGTTGCATTACACAGCTACCACAGTAGCTTTCGTCAACTTCCAAGTGGGTGGATTGCATCGGATACCGACCACCACGAACCCGGCTGGGGTTGGGCCGCAGCGATCCTTCCTCAAATGGAACAGACTGCGACCTACGGCAAGATTAACTTCTCGTTGGCGATTGAAGAGGATCGTCATGAGCAAGTGCGATTAACGCCAATCGAGACTTACCTTTGCCCCAGCGATATTCTCGAACCAATCTTTTACATCGCAGAGGGTGATGGCCACGAACATGATCACGATCATGATCACGGGGATGACGATGAAGACGACGACCATGACGAAGACCATGACGAAGACCATGGACACGAAACTGAGCCGGGTGTGAACATCGATGATGTCGGGCCGGAATGGTTATTCCAAGTTGCCAAAAGCAACTACGTTGGTGTTTACGTTACCGAAGATATCCATACCGACCTTTACCACGGCAATGGACTTTTCTACGGTAATAGCCGTCACCGCTTTCGAGACATCTTAGATGGTCTAAGTCAAACCCTGATGGTTGGTGAACGCAGCAGCCGACTGGGCGGATCCATTTGGCATGGTGTCATTCATGATGCTCGCGAACCGGCATCGAGGGTGATCGGTGCGGCCGACCATGCACCAAATAGTCCAAGCGGGCACTTTGAGGACTTCAACAGTAACCATGCGGCCGGTGCCCAGTTCATCCTCTCGGACGGATCGGTACGCCTGATCACCCAGTTCATTGACATGAAGGTCTATCACGCACTAACGACTCGTGCCAACAAAGAAGTCATTGACGCCAAAGCCTTTCAGTTCTGAGTGCAGCAAAGTGCTAGGACTCTAACTCCATGCCTCCCACACTATCAACAAGGAGCACCCTTGGCAGATTTCCCGCCAACTGCTCCATGCGTTGATAGAGCTCTTCCTCTTCACCCTCATCCGGGGTTTGAAACCCGAGCAGAACAATGGCTGCGTCTTGAGAGGTTGATTGAATCGCTTCCGCAGGTGAACCGGTCCGATGAATCACTTCGGGAGTAAACTCAATACGGGAGGCCGCCCCAAGTTCCACTAGATGTTGCCGAACGTCATCAATGGCGTTCTGGTTGTCCACGAAACGGAGGACGCGAATTGGGTTTGAACGCCAACCCGGATTGCGATGAAGTAGATGAGCCAGTAACAACATCAGCTCGCCGTTTTTCATTCCCCTCCACCAAACGTCAATCGTACCGGTGGGTATTTCCCACACGTCTGTCGTATCCTCACCGTCACGTTGTGATAGGAAGCGTGCCGCCAAAACACTGCGATTCATCTTCGTGATCAAACGAATGTTGCTACCGAAGTCTCCTGCTTTAGGCATCTCGTTGGGCCACCCCAGTAGAACCGTGTTGGTACGCAATCCGCCGATACCGTGACACTGTATCAATGCCTCAATGCCACTGGATAATTTCTCGTGACACACGACCACGGGAAACGCCTCCAGCCTCTCTTTTGAAATGAACTTTCTCAACTGCCGTTCATAGCGTTGGCGTTTTTCAGCGTCAGTCTCCACATCACCGGTAACGACTTGCGCGAGCGATAAAATGCCGTGCCCACTGGTCAGCCAGTGCCCGTAGATGGGTAGATGCGGTCTCGTCCAACCCGTCCCCGAAAACGCCATCAGAATCGGCCTCCAGTTCTTTGGATGGTAGACCTCAGATTCGAGCCGCAGGAGTGATTTCCTCGCACGTTCAAAGACCACACCACTACGCAAATCACCCCAACGAGACTCCACTTCACGATTCCTAATGAACCAGTGCAAGCCCGCCACGAACAGAATGGAAACCAACGCCCATACCCAACTCATCAAGAACATTACAGCCAAACAGCCCAAGAACCCAATCAGAGACGTTGACCAGTGACAGTAGTGGAAAGTTGGACGATAGCTCGGGTTCTTTGTTACCGCCTCATAAAAGGTCGCCAGATTCAGCAACCCGTAGGTGATCATAAAAAACATCGTGATGACCGGGGCGATCGCATTGAGGTCCCCCGGCAAAATGCATAACTGGGCGATCAAGAACGTCATCACCGTTGCCCGACGTGGCTCATTCGACGAGCCGCTAACCGTGGAAAAGAAATTCAGCGACTTGAAGACCTCATCCCTCGAGAATGCCTGAAGGATACGCGGCGCACCCATCATGCTCCCCAATGCAGACGATAGGGTTGCCGCGAACACTCCAACAGTGATCAACCATGGCCAACACGCAACTTCTCGCACGATCAGAGAGTCGTGGATCAAGTCGGTTGAGGCTCGAGCCCCGCCCAAAAGCAAGGCCATAGTGAGATAGATCAAACCCGTTACCGCAACCGAACTCAAGGTACCAAACGGAATCGATCGGGAAGGTTTTTCCAGATCGCCCGACATATTCGCACCAGCCATGATCCCTGTTACCGCTGGAAAGAAAAGCGCGAACATCGTGTAGACATTTTCCCCAGCCTGGAATGCCGGATTGAGATTTGCCTGCAGTGTTGACCATTGAAACGCCTGAACCGCACCGACGTAAAACGCAAGCAGCGAAGCCCCCAGTGCCGCCAAAATCACGTACTGAACCTTGATGGTCCAACCAGCGCCAACAAAGACACAAATAAAAACCAGGAGATTCACCACCGTCGCTACTTCGACAGAATACCCGCTCAGTGAGCTAAAAGTCGCAGTCAAGGCTTCGGTGAAACCAATGACATACATGGCAACCGAAATCGCTTGCGCAAGAAAAAAAACGATCCCGATCGCCCCACCAAACTCCACACCAAGGCTTCGGCTGATAAGAAAATAGGCGCCACCGCCCTGCACACGGGTGTTGGTCGCGATGGCTGACAGCGAAAGCGTCGTGAGACCGGTAATGATCTTTGCACAAAGAACAATTCCAACAGCCAGCAATACGCCGCTCTGACCCACCACGTGGCCAAAACGCAAAAACATGATGACACCGAGAATGGTCAACGTGCAGGGCGTAAAGACACCCCCGAACGTGCCAAACTTGAATCCGGATGTAGCATCCTCATTAGATCGGGAAAACAAAACTCGATTCCTTTTATCCGTTCAATGTGCTTCCAAAAGCTTGCACTTTTCCAATCCGATGGACCACAAATCGCGTCTGTGTGGCCTATCTCGCTCGCGATTAACACGCTTGGATGCGTCGCCAGTTGCAATATCGTTACGACGTAACCTGCTCGCTCAATCCTCGGCGGGCAACCCGATGAAACCGCCATGATACATCAGGAATGGCATTTGGGCGTGGGATGGTATTCGGTGGTATGGTATTTTATCGTTCAACAATAACCAGCAAGCTGAATGCTTAAAAACAAGTGGAATTCAGTCGATCGGATGCCAATCCGGTCCTCGACCTTCATCACCTGCAATGGACGCCACATGCGCTGCGAGTTCCTTAATCGACAATCATTAATAACCACAAGCGTCGTCACTCTTGCTTTTGCGATCTCTTTCCTGCCTAGTGTCAAACCCGCTAAAGCAGACTCACCCCAAGCTGGTGGATACCTCACCAAGAACAACGTCTGTTATCGCCCGGACTCAAACGACTCCTCAATGCGCGATGCCTGCCAATTGGATCTGTATTACCCGTCAGAGCAGAAGAATTTCGCAACGGTAGTTTGGTTTCACGGCGGTGGCTTAACGGGCGGCAAGCGGTCGATTCCTAATGCGCTAAAAAACAAAGGCATTGCAATTGCGACCGTTGATTACCGACTAAGCCCGAAGGTCAAAGTCACCGATTGCATTGACGATGCAGCGGCATCTGTGGCTTGGGTTTTCGATCATATCGAGGAGTACGGCGGGTCGCGCAACCGTATTTTTGTGAGCGGACATTCTGCCGGTGGCTACCTAACCAGCATGGTAGGTTTCGACAGGTCGTGGCTAGCCAAACACGATATTGATGCCAACTCCATCGCAGGTCTGATTCCCTACAGTGGTCACACGATCACTCATTTCACAGCGCGGAAAGAGTTGGGATTAAAAGACACGACCCCTCTCATTGACCAACTTGCACCATTATTCTTTGTACGCGACGATGCACCCGCAACTCTATTAATCACTGGTGACCGTGAATTGGAGATGCTCGGTCGCTACGAAGAGAACGCCTACTTCTGGCGAATGCTGCGTGTCGCTGGTCATTCGAATGTAGAACTGTTTGAGCTTGATGGATACAACCACGGCCAGATGGCTGAACCTGCGCACCCGTTGCTTTTAAGATTCATTCAGCAACAGCCAACTCGCAAATGATCCTGTTGCGTACCGTAGCAGAATCAATGTCAAATCCAGATCGATTTTCGATGATGCGATCAACCGTTGCTTCGCGTGTAATAGGTCGCATTCATGGATGAAACAAGTTGGAAAGGATGTTGATACGACATCAACGACTCGGCACTCCCCACCACCAGACGGCCGCCCGGTCGCATCACGGGTGCGATCCGATTCAACAGAGCCTCTCTTGTTTCAGGCTTAAAATAAACCATCACATTCCTGATAAATACCAAGTCGAACGATGGCAGTGTTGGCCATGTCCCAGCCAAGCTAAATTTTTTCCATTGCACCATCTCACGCAAACTCTGCTTCACACGCCAAGCACCATCGTGCGGTTCAAAATAACGATCAAGTCGATCCTGACTGACGCCACGCGATACCTCAAATTTTCGATAGACACCGTCAGCAGCTGACTGGAGCACTTTTGAAGAAACATCGCTCCCGATGATCTGCACCCGTTTACACAGGTGAGGCGCGATCTCTGAAATCAACATCGCGATGCTGTACGCCTCTTGCCCCGTGCTTGCTCCTGCTGACCAAATACGTATCTCTCGCCCAGCTTTCTCGCTCTCGTTGCAAATGGCAGGTAGGATCTCTCGCTCAAGCTGTTGGAAAGGTGCCTGATCGCGAAAAAAGAAGGTCTCGTGTACCGCTAAAACGTCCACGACCTCATCCCACAGGCGAACATTATTACCTGAATACAAAGTCTGGATGAGACCATGAAGTGAGTCAAAATTGAATGTATCCACGAGTGGAGAAAGTCGATTCACCACGAGGTATTCTTTGCCCGATGCCAGAGAAATTCCGACGCGTTGGGACAACATGCTCTGAACAAGACCGAAGTCTTCTTGCGAAAGATTCATTTTTGATTTGTTCTCTTTTTTCATGCTCCAACCCTTAAGTAGGAGCCAATTTTTTTACCGATCAATTCAATCGGTGTTACATGGTTTGCCAATCCAGCAGCGACAACGCTACCAGGCATCCCCCAAACAACACTTGTGCTCTCGTCCTGCGCGACGACTGCTCCACCAACCTGTCGGATCTCGCGACAACCATCACGACCATCGTGCCCCATCCCGGTCAGCATCACCCCCAAAACCCCGCCAATGACTTCTTTAGCTGCTGACCCAAAGAGCACATCAGCCGATGGACGACAGGAATTGACCGGCGGCGAACGGTTGATTGATGTGGTGTAACCACCCGTGGTGCGATTCACCTCCAGGTGATTTCCACCGGGGGCAATTCGAATCATTCCAGGATGCAAAACCTCACCTTCAACCGCTTCGGCAATATCCAGCCCCGTTTCCTCAGCGAGCCGCGAAGCGAGATACTTGGTGAACATTGTCGGCATATGCTGCACAACGAGAATCGGTTTCTTAAGCAAGTCACGGAGAGTCGAGTCATGAAAGAGGGTTGCGAGAGCGGCTGGGCCGCCCGTGCTGGCAGCAACCACCACTAATTCAATTGGCTTCGTTTTACTCGGAACAATCTTACTCGGATCGATAGCATTGGAGCTCGAACTGACCGGAAGCCCGCGACTACAAAGCCACTTCAGTCTTGGTGCAATCTGATCACGGATCACCTCCTCGCCAGCCTGAAGGTCGCTCATGCGAGCACCGCCCGGCTTGAAAACAAAATCCTTTGCTCCCAGTAGCAAAGCATCCGTGGTGGCCTTTGCACCACGTTCGGTCTGGGAACTGAACATGACCACAGGTACTCGAACGCCTTGAGAACGCATAGCACGCAACATCTCAAGCCCATCCATCCGTGGCATTTCAATATCAAGCAAAACGACATCAGGTCTCTGCATTTCAATCTGCTCGAGCCCTTCGCAACCATCAGCGGCCGCACCGACGATTTTAAACCCACCAACAGATTCAAGGGTGGTCTTGATCACGTTGCGAACCAACGATGAATCGTCAATGGTCAGAACGCGTATCTCTCTCTGCCGTTCAGCCAACGTGTCGCTTTTGCCAGTCTTGTGCTTTGCTTGACCTGATGTCCTCGAATGAGTAGACGTTGTGGCAGGCGTTCGATTTTTTTCAATGACTTTTGAAACAGTTAAATCACGACTGTTTGCCGGTATATTATCAGTGCCATCGTGAGGAGTTTTGGCTGAAGCGGAAGAAACAGATACAAGGATACCCAAGGCGTTTAATTTCTTGGTGATTGCCCCGGGAGTACACGGCTTCACGAGATACTCATCCACACCCGTCTTCATTGCTTGCCCGATTCTTTCGTTATCAGCAATGCTGCTAATCATCAGCAAAGGCAAGTTCCGGTAACGCACCGCCCTTCGCACTTTGGTGGCGAACTGAACGCCATCCATTTCCGGCATCTCCCAATTGACCGTCACCACATCAAAAGGACCTTGCTCGTTCAAAATCCCCCACGCCTCCGAACCGTTCTGCGCTTCAATGGTTTCGAAATTAAGTCCGCGCATAATCTTGGCAATGATTCCCCGAATCGGTCGTGAGTCATCAATTACCAATGCACGCATCTCGTCACCTCTGGTTGTCCCTGCGTCCGACGCAGTTAACCAATTCGATTATTTTTCTTCAACTACCAACGCCACAGAGCCTGAATTGTCACCGCTTATTTATGATTTTTTAATCAACTTTGATCCCTGCACTATCAAACTCATCGTCTTCTCATCTCCCGCATTATGACCGAACTACCAAAGCCTCCTAATTACCGCCAACGAGCCGTCTAATGCTCAGGTGCTGCCTGTTCTAACGAGGACAAAATCAGGTGCCGTCTTTCGAAATCCTCTACTTCTCTCGGTATTCCTCGACCAGTCGCTGAAGATTGGAAGCCATCCTCGATAGGTCGAGAGCCGCTGCCTGAGTGTTGGAGGCACCTTCAGCGGTGCTTTGCGCAGCCTGCGCCACCTGGGTCATGTTTTGTGCAATCTGCGCGGTACCCGCTGCCGACTCCGCGAGGTTGCGGCTAATCTCGGACGTTGTGCTAGTCTGCTGCTCAACCGCGCTGGCAATGGTGTTCTCCTGCTGACAAATCGAGTCCACGATTCCAGTAATATCACCGATCGCTTCAACTGCGCGGAGGGTATCCTCGCGAATCTGATCGATGGAGTCTCGGATATTGTTCGTTGCAGCAGCTGTCTCTTTCGCGAGTTCCTTCACCTCACCAGCCACCACAGCAAACCCCTTACCCGCCTCACCGGCTCGTGCTGCTTCGATCGTGGCGTTGAGAGCAAGTAAATTGGTCTGCTCGGCAATCGAGGTGATCACAGAGACCACTTCACAAATCCTCTGGCTACTGGCTCCGAGCTGATGAATCGAGGCATCGGCACTTCTAGCCATATCCACAGCACGATTTGCGACCACAGCGGCGTCACTCGCACTCGTCGCAACCTCTCGAACCGAAACACTGAATGTTTCGAGCCCGCTGGAAACATTGCGGGTGTTCTCGCTGACATGGTCAGCAGCCTCACTCACCACACGTGCTTGTGCCGTTGTTTCCTCCGCAGCGGAACTCATATGCTCACTAACACTGGAAAGTTCTTCACTCGCGGACGCGAGCGTTTGCATGTTGTCACCAATTGCACGGACTAAATCCTGCTGCCTTCGGTGCTGAGCATTGAATCGTCTTGAGATGCCAACCGCTACCAATCCCACTAGCGCGGATGAAACGCTGGTGACGAGGAGTGCGAACCAAAAGATCTGCTCAGTCGGCTTCTCAACCACCTCTACCGGAACTTCAGACACCAAAGCCCACGTAACCGGACTCCCACCACTGCTTGCATGCACCACGACGCGCCCCCAACTTTGCAGCGTGAGTTCGCCAGTGCGTCCGGGATAACGCCCAACGCCAGTCTGATTTTCTTCTCCAAAAGGTTCGCGTGCACCGACGGTCTCGACTCGTGTTTTCAAAAGCCTCGCGGCATACCCATCCTTGTCCTGAATATTGTTTCGGATCAGACGATCCGCACCGACGGCGAACACTTCACCACGACTCCCAGAGACATTGCCCGACTGCATGATCTCATCAATGATCCCGATTGGCATTTGGAACACAGCAACCCCAACCTTTTCGCCCTCATGAAAAATGGGGGAAGCAATAAAACTTGCAGGGCTGCGGTAACTCGGTTCGTACGCTTGATAATCTGAAAATGAAACGTAGTCTCCCCAACCAGAATTCTCGGATTCCGTAAACACCTGTGCAAGATTTGTACTGGCGAATGGTCCGCGTCTCATCGAGGTTGCAAAATCAGCTTCCTTACACACCGAGTAAACCACGGCTCCCGACTTCGCATCGATTAAGAACAGGTCATAGAATCCAAACGTTTCTCTATAACGGCGCATTTTTTGATGGTACTTGCGGTGTGTCTCGCTGTACTGAGTACCATCGTTTGCCGTGTCATAAAGATCCTTTGAACCAAGCGGATATTGGTTCTGTGCAATGTATTGGCTCTGAAGGTAGAGCGCCCGCGGGTTCATCGGCTGAACGATCGCATCGATTGACGGCAACTCCCCGGTGGCTTGCTTGTACTGCCCTGCAAATTCAGTTGAATAGAAATCCTTGAGGCTCGAACGCAGAGTCGCTTGGTTAGCTTCGAGGTTAATATTTGCCTCTGCATCGAGCTGCTCGTATGCGGAAGCAAAATCATTCATCGCTTCCACCACCATCAGATCCTCGCTGAAGATCCGAATTTGGTCGTGGATTGATTCGAAATAACGCTCGATCTGACCCGATTTGGAGAATCGATTTTGCTCCAGCGTTTTCGCGGCTTCGGCTGCCAACAGCCCGGAAACGTATTGGTAGATCGTAATTCCCAAAACCAGTAAGGGGACGATCGAGAGGAACAACAGTGTGATCAATAGCTCCCCAGTGACCACCGCCACCCAGCGCGTTAACCAACCGTCTTTTTCATTCGACTGATTCATGATCATGCTCATTGGATATCCTGTTCAACTTGTTGATCCACTGGGTCTAGGGTTGGCGAACCGATCGGCTCACCCTCCACCAGTAGAGATTTCGCTGACGCTTTATTTTTCAACTCAATTAATTTTTCAACTCTTAACATCAACACCAAACGGTCCGACAACTTGACCACTGACTTCAATCGTTCAGCGACAACTCGGTCCATGTGCCTCGGAACCGGCTCAAAATCACTCTCTTGAGGACTAATAACCGGCCCCATCTCGCCAACTCGCAGGCTGATCAGTTCGTTTGCAACTGAAACGATCAGATGAAACCGGGCTGGCTCGCTCGCTTCAGATCTGTCTCGCCGTAACCACTCCATCATGTCCACAACTGTCAAAATCTGCCCGCGAAGGTTGATCAATCCCGAAATGGTCCCCACTGAACTTGGCACCGGTGTTACCGGAAGATCGCTAACGATCTCACGAATATCCCCAACTGGGACTCCGCACATTACATCCCCGACAGAGAACGTGCAGAATGCATTTAGGTCGTCGGCATCAAGCATTGCAGGTTGAATCATCGCTCTTCCCCCATCGCAACGCGGTATTGCTGCTCGACATCAAGAACCTCAACCACACGTCCGCCAACGAGAGCAAAGCGGTCGTCCATCTCCGATACCCCCATGGCTAAACCTTCATCGTCATCGTGCTTCTCTTCAAGACTAACATCGATGACGTCGTTGATCTGTTTCACAAGGACGCCAAAGCGATTCCCATCATGCTTACAGATAATCAACGGTGACGAGGCTTTGGCACCCGATTGGTCAAAGACATCGTAAAGCGACCGAATACGTAGAACGGATCCTCGATACCTCGTGACAAGATGCGTGTCAAAGGCCTGAAGATTTTCGATTGACACGTCTTCAAGGCGTTCAACTGCATCCATGCTGATCGCAATTTCGCGACCATGATCAATTTCGCAAACAAGTAGAGTACGGTCATCAATAGCATCAATCGCGAGATCAATCGCTAGGTTGCCACCCTCCTTGCTGTCCTCACTGAAATCTTGCCGTAATAGGCTGTGACCGGCGTCGACTTCATTCTCCTCCGTGACGTGATCGAGTTTCCCTTGAAGCTCATGGCTCAAACCAGCCATCCTGGCGATCCCGCTCACATCCAGAATCAAGGCAACGGTTCCATCACCAAGAATGGTCGCTGCAGAATAAGCTCCGATCGCCTTAATCGCCTTGCCAATTGGCTTCACCACAACTTCTTGGCTGTTGACCACCTCGTCAATGACCAGCCCAAATCGCAATTGCTCGATCTGCAACACCGCAACCTGTGCAGAACCAAAGTTTTGGACCTTCAGGTCTTGCCGATCGGCTGTAGAGCGATCCTCGGATGTGACTCCAAGAAGGGTACCAAGCGAAACCAGAGGCAATAATCGGTTGCGCAGACGGCAGACCGGAACATCATGAATCCACTCAACATGGCTGGATTCCCCAACCGTGACCACCTCTCTCAAGCACCCTTGTGGCAAAGCAAATATTTGTTTTGCCACTCGCAAGACCAACGCGGGCACGATTGCGAGGGTCAACGGCAGCCGAATGGCAAAAGTCGTACCTATGCCGAGCTGACTTTCAATGTGAACCGTTCCACCGATTCGCTCGACGTGACTGCGCACGACATCCATCCCCACGCCTCGTCCCGAAATAGACGAGATGGTTGTGGCGGTCGAGAACCCAGGTTCAAAGATATAGTTAAGAACCTCCTGAGCACCCGCTCCAGCCGCTTCCTCTTTGGATACCAAGCCGGAGGAGACTGCCTTGGTGCGAATTTTTTCCACATCTATGCCACCTCCATCGTCGGCCACATGGATGACAACTTGGCCACTCTGATGCTGGGCCTCGAGTCGGACGACACCTTCGGGAGACTTACCTCTTCCAACCCGCTCGTCAGCCGTTTCCACTCCGTGATCAACACTATTGCGAAGCAGGTGCGTCAGTGGATCTTTGAT
>JAKMEW010000148.1 GCA_022425745.1 Rubripirellula sp.
GGCCAGGCGGGAGCGGTGACGAGATTGCCGTCAACATGCGCCGAATCCATCGTTTCCGCTGGGGCGACGTAGGTGCCACCGGCAACGGTCACTTCGGGACCGACCGCTGGATAGCAGCTGCACTGACGATCTTGGAGTAGACCTGCAGATGCGAGTATCTGTGGACCATGGCAAATGGCAGCGATCGGTTTATTGGTTTCACCAAAATGTCGAACGATCTCGAGGACTCGAGAATCGAGACGCAGGTACTCAGGGGCTCGGCCACCTGGAATGACTAACGCGTCATACTCTGCAGGATCAAGGTTTTCGAAATCTGTGTTGATTCCAAAACGATGTCCCGGTTTTTCGCTGTAGGTCTGATGACCTTCAAAGTCGTGGATTGCGGTTGCAACACTGTCTCCTGCTGCCTTGCCGGGGCAGATGGTTGCGACTTGGTGGCCCGCACAGAGCAGGATTTGAAGCGGCACCATCGCTTCGTAGTCCTCCACAAAGTCACCGACAATCATCAAGACTCGTTTTCCACCACTGCCCAAATTTGACATCGATTTGCTCTTTTGTAGGGTCGTTCACTTCAGGTTGTGCCAAACGCTTGCCTGTCTGGCCCAAGATACTCCACTGATATCACTCACTGGCGGTACCGTCATCGCGATATCAGTTCTAAAACACGTCTCGGAGTTGCCGTATCCAAGGTTTGCCATATCCGAGGGTTGACGTGTCCAAGGCACCATTATGGGATCTAAGGTCGATGCCGCAACGTGGTATGACGCCTAAATCTACCGCGATGGGGGGGATGGGGTCTGGATCCGACTGTTACCCAATAACGGTGCGGAGGTCGGTCTGTGACGAAAATCCGATTTGACATGACCGGCACTGAATCACGGTCAGACCGGTCGGGTGGGTTGTGACTGATTTTTTGTGACGACTCCGATTACAAAACATTCGCGGTAGGAAGAACTGTCGAGTAAGCTATCCAGCATGACGATCTTATCTAGACGTCCCAGAATGCCTGCTCGCGTGCATTTTCTGGGACATCTGTTGATGCTGGTTCCCTGTGGGATCGGCTGATCACTTTTTCGCGTTGTGGGGGGATCTGTTGCAACCCGTGTGTTCGGTCACACAGGGCAACTCACTCTTTGCGATGCACCAACTTCAATGCTCGGCATTGAAATTTGATTAGTAGAAATGTCGCGGTCTGCACAAGTGTGTCGACTGCGTTCGCCGCCGCGTGAACAGACGTGGCGTCGACCCAGGTCACTTCATAGGTGTACGCTCTGATGAACCGTATCATCGCAACCTTTCTCGCTTCTTTGATCGTCCTCGGTGTTTCCGTTGCAGACGACCTCGTTTCAACTACGGCTCTTGAGCATCTTGGTCTGACGCAAAGTTGGGCTCGGCCAGTGACGGCGCCTTGGGGAGTCAAATCGATTGCGGATCAGAAACTGGTGGTGATGGAGAACGATCCGGTCGAGTTCATTGAGATCGTCGAGTCTGGCTCACCCCAAGCGGATGCGGCGGATGCAGCGGCTGCAGGAGATGAAGCCGAAAATGCACCTGCTGCGGCCAGTGCTTCAGAAGCCGAGGATGGGGACGCCAAACTGATCACGCGTCTGCGTCTTGATGCGATTCCAGCTAATGGACACCTAAGTCCTCGCGAAGAGGCGGAACGACGAGCCAATAATGAAATACGCAGACTGAAACGTAAGGGGATCGAGGCTGAATTTCGAATTCGATCGATTCCTCGCGTCAATCTGTTCTCCATTTCTGATGATGGAACACTTGAAAGTCGAGATGCGGAGACTGGTGAGCCGATCTGGAGAATCCAAGTCGGTAATCCGCAACTACCTTACCTCTCACTCGGTGCAGATCAGGATCATTTGCTTGTCGTTAACGGATCCAACATTTATCAAGTTGATGCGAAGACCGGCGAGGTAATGTCGGAAGTCAGTACCATCGGTGCTCCTGCTTTCGGAGCAACGATTGCTGGTGAATTCGTGATGGTGCCAATGATTGGCGGAGGGATCGAGTGTTACCCGCTGCGTGATCCAACGATCGATCCTTTCCTTGAGAAGGTTGAGGGTGATGCGTTGGCGTTGCCTGTTAAGTCACCAGATGTCGGCTCATCACGAACCGCTTGGGGAACCGATCGAGGTTTTGTTTACGTGATGGAGATGCAGGGGGTTCCCTCTTTGCTGTTCCGATTGAAAACCGACGGGATTGTCAGTTCCCGCATTGCTGCCGCGACAGGCAACCGATTCTTCTTTGGCTCTGAAGGTGGCCAAGTTTACGGCATCGAAGCTACTCGTTCTGGGCAAGTGCTGTGGAGTCAGCCAATTGGCGAGCCTTTCTACAACGAGCCATTGGTGTTTGGGAATCAGGTTCTCTTGCGATCAGCTTACGGAAATCTCTTTTCGCTTGATACTGCGACGGGTGCGTTGACATGGGAGCAGCCGCTGCGTGGCGTGGGTGAATTGGTGGGCGTTATTGATGGGAAGCTTTATTTGACCACCTTGAGTGGCCACTGCGAGGTGGTGGATCTCGCTACCGGAGACATGGTGTTTGCCCCACGCGGACTTCAGCCGGCGGATTTTGTTGTCAATGCGATGACCAACCGTCTTTATCTCGTCAGTGAAGAAGGGGACGTACAGTGTGTTCACGCAATCGGTGAGGATCTTCCCACCTTCCACCATGAACTGGAAAACCCTGTTTCGGTCGAAGACTCCTCCGACACGAAAAAGAATCAGCCCACCAATAATGGGAATGCAGCAGGCGGTAACGATCCGTTTGGGGCAGGCGGGAACGATCCCTTCGGAGCTGGCGGTAACGATCCGTTTGGTGGAGGAATGCAAGGCGGGAACGACCCATTTGGTGCGGGCGGAAACGATCCCTTCGGTGCAGGTGGGAACAACAATAATGATCCCTTCGGCGGCGGAGAGGCGATGGAAGATCCATTCGGTGGCGCCAATCCATTTGGTAACTAAGCAATCGATCAGCGATTCCACCTTCAGGCAAGCTAGCTTGGCCAGTGTTCCGCGATCTTTCTTTGCAAGAATTCTGCACTTCGCATCAACTGGTCAAAGCCATCGACACCATCTTCGATGCTGATCCAATTGTCCGTAAATCCAGCGGACTTGAGGATCGAAAAAATGGCGTCGTAATCGTTGAGACCCTTGCCGATCTCACCGTGGCTCAATCGCTTCGCGTAACCCTCGGCACCGGTTTCATCTGCTCTTAGATCCTCGATGGTTCCCTCGAGCAGGTAGCGATCACTCGCGTGCATGGTGATGACTTTCGGGGCCACTCTTCGAAGTAACTCCAGTGGGTCTTCGCCAGCTAGGATCGTGTTACTTGGATCGTAATTCACTCCAAAGTTTTTCGCGGTAACGGCGTCGACCAAGTCACAGAAGACATCCATCATTTGGGCGAATTCAGGGTAGTTCCAAAAATCGTCTTTGTAATGATTCTCGATGATCAAGGTGACATTCTTACCTGCTGCATATTGGGCACAGGTGTCAATGCACTCCGCCGCGAACCGGACGCCGTCCTCTCTCGCGACCTCTGGACGTCTCTGTCCGGACAAGACTCGGCAGAATTGTCCACCCAGTTCATGGGTCATATCGATCCAGAATTTTTCCTTCTCAATCTGTTCCGCTCGGAAGTCGGGATCCGGATGTGTGAAGTCTGGCGAGCAGCACATCATGGGAATAGAGAGTCCTTTCTCCTCCACCTTTTTTCGAATCGGTCCCCACTGGCTACGGTCCTGCATCTCCAAGAAACCGGCGTACCATTCGAGGCCTTGGACCGGCAATTGCGACGCCATCTCAATCCACTCCGACAAACTCATCGTCCCGTCTTTGCAGAGCGCTTGCATGTAGAGTTTCGGGAAAGCTGCTAATTTCGGCATGTTAGTCGTGGACGGGAATGAGTAGAGGAGAGTGGGGAGACGCACTTGGCTTCGAGTGCTCGATTCCTACAGGGAGGGTTTCAGGAGTGATTTTACAATCTTCCCTTCGTGCATCGTCTCGAATGCTTCATGCCAATCTTCAAGACCCCATGTGCCTCCGATGATCGGTGCGACATCGAGTTGACCGCTAGTGAGAAGTGCGAGGACGCGTTCCCAGATGGCCCAATGGTGACTAAAGCTTCCTTGTAGCGTCACATTTTTTTGCACAAGAGGATCAATCGAGAAATCGAGTGGCTTCGGACCCCAGCCGACTTTGGTGATCCATCCCGATGGGCGAACAAGTTCGATTGCAAGTTTCAGGGTTGGGGAGACACCAGCGGCGTCGATGATCACATCCGCACCGAGTCCATCCCGTTCCAGTGCCCAGTCGCGTGCATCGGTCAGCGGAGTGCAGCCATATTGTTTGGCGATTTCAAAACGGGCAGCGTCTGATTCTAGACCTAGGATTGCAACATCGCCTCCACACAACTTTGCAACCGCTGCACAGAGGATCCCGATGGTGCCCGGTCCGATCACCAGCACGCGATCACCGGGTGTGATCCGTGAGTTACCGACCACCGAGTTATACGCAACACAGCACGGTTCGGTGAGGGCTGCGTGATCCAGTGGTAGAGCATCCGGCACACGGTGTAAGCATCTTGCGGGGACTCGAGCGAACTGGGTCATCGCGCCGTCCACACCGTAACCAAAGCCCTTGCGGGTGGGGTCAAGGTTGTATCGGCCTTGCCGCGACATCGGATTGTTTAAGTCAATCACCGCAGCGGTTTCACTTGCGATCCGATCTCCTTCTTTCCAGCCTTGGACTCGAGAACCGAGCTCAACGATCGTGCCGGCAAATTCATGTCCCAGCACCACGGGATAGTTCACGGGCCAACTATGTGAAGAGGTCCATTGGTGAAGATCGCTACCGCACACTCCCACCGCTGCGACTTCAACAAGCACGTCATCTTCGCCGATGGTTGGCTTCGCGAACGAACGGATTTCAACGCTTCCCGGTTCCGGTGCGAAATTAACAACTGCTGCGGATTCACTCACTGATGGATCTCCCTTGGTCTTCCCCGTAGGCATGAACTTTTTCACAGATCAAACGCAGGGAGCTTTCGAGATCCCCCGATGCGGTTTTGAACGCATCGGCGTCGATTGTCAACGGAGCTCCAAGAACGACAAGGGGGGCTCCGTATTCGGGGCATCGAATTGCCTGTTCAATCGTCAAGCCGCCGACAGCCTGCACTGGTACTTTTACGGCATCAACCACCGCTCGGAGGTCATCCAGTGGACTCGGCATCCGCTCACCTCTGGCAGCAATTCCTCGACGTTCGTCATAGCCGATATGGTGAACGATATAGTCGCAGCCGAGGTCTTCCAGACGCTTTGCTCCGTCCACCATCGTTTGGTAGCCGAGGTTATCTCCCATCACCCCCACACCGCAGTCTCGACCCGCTTTGACAACGCACTTGATGGTTTCTTCGTGCGCCTGCGCCATGACGACCACATGGGTGGCACCCGCACCGGCCATCATTTCCGCTTCAAGGTAGCCGCCGTCCATGGTTTTAAGATCAGCGACGATTGGCGTTTCTGGGAATCGTTCTCGTAAGGCTCGAACGCCGTGGAGACCTTCCGCCAAGATCAATGGCGTTCCCGCTTCGAGCCAATCCACGCCGGCCCGAATTGCCATCTCCCCGGTCTCAAGTGCTTCTTCGATGGTGGTTAGATCGAGCGAAATTTGAACAATTGGTTTCATCTTCTAAGAGGTCTCGCGTGATGTTTTGTGATTGGGATTCAACAAAATGGTTTTTTGGAGAACGTTGTCGCTTATCGATTTGATCGGCGTGCTCATCAGAATGAATGGGGGTTGATGATGTTTGGGTCTGCTTGGTGAAGAGGTGCGATCGCGTTCAAACAATCAAGTACTTTGTCGCCGGAATCCTCAACGCAATTTGTTTTGTCGGTTCAGGATTTTGTTTTGCCGATTTCTGCTGATTGCCCCGTCTCAATCGCATTTTCAATGAGTCTGAGTTGTCGAAGTAAAGGAGGCGAGTAAGGTGATTGCTTGAGCGCCAATTGTTGCATTCGCATCGCATTCTCAAAATCACCCACTGCAAAGTAGCAGCGAGCGCACGTGTCCATTTTGGCGCTGTCATTGGAAATTTGGAGTGATTCGAGGCTGTACTTTAAAGCCTTTTCTTGATTCCCTTCGGTGTTCGCAACGAGCCAGGCGTACTGATTGAGTTGGTAGCCGAGTTCTAATCGAATTGGTTGTCCGAAACGTTTTGCATCTTCGCGAACATCTTGAATGGATTGTTCGATCTGTCGAATGCTCATCTCGAGGGTGCGACTAACAAGGTTTCTCCATGCCTCATCACCATCGAGTTGATGCATTGAAATCAGAATATCAACGTTCACGGTATATCGCTGAAACGCCTGAGCCAGTAGCGGTCTCGCTGGTTCCACATCACCTTCGTCGATCATTGCCAAAGCGTTGTGATACTGAGCGTTACTAATCACAAAGGCGTAGTTGAAGGTGCTCAGGCGAATGAGTTGTTGTTTCAGTGTGGCATCTTTTTCAAGTCGATCAATCAACGGCGTCAGGATGTTTGCGACCTCGCGGTGACGTTCTAGGTCTGCAAAAAGAAGTGCGAGATCGCTTCGAGCCAACGCTGCGGAGACGGAATCGGTGGGCAGTCGATCAATGATCTGCGTCAGTTCTTGTTCAGCCCAGTCGAATCGTCCTCTTTGGGCGAGTTGTGTTGCGATGTCACGATGGGCCCGAGCGATTTCTTCGATCAGGCGAGGATCCGATTCGGCTTCTGATCCTTGGCTATCCTCGGATAACATCTCCGGGAGGGGATTCATCTTGAGAGCTCGGTTCGCACGCTCTTCACCCTCCGCCACCTCGCCTGCTTCGAGTGATGCCTCAGCAGCCCCGTAAAGCAGCATCGGATGTTTTTGAAACATGTCGCTGTGCCGCTTTTCGAGTTCGAGGACAAACTGATGCAGTTGATGATCAATTGCCCATGAGCAGGCCGCAGTCAATTCTTTTATGGTGGGAGCAATGAGATCTTGATACTCAATCGCAAGTGCAATGGCTTCGACTTGCTGGTCGTCTCGATGCGCACGCATGACGCATTGCCGTACGAGATTAAGTAGTTCCTCGCGACTTGGTGACTCGTTGCTCTGACTTGCAAGTGACTCAATTTCGCGAGTTTCACCTTCATTCTTAGCATCGTGGTCAGAGGGCGTTTGGCCGAGATCAGGATCTCCGTTGCTCGACTGCTCCGCACGGATCGTTGCCAAGTCGATTTGCTCGGAGAGTAACTCCCGCCAACGCGAACTCTCGTAG
>JAKMEW010000153.1 GCA_022425745.1 Rubripirellula sp.
TCTTCCTTCTCCGTTCAAGTTTCAGCATCGCGGGCAAAGTGGTTTGCCGATCAGTGATCTGCTACCCCAGTTATCGCGGCACGCTGATGATTTGTGCGTTCTAAGATCGATGCATGCGGACAATCCAAATCACGGTCCTGCACTGCTGCAAATGAATAATGGCACGATCTTGCCGACGCGTCCGAGCATGGGAGCGTGGTTTCTGTATGGATTGGGAACCGAGAATGAAAACCTGCCGGGCTATTTGGTTTTGTGTCCCGGACGCCCTGTTCGTTTTTCGATTCTGTGGAACAGTGCGTTCTTGCCTTCTGAGTACCAGGGAACCTATGTCAATCATTCAAATCTCGATCCCAACGCGATGTTGCCAAACTTGAAAAACAGCAACTGGGGACATGAGGTTCAGAGGCAGCAATTATCACTTTTGAAAGATTTGAATCAGGACTATCTACGTTCCAGAAATGACCATCCTTTATTTGGAGCGAGGCTGCAGTCCATGGAAACGGCTTTTCGGATGCAGTCGGAAGCAAGGGATGCTTTTGATTTGGAGTTGGAAACCAAAGGGACGTTGGCGGCCTATGGGGAAGGGCATTTCGCTAAAGGTTGTCTGCTTGCTAGACGAATGGTGGAACGTGGAGTCCGTTTTGTGCAGGTTTATTACGGGAACGGGCAACCATGGGACACTCATAGCAACCACGATAAAACGGTACCCGGTCTGTGCAAGCAGATTGATCAACCGATTTCTGCCTTGTTGACCGACCTGAAGCAGCGAGGTCTCTTGGAGGATACCTTGGTGGTTTGGGGTGGTGAGTTTGGACGCACACCTACATCTGAAAATGGAAGTGGTCGGGATCATAACCATCACGGGTTCACGATGTGGATGGCCGGTGGGGGTGTGCGAGGCGGTATGGCTTACGGCAGTACTGATGAATTTGGTTTTAGGGCGGTAGAAAATAAAGTGCACGTGCACGATCTGCATGCCACGATATTGCATCTCCTTGGCTTGGACCATGAGCGTTTGACATTTCGTCATTCTGGGCGAGATTTTCGACTTACCGATGTCTTCGGTAGAGTGGTTCACGATATTATTGCGTAAAACCATGGGAGACATTGATTTGATCAAAACGGTATCGAGAGTGATTGTTTTTGCCTTGCTGATTTTGGGGGCGATTGAGATCGAAGCAAACGGACAGGATGTTGCCGATGGACAGAAATCTGAGTCAGTTCGTCTACAGCCCGTGCCACCACCGGTTGTTTCATACGACTTCAATGAGGGCCAAGGAAGTGTGATTCATGACCGAATCGGTCACTTCAAACACGTTGATCTTGTGATTAGCGATCCGGAGGCGGTCACTTGGATTGCTGGCGGGTTGCAGATTGAGTCACCTGTTGAATTGGTCACTGAGTCGGCCGCAAGTGAGATGATTCAGGCGGTCAAGAGATCTGAATCTTTTGCGATTGAGGCTTGGGTCGAAGTTGATGAACTTGCACAATCGGGCCCCGCACGTTTGATCTCGGTCTCTAGTGATCCGAGTCATCGTAATTTTACCCTTGGTCAGGATGGAGATCGTTTTGATTTCCGGTTGCGCACGACGAAGCGAGATCGTAACGGGATGCCCTCCACCGCGGCACCCGGTGGAAGTTTAGAGCTTGGAAGAGTTCACGTTGTTGTGACTCGAGGTGCCTCTGGCGAGATGACGATCTATCAAAATGGTCATCCGCTTTACCAAGATCAGGTTAGCGGTGATCTAGGGAATTGGGATGACAACTTTAAGTTAAGTGTGTCGAATGAGGTCGGCGGTGGTCGACCTTGGGTGGGTAAACTCTTTCGCGTCTCAATTTATGATCAAGTGCTAACAGATAGCCAAGTTCTTCATTTGCATCGTGAGGGATCGGAGGGCGAAAATCGATTGTCTTCCGAGCAAATCAAACTGGCCAATCAGCAGCAGTTCTTTCGCGAGCAGGTTGCGCCACTTTTGTCGAATCATTGCCTGGAGTGTCACGATGCCGCAATCCACAAGGGCGAACTTGATCTGTCCTCAGAGAACGGATGGAAGTTGGGAGGTGACAGCGGGCCGCTAATGGCGCCCGGTGATCTGGCTAGCTCGGGTGATCTGGCTAGCTCGGGTGATCTTTCTGGGAGCCTGATCTGGGAAAGAGTGGTTTCCGATGAGATGCCTCACGAACGCGCACCACTGAGTGCTGAGGAAAAGGAGGTTCTTCGCCGCTGGTTAGTTGGCGGGAGTGTTTGGGGGTTTGAAAAGATTGACCCCGCAATTTATCGGCATCGTGGCCGCTCAGGTGAAGTGTGGGTGCAACGGTTGACGGTCGATGAGTACATCGCGACCGTTGAGGCAACGTTTGGTGTTGACGTCGAAGACGAAGCGAGAAACTGGTTGCCACCGGACATTCGTGCAGATGGTTTCAGTAACACCGCTTACAATATGAGTGTTGATTTGAAGCATGTGGAGGCGTATCAGAAACTCGCGGAATCTGTGGTCGAGAAATTAGATGTTTTGAAGTTTGCCGCGAGGTTTGGGAATAGCCGAAAACTGTCGACCGATGACACCATGCGTGATCAGATCGACAAAATAGGTCGCTGGGTGCTACGAGGACCGATTAGTGAGTCAGAGCAGAATGACTACAGCGGAGTGGCAACAACAGTAGCGAGCGTGGGCGGTGATTTTGAATTGGCGATTGCCTGTGTGCTAGAAGCAATGATTCAGTCTCCGAGATTCATCTATCGCGTTGAGTATCAGCGTGGGAGTGGATCAAGTCGGCAAGTCAGTCAGCATGAAGTTGCAAATCGAATCAGCTACATGTTATGGGGGGCTTCTCCGGATGAGGAGTTGGTGAGTATTGCTGATGAAGGTGGACTGAGAGACTCGGTTGTCTTGGATCAGCAGATTGAGCGAATGTTGAAGGATCAACGTGCGATCGCTCGTTCAAAGAGGTTTATTGAAGACTGGCTGAACTTAGGGCGCTTGCAAAATCTGAGACCAGATTCCAAGCGTTTTCCTCAGTGGAATCAGCTTCTGGCAAGTCAGATGCGACAAGAAACACTTGACTACTTTGTTGAGATTGTTTGGAACCAAGGTCGGCCACTCTCCGATTTGCTCAATGCCCAAGTAAGCATCCTTCAGCCTGAGTTAGCAGACTTCTATCAACTGCAGTCTAAATCAGTGGCTAACCAAGACAATGCCGATGGTCGAGGCATTCAGTATGACCTATCAAAGGTGCCGGGTCGTGGTGGTATCCTTACTCAGGCGAGCGTGTTGACGATCGGCGGTGATAATGCTTCGATGGTTTCTCGGGGGCTATTTGTCTTGCATGATCTTCTGCGAGGGGTTGTAAATGCTCCACCTCCATGCGTGAATACGACGCCACCTGCAACTGCAGCGGGGCTAACGCAGCGATCCATTGCTGAGATGCGGATTGCTGATCAGACCTGTGGGGTCTGTCATGTTCGATTCGAACCGCTTGCTTTTGGATTGGAGAAGTTCAACGGTATTGGCGCGTACCACGAGATGGACCAACACGGCAACCGACTGCGGGATGATGGACAAATTTTGTTCCCTGGCGAAGCAGATTCCGTGAAGTACGAGGGTGTCGGTGAGTTGATGGATTTGTTAGCTGCATCTGAACGCGTAAAGCAGAGTCTGACTTGGAAGGTCGTGCAGTTTTCTCTGGGGCGACCGTTGACTGCTGGTGATGCGGAGGATGTGGAGGCAATTCATGCGAAGTGTCAAGAAAATGGTGGTGGTTACCGTGAGTTAATGAGATCCCTGATTCATAGTGACTTGGTACAGAGAGCACAGACGGAGCAATCGCGATGAGCAGGCAGGTCAATCGAAGAACCATTCTCAGGGGTGCCGGCACGGTAGCTGTCGGTCTTCCTTTTCTCGAGGAAATGGGTGGCAGTGTCTTGTCTGCTCGGGCCGCTGAACCGTTGCCTGCGGTGCCAAAGAGGGCGTTCAATTTGTTTTTCGGGCTTGGCATTCCCGCTCCCCTCCAGCAAGAGGGTTACGCCGGTGTGCTCGAGCCGCTTAAGCCTCTCAAAGATAAATTATTGATTCTGCGTGGTGTGGATCATCTTCGAGCGGATGAGAAAGGGATCAATGCTCATTATGACGGTGCTACGGCCGCCTTTACTGCTGAGCCGCCTGATGGGGAGGCAAAAGCAGGTGGTCCTTCCATCGATCAGGTGATTCGATATGCGGCACACCCTGACGGTTTGCCATCGGGAATGGTGCCGACCTTGGTAGCTGGGACCTTTTTTCGCCGCAGTCGAGTGGGCCGCTATGTGCACAGCTACAATATGAACGGTACCGTGGCAGCAACCATGCAAGAACGGCCACGTGATTTGTTCGATCGCGTTTTTGGACGGGTCGACCACCTTGATGGTGATGATCCTCAAAGACAGCGGTTGCGCCGTAGCGTCTTGGATTCTGTGCTTGAACAGTACAGGCATATGGTGGGAGTGCGTTCACCGCTTGGTTCAACTTCCAAGGCTCGAGTTTCAGAACATCTTGATCGAGTGAGGGAGTACGAACAGCGTGCTTATGGGATGCAAGCACGTATGCCGGGTGCTCCCGACATACCGGATCGATCTGGTCTCCTTCACGGTGGTTCCGCTGACCCCGGCGGTGAGGGTATTGATTTGACAGTTGACCAGTTGATCGGTGAATGGCGATTGATGACCGATCTCTACGCAACCGCAGTTAAGATGGATCGCGCGAGGTTTGGATCGCTTACCTTTTTAGCTGCGGGTGAGAGAATTCGTCTCAAGGGCGATTATGAATATAAAGGTGAGAAGCGATTTACCTTTGATGATGCTGGGCAACGTAACGCATCTGGTTCAAAAGGTTGTAGCCACGAATGGTGGCACGAGTATCGCGAGAATCAAGCCAACGAAGCGTTGCGAGCACACGCGCACCTGAAGATGCGTGAGTTAGCGTATTTCTTGCAAGCCTTAGATGGATCGGATGCCGTTGACGCGAACGGAAAAACGATTCTTGAAAATTCCTTGATCACTATTTCAACAGAATCAGGCGATGGTCGTCACAGTGATGTGCAACGCGAACTATCGGGTGTCTTTCATGCGATTACGGGCGCGAACGGTCGTTTCAATACAGGTCAGATATTGGATGTCAATTCGGAGGGCATTGACGTCTACAACACTGTGACCGAGGCGATGGGGGCAAGTTATCGGATGGGGCCGAAAGATCGTGAACATCAGTCAGTAGATAGCCTGCTTTGTTAATCCACGGGCTGTGTCAGCTAACGTTTGGCTGTCTCGCTGTATTGAGATCCCTTTTATTCGTCGACTCGCGTTTCAATCATCACTTTCTTGTGGCCACTGCTGGACCGTTTGATCACGTGCTTCAGCAGGCCAAACAACCCCCATCCAGTGATCATTCCCAAAATGTATGAGCCGATGATCACGGCTACCTTGGGGATTTCAACGGATCCCGTCAGAAAGGTTACCGTAATGGGATCCCGATTTTGAACCGCAAAGACCGCTACTGCGCTGATGGCCAGGACCGTGAACACGAGATAGACCCTGCTCATATGATTCTCCGTGTGGTGTTGAGGTGTTGTGCGGTGAATCGAATCTGAAGTTCAGGTGAGATTAGGGTTAAGGTTTAAGATGCCAAATAGAGTTAGTCGTTTCGGCTATACTCTTGCGGTCTTAGGATCCCCTTTTCGCCCATTCAATTCGTCAACTCATTGTCTGAGTTATCCAATGTATAAGAATCAATCAGATCAGTCACTGCGACACATTTGTGTTGTTGGTTGTTTTACGCTGTCACTTTTACTTGGCGACGCAGTCATCATGCTTCGGGCTGCGGAAGTCACCGAGATCCTTCCTGAGACGAAACAGCCCGTTTCTGGAAAAGAGGCGGACTGGATCGATGGTGACTATGTCTTGCAAAACGAGCATTTGATTGCCGTTATCGCGAGACCAAGTGCGTTACGCGATGCCAATATGACTGTAAGGGGCGTTGGAGCTTGCTTGGTTGATTTGACGCGACGCGAAGAATTATCTGATCAGCTCAGCTGTTATTACCCGGGAGCGGGGCGTTATCTGTTTCACGACGCGAGTACCGTTGAGTATGGCGTCGACGAAAGCGGGGAAGCCTACTGGAAATGCCAGTCATCTGCTTCGGTCGCTGGTGATGGGAGTGTCGCTGAATTGGAGTATCGACTAGGGGACTCAGATCATGGCGTCAAAGTATTTCTGACAATTAAAGAGCCCAAAAAAGAAAAGGTAAAACCTATCGATGGTGTGCGTGCCGATCGGACTTTCGTCTTCAAGTCCATCAACAATCTAGGGGTGGCTTATTGCGAAGACTTGCATTTTCGACAGACCTATGGGTTTAGAAATGTTGTGTCTCCACAAGTTCCGGGGTGGAGCAGTGATCGAATGCGGCAACTGCGTTATGGTGCAGAGGCACTTGAAGAGATTGGAGAATCGGGTGCGGTGCGTTGGCGCACGGAAGTGATTCCTGCTGCAAGTCCACTTGATCTTTGGGGGATTCTCAACGGCGGTGCGCCTCAGGAAATTTCCATTGTGGGAGCGATAGGAAATCAACCCCGAATCAAGTTGAGTCTGAAGGGTGCTGATGAAGCCGAGGGGATGGTGACTACCTCCTGGATGGTCTCGGAGACGGGTGTGTCGACGATTCATTTGCCGCCCGGGAAATACAAACTTGTGATTGATGCGATCGGACATGAGTCCAACGAAGTTGATTTGCATGTTGGTAAACAAGCTGCAAAACACCAGTTTCAGGCGAGCCAAGCGACCAGCGTTCGACTCACTGTGACTGATGAAGGAAATGCGGGGATACCTTGCAAAGTCACATTCTTTGGGAAGCAGGGAGCTAATGGTGCCGAAACGGCTAACCCTGTCTTTGGGATTGATAGTCAAAGTGGATCGGTTGGTAACTGTGTTTACTCGGCCGATGGAACCATTCTTCGTTCGATTCCTGCTGGTGCTTACGATGTGCTAATCAGTCGCGGGCCGGAATACGACGTTGAATATAGAGAGTTGGAGGTTCAGCAAGGGCAGCAATCTACCCTCACTGCAAAGCTGCGTCGTGTTGTAAACACCAAAGGATGGGTCAGCGCCGAATTGCACAGTCACAGCAGTCCGTCGGGTGATAATACTTCGGATCAGTTGGGTCGAGTGGAGAATCTTCTTTGTGAACATCTTGAGTTTGCGCCTTGTACCGAGCATCAACGTATTGAATCGTACGACGATCAGTTGGAGATTCTGGGGGCGACTCACCTGATGGCGACCTGTAGCGGAATGGAATTGACAGGATCGTTATTACCTATCAATCATCAGAACGCGTTTCCTCTAAAATGGTCACCTCGAAAACAGGATGGTGGCGGACCGCGAACGGATAACCGAGACCCCGTCAATCAGATTGCCCGCCTAGCGATGTGGGACGAGGGGTCAGATAAAATTGTGCAAAGTAACCATCCTAACATGCGGCAAATGTTAAAGGATCGGAATCTTGATGGAGAAGATGACGGTGGATTTGCAAAGATGCTTGACTTCATGGATGTGATTGAAGTTCATCCACCTGAATTGATTTTTATGAATCAAGAGCAGACCGATGCGTTAAAGAATCCCGATTCAAATCGCATGTTGCCGTGGATGAAGTTAATCGCAACTGGTCGCAGGATACCAGGAGTAGTGAATACTGATGCACACTACAATTTTCATGGTAGCGGGTCACTCAGGAATTGGATCCGGTGTAGCACGGATGATCCATCTAAAATCAAAACCGAAGAGATGACTCAGCGTCTCGAGTCCGGCCAGATTGTGATGTCGACAGGCCCATTCATGACGGTGGAATTAAAGCACCCCGGTATGGACCGCGCGGCACAGATCGGAGACACGGTTGCCTTATCGGACGGGCGAGCTACTTTGGATGTTGAGATACAATGTGCAAATTGGCTTGATGTGAATCGCGTTGAGGTGTTTATCAACGGGCAGATGCAACCGGAGCTGTCACGAACGCGTAATGAACATCCGGATCAATTTGGTCAGGGAGTTGTCAAGTTTCAGCAGTCATTGCCAATTGAAGTCAAATCGGATGCGTTTGTGATTGTTGCCGCGATCGGTGAACGATTGCAATTAGGTCGCGTGATGGGTGACAAGGAAGGAAAACGTCCTCCAGTGGTTGTCAGTAATCCCATCTTCGTCAAACTTGAATCCAATTAGATACTTGTCAAGTTCGCCATGTCGCCAAAGGATTTGAGATGAATCGCAAACAGGTAACGCTCGTCGTATCATTTTTTGCCGCGATGTTTGTTTTCGTGGTAAATAAAACTTGCTCGGGGATGGACTCAGAGCAGGGTGTCCATCTGTTTATTCTCTCTGGCCAGTCGAATATGCAGGGGCATCGGCCTCAAGAAGCATTCCTCCCAGCGGTGCAAAAGGAGTTTGGCGAGAAGGGAGTGATCGTTGTTCAGGATGCACTCGGAGGGCAGCCAATACAAAGATGGTACAAGATGTGGGAATCGCCTGAAGGTGAGCGACCGAAGACCACAGGAGATCTCTATGATCGGTTGATGTCGAAAGTATCTGCTGCGGTTGGTGAAACAAAGTTGGCGTCCATCACTTTCATCTGGATGCAGGGTGAGCGGGACGCAAAGATGAAATGGTCGGCGGTTTATGAGCAGAGTTTGCGCGGGCTGCATCAGCAATTATGTGACGACTTGAATGACGAGGACATTGGCTTTGTCATTGGTAGGTTGAGTGATTTTGATCTCAGTAATAAGCGGTACCCTGACTGGACAGCTGTGCGTGAGATTCAAGTCAAGGTCGCAGATTCAAGTCCCATGTTTAGGTGGGTCGATACGGATGATTTGAATGACGGTTTGAACCGTGCCGGTCGCCCGATTGCCAATGATCTGCATTATTCTGCTGATGGATACCGCGTGCTCGGACAGCGTTTTGCCAAGGAGGCTATTGGTCTGGTGAAAAGCGAGCAGTGAGAACACATGACGTTGATGCCTTGTGGCAGTGAATCTTGTGCGTCGAGTAAATGAATGAAATTCTCCTTTCTGATTCGATCCTCCTTCTGTCTTTCGCGTGCACTGCAGTTGCAATCTTGCGATGATGATTTAGGTCAATCGAAGATCCATCTATTGGTTCTGTCTCCGCGAGAAAGTTCACTCGGACAGTTGGTTCGAAACCAAGTGGAGCGAGATTGCTCCGGTGATTTTGACATCGCTTACCTTCAAGCATCTGAAGGGGTTTCGATCGAACAGGCGATACATCATTCGGTCAGAAAGAACGGTTCACGCTTGTTGTGTTTGTACCATCAGCACGGCGACCAAGTGTTTGAGCAAGTTGTGTTTGCTGGTTCCAAGGTTCTCACTCTGTGGATCAAGCAGGACGCGGAGATTGATGTTGGACGTTGTTCCGTGGTTCCCGTGATGCGAGCACCAAGTGCTGGGATCAAAACCTTTTTTGAGTCACGTGGTTGGAGCCTTCGAGATCCTGTCGTCTGGCCTGATGATAATTTTTCCTCGCAGCAGCTCAAGATAAAGATTGATGAAATCGCTGCTCAGCGAGATTCTCCGGTTAGCCACCAAGTCGTCTTGTCGGACTTGGGTGCCCTTGATTCTCGGCACAGCCATTATGAACTTGCACGATCACTGATTCTTGACCAGACACGCAATCTCGTTGTCATCGCAAGGGATGGCGCGTCTTATTCGGAGGCGTTTTCATCCGCGATTCAAAAGGCAGCAAATCGTGTTGCGCCATCCATGGAGAGGCAACAGCGTATTGATTTGGCTAATGACCTGCAGATGGGGTCACAGTTGAATCTTGAGTTCATCGGGTTGATGGCAGCCGCTTCGATGCTTGCCTCTTTTGGTTTGTTGCAGAATTCTGCGTCTGTAATCATCGGCGCGATGCTCATTGCACCTCTGATGACACCCATTCTCGGAGCGGGAATGGCGTTGACCCAGGGGAACCGTCCGCTGTTTCGGTCTTCGCTCTTAACAATCACACTTGGCTTCTTTAGTGCACTGTTGGCAAGTATGCTCTTTGGGCTCCTTTTTATGGTGTTTCGCGAACCGGTGATCACTGATGAAATGTGGGCCAGATGTGCACCATCCCCGCTCGATCTGTGTGTTGGTTTGGTGGGGGGCATCGCCGCTTCTTATGCCAGAACTCGCAGTCATCTTTCCTCGGCTTTGGCCGGCGCAGCCATTGCCGCGGCATTGGTCCCACCCATTGCTACTGTTGGTTTGCAGACGGTGTTCATGCGGTGGGCGGTGACGTCTAAGGGAACACCTGTTATCGGCCCTCTGCTGCTGGTTTCCGTGAATGTGTTGACAATCATGATTGGTTCTTCGTTTGTGCTTTGGGTTCGCGGAATGCGACAGGAAAGTACATCAGGTCATCCGTGGGTATTAAGGTCCTTTGCAATCCTAGCTCTGTTAGTGATCATGATTTTGATCTGGATGCTGCAACCCATTATTTTTTCGTAATGTATTTAGGTGCTGTGATGTTGCGAATGCTTTTCTGTGTAGCGGTTGGTTGCGTGGCTTTAGTGGGGGTGTCGGAAGAGTTTCCCAAGGTAAAGGTGAGCCACATACGCAAGGTCTTCGATAATGGAGAACACAACGCATTTACTGATCTCGTTGAGTTTCGGGGGCAGTACTACTTGGCCTTTCGGAGTTGCCCTGACGGTCACATGGTGCATCCCACAGCATCTATCATAGTTCTGAGGAGTGAAGATCGGTTGAACTGGGAGAAGGTGTATCAATTCTCCGTACCGCTTCGTGACACGCGAGATCCTCATTTTCTGGTTTTTCAAAATAAGTTATTCGTTTACACGGGAACGTGGTACAGCGGTCAATCAACCATACCGGTCAAGGATTATGACTTGAATCTTCACTTGGGATATGCCGTTCACACCGCTGATGGCGATCAGTGGTCAGATCCACAGATGCTTGAGGGTACCTTTGGGCATTACATTTGGAAAGCAAATGAGTTCGGCGGTAAAGCCTATCTTTGTGGACGGCGCAAGCATCTCTTTGATGTTCGACCTCGAGGTGAGGGGCCGGATGTGGAGTCCGCAATGCTGGAGAGCGATGATGGGCTCATTTGGCGAACAAAGGGGTTGTTTCAAGAGACGCGAGGTGATGAGACGGCTTTCCAGTTCTTGAGTAATGGAAGCGTGATAGGAATTGCTCGACGCGGTCGTGACGCGGCGGAGATCGTGCGTTCTGAACCCCCTTATGATTCTTGGGAGCGAAAGAGTTTGGATCGTTACATCGGAGGGCCACTGCTGACACGATGGGGTAACAAGTGGGTCGTTGGCGGTCGAAGGATTACGCCGGATGGAGCGAGGACATCCCTGTGTTGGCTACAAGATAATCAGCTACACGAATTTGCAGAATTACCCAGTGCCGGTGATAACTCATACCCGGGGCTGATTGATTTGGGTGATGGGAAGGCGTTGGTTTCTTGGTATTCAAGCCATGAGCGGCATGGAAATGATCAAGTGATCACCGCAATCTATCTTGCTGATCTGGAGTTGAGTGCTGAGTGACTTCTTTCTGCGCTGAGTCCTTCTCGTGCACAGCGACCTTCTCGTGCACAGTGGCATTCTTTGGAAATGACCTAGCGACCCGTCTCCGTTCGATTGAAAAAGATCACTAGGTTTTTGGTTTGGCGAGCGGCAGCGATCACATCAACTCGACCATCTTGGTCGAGGTCACCAATCTTGATGTCTTCAACGGCTACTTGTTCCGCAGATAAAACGGATTCTCGCCAGCGATTGCCTTGCGGATCAAGTGGAGCGAAGAGTTTGATACCTGGAACACCAGGTTCATTCATCGCTCGCCAACCCACAATGATTTGATCCGATCCCACTCCAAGAAAGTCGGCACAGGCCAATGCGTGCCCGTCTTTGAGTGATTCGCTCAGCACCTTACATAACTCCCAAGGCCGACCCTGCTCTTGAGGTTGTCGATAAGTTGCCGCGGTTGACCCGTGCATGGGTTGGATCGCAACGATGAATCGATCACCACCTGGAAGTTTGCCATCCCTGATTTCACCCGAGAATTGATCAGTGAGTTGTGTTGCCTGCCATTTTTCAGCCTTGTTAGCGTTGGTTTGGCGATCGAGGTGCCAAACACCCTCCTTTGCCGCGATAATGAGTTCGTCTTCTGGGTCATCGTCCCAGTTAACAACGTGAAAATTGTGTGAAAGATGTAGGAAGTCGCAGATCACCTGGTGTTGCCATGGCTCATTAGGATCATTGGGTGGAAAGTATTCAAGCAACTTGAGTCCTGCTCCATCTCCGTTGACGCTACCGCGACCGCGAAGCGGTTTGACGACCAATCGCTTGCTGTGATCGGGGCCGGTAATCCAATGCATCCGGTGTGTGCTTGGTTCATTGTAAAGCTTGATCGGTTTCCAAATCTGAGAACGATCAGAGGGTGGAGCCAAGTAGTGGACTGCCCCGTCTTTCACGCTTTCGCGATAATTCCATTGTCCACCGACGGCAATTTCGCACTTTCCATCTCCATCAATGTCTTTGGCGGCGACGCATACATTATCACGTTCAGTGAGATCTCGCGCAATAACATGCTTGTTCCACGAAGGGTTCTCGTACCACTGAACCGTACTTTTATCCGCCAAGATGATGTCTGGCTTGCCATCACCATTGACATCATCAATCTGCAATCCGTATCCGATTTCAATCGTGTCGATGGTAACGGTTTCCCACGAGTCTTGTGGTAGTCGTTCCTGTGCGCTAAGCGGAATTGGTGTGAGGCATGCAAGGATTGCAAGTTGCACAGCATATTTGACTACTGATATGTCTGGGTGCTTTGAGCATGTTCTCATGATGGTGTCCGCATTAACGAGAGCGAAGAATGAGGGATCGATCGGAGATTGAAGCGAAAAAGATCGGCTCCTAACGAAGTAGATCCGCCAACGCGGACTCAATGGATTCGGCCCAAATTTGGTAGCCCCGTTCACTTAGATGCAGAAGATCTGGCATGATTTCTTTGGAAAGGGTTTGGTCGTCGTTTAAGAAATTTGAGCCGATGTCTAGGTAGTGAATGTTTGAATGATCCGCTAATTTTGCAACGATCTGATTGCTCTTCTCATTGACAATACGTCTCGCATCATCTTTCGTCGCACCTCTCGGGAAAGTGCCAAGTAGTAAGATTTTTGTTTTAGGGGTTTGGTGGCGGAGAATATTTACAATTTCTGTAACACCCTCAGCGATCTGCTCCGGAGTGTTGCTGCCAGAGTTGTTTGTGCCAATCATGATCACTGCAGCCTTTGGCGAGATTCCTTTGAGATTGCCATTCTGTAGCCTCCAGATCACATGCTGGGTGCGGTCACCACCGATACCTAGGTTGACCGCATTTCGTTCTCCATAAAACTTTGCCCATACATTTTTGCCGCGTCCCTCCCAGCCTTGGGTGATCGAGTCGCCGATGAACACAACATCAACATTTCCCTTCTCGACTCGCTCATTCATAGACTCGTGCCGCTTCATCCATCCGCCTTCGCGTGGTATGGGCCGAATGGCGTCATGTTTTTCTGCATCGCTCTGTGCTAGAGCAATCGTTGGTGAATTGTTGACCGAGAGTATGGACAGAAGTAGTAAAGCAGCAAGTCGGTACATCTTGGTGATCCTGATGGGAATGTTGATGAAGGTAATGTCGTGAGACACTCGATGATTTTTACTACGTGTGAACGCGGTATGTTACCCGATTTGATTCGCCTCGGTGTCAATGGGGATGACGCATCGCTTGAATTGCATGTTGGTCGGAGCAATTCGAGCTAGTCAGTGCTCCCCTCGTTAGGGTACTCTGTCTAACTTGTGTAAATCACCTCTATCGCGAGACTCTTGTTCGTCAAATCGACTGACAAGAATGCGTTGGGTCCGGATTGTTTTAACGGTTGCTTTCAGGGCAGTTTCGAGTCATTTAATGTACCGCAGTACTTCTCGCAGTGAGCAGCTTTTGCGTCCGGTGGATTTGAACTCACCGTTATCAAAAGATGCGAAGATCACTAACAACACTCGCTACATCTATTTCAAGCAGATCGCTCTTGGCGGCAAGTGTGTGATTCAGACATGTAAAGATTTGAATCTGGGTCGGATTGTCTGTTACAAGACATTGAGATCTGAGTTTGTTGATGACCCGTATGAGAATGAGTTGTTCCTTCGCGAGGCAAGGATTACTGGGTCGCTGCAGCATCCAAACACTGCTCCGGTTTACGAGGTTGGCTATGACAGTCAAGGCCACTATTACTTCACCATGAAATTGGTCTCAGGAACAACGCTTCGCGAGACGCTTAACGCGATCAAATCCGGCGAGGCAAAATGGGATCTGCAAAAGCTGATCGATGTGGTCATTGAAGTCGCTGAGGTGCTTAATTACGCCCACACCCATCGCATCGCGCACTGTGATGTAAAGCCTGAGAATATTGTGCTGGGGGATTTCGGTGAGATCTCTCTTCTTGATTGGGGGATCGCGAAGGTACTTGATGAGTCACAGGAGGATGGTGAGGATGAAAACAGTCTCCATTCTCGGAGGCCGACTCAGGCTTCTCCACTTTACATGTCACCTGAGCAGGTCAAGAATCGTGAGGTCGATGAAAGAACGGACCTGTACAGTCTCGGCGCCATTCTTTTTGAGATTTTGACACTTGAGACTTTAGCTTGGGGTGACTCACTCGAGGAGATCCTGGATCACACGCTTCACTCTCGACCACCTTCTCCCAGTGCGATCGTTACGGATCGGACGATCCCGAATTCACTCGAGACGGTTTGTTTGCGATGTTTGGAGAAAAATCCGGAGCATCGAATCCAATCCGCAATGGAATTGATTCAAGAGCTCTTGTACTGGCTTTACGTGGATTCGCGTCATCGACCCTTCTAGACAGCGTTACTGTTCAATCTAGCAAGGATCCAATGATTGTGATGAATCGTGTTCTTTCTGTTCGCATGATGTTTTGAAGGTTCGCTAAACTGGCGTTTTCGTTTGATCAGTTTTTTGCGGGAACCAGTCATGCGTTTAAACGCTGTTCTTCTCTTGGTCTTTCAATTTGCATTTTTTGTGTTGATGACTTTTGTCAGTGCACAAGATTGCCTTGTGGCGCAAGCGGCTGAGGATCTGGGTAATGTGGAGTTGGCTGATGTGGAGCTATTTGAGCAGTATGTTCGACCAACACTGATTGAGAATTGCCTCGAGTGTCATAATGACCAAAAAGACTCGGGGGGGCTTTCTTTAGAGACTGCCGACAAATTCCAAAAGGGCGGGGATCATGGCTCTCTTGTCGATTCAGAGCAGCAAAGCCCGAGTTTGTTGTTGCAGGTGATTTCAGGTGATGGCGATTTGAAAATGCCACCGGACGGCAGTTTGACTACGTTACAGGTGGAATCAATTACGCGGTGGGTCGATCGCGGTGCACGTTGGCCGGACGGTGTAATTCGTTTAGCGGGTGAGTTCGAGCACTCTGAACCCTCGGCAATCAAAATGCTCGGCGAGCACTGGGCCTATCAGCCACTTGGGGAGGTTGAGGTTCCTGTTATTGATCAAGGGCTCGATGTGCAGGATTTCAACGAAATTGACCGCTTCCTTCATGATGAACTGACTAAGAACGGGTTGAGTTTTTCTCGTGCTGCTGATCGCCGAACACTGATTCGGCGGGCAACTTACGACTTGCATGGATTGCCACCGAGCGAGGAAGATATCAATGCGTTCCTCAACGATGACTCGCCGAGTGCTTGGGAGAAAGTCATCAATCGGTTACTGGAGTCACCGCGGTATGGAGAAAAGTGGGCAAAGCATTGGTTGGACTTGGCTCGGTATTCCGATTCCAAAGGCTACGTCTATGCCCGAGAAGAACGCTTTTGGGTACACGCTTGGGTTTACCGAGACTGGGTGATCAACGCACTCAATCAAGACATGCCCTATGATCGTTTCCTCCAATTGCAAATTGCCGCGGATCTACTGGATTCAGATCCCGGCGATTTGGCCGCGATGGGTTTCTTAACTCTTGGAAGACGATTTCTCGGAGTGCCGCACGACATTATTGATGATCGCATCGACGTTGTTTCGCGAGCAACAATGGGTATCACCATGGCTTGTGCACGGTGTCATGATCACAAATATGATCCGATTTCAATCGAAGACTATTACGCGTTGTACGGCATCTTCCGCAATTGTGAGGAACGATTGGTTGCCATTTCGGATGAATCAGAAATGGATGCAGAATTCGTTGCGGGCTTGAGGCAGCGGCAGGGAAAGTTGGAGGATGCCTTGGGACGTTATCGCGAAGCCGCATCGGACCGAGTTCGAGATCGGATTGCTGATTATCTTGAGGCGCAATTGCATCTGGAGGATTTTCCCGAAGCGGGATTTGATCAAATTTATGTTGAAGAAGATCTTATACCCGAGTTTGTTAGACGTTTCAGAGATTACCTCGATTTACAGGAAGATGAAAACGATCGACTGTTCAAAGTGTGGAGGCAGTTTGCACGGTCGCCTGCCAATCTTTTTCAAGAGCAGGCAACTGAGATCTGCAGGCAGATTCAGGAATCGACTGACGGTGAATTTCATCCAGAGATCGTTCGGAGATTTAAGGAGGTGCCGCGTGACATGGATGAAGTCGTCGCTCGTTATGCGGACCTCTTTACGGATTCAATGGCGATGCTTAGTGGCGACCAAAATGCCGACAAGCTGCGAACGGGTCTAGCTGAAATCGAGGACTTCCTGTTCGGCGACGAAGGTCCTTGCGAGGTACCCGATGAGTCGATCACCCACATCGAACGCTTTTTTCCCACCAGTCAAACCGAAGAATTGTGGAAGCTTCAGACTGAGGTCGATCGTTGGATATTACAGGCTAAATCGGCTCCGGTTTTCACCATCGCGTTGAATGACAAAAAAGGAAACATGATTGATTCACATGTGATGAAGCGTGGTGATCCAACGCTGTTGGGGAGTCGAGTTCAACGCGGCTTTCCTCACGCCTTTCGTTCATTCGATTCCAATCAAGAATCAATGCACCTGAAACCAATGGAAGGAAGTGGCCGTTTAGCTCTCGCCAATGCCATTACATCCTCGAAGAATCCGTTAACGCCTCGAGTCGCCGTTAATCGAATTTGGGCGCACCATTTTGGGGCAGGATTGGTGGAGACGTTGAGCGACTTTGGAAACCGATCTGAGAAACCGTCACATCCAGCGTTGTTAGATTGGTTAAGCCAACAATTGGTTGAAGGTAATTGGAAGCAGAAGCGGATCCACCATCTGATTATGATGTCTAGCGCTTACCAACAAGCCTCACTCGATTCGCTCGCGAAGAATTGGGATCGGGCGGTACGGATGGACCCGGAGAATCGACTGCTTTGGCGATTTCCTCGCCGGAGACTTGATTTTGAATCTTTGCGGGATTCGATTCTTTTTGTAACCCGACGAGATGATTTTCAACTTGGGGGGAAATCAAGTGGATTATTTACGAGTCGTCGAAGAACAATCTACTGTCAAACCGATCGACAGTTTTTTTCCAGTGCTCAGCGTACCTTCGATGTTGCCAGTCCGGATCTTTCCATTTCACGAAGAGCGGAAACCACGGTGCCGCAACAGGCACTTTTCTTCTTAAACCATCCGTTCGTTATTGAGCAGGTTGGGGCCTTTGTCGGTGATATCGAGGATGAGCCTGTTGAGGTGGGTGTTGAGAATCTTTATCGAAAATTACTCGGTAGAACGCCAACTGAAGATGAAAGGTTGTTTTCTCGCCAGTTTATTGAAGAAGCGTCCCGGGAAGCTAATGTGGATCCCAAAAAGCAGGAGGCTATGCAAGAGGATGCTTGGACCTACGGAATGGGTGCTTTCGATTCAATGACCAATCGCGTGAGGGATTATCAGGTGTTGCCTCATTTTTCGGGTGATGCTTGGCAGGGAGGTTCTTCTTACCCTGACTCTACGCTCGGATGGGTTCAATTGACTGCCCGCGGAGGTCATCCCGGAAACGTTCGCTCGCACGCATCGATTCGGCGGTGGACCGCACCGAGGTCGATGACGGTTAAGATTGTTTCCGATTTGACTCATGAACCGAACGTTGGTGATGGGGTCCACGCTGCCATCATTTCGAGTCGCAGTGGGGTGCTGAAGCAGGCCGATGTTTTTCACGATACGGTTTCCATGGCCGTTGAAATACTGCAGGTTGACGAAGGCGATACCCTTGATTTTCTTGTGGATATCGGAGAGGGCCTGAATAGTGATCAATATCTCTGGGCTCCAAGGATTATTGAGCTTGATGAGGCGAACGGGAATGGGGATTCCTACTGGGATGCGACCGAGCATTTTAGGGGGACGCCTTTTAAGGAGCTGGATCCCTGGGTTGCATTAGCTCAGGTTTTGATTTCGAGCAATGAATTTATCTTTATCGATTAAGGCAAGTTGATGACCTTCCTTGAATCAAATTATCAACGAGGCTTCTCGAGACGTTCGCTCCTGAATCGTTCGGGTCTCGGACTCGGCGCATTGGGTTTATCGAGCCTTTTCCAATCAGGCACCCCGGCGCAGGATTTGTTGACTGCTGGGCCGATGGCTGTCAGGGAACCTCATTATCCGGCAAAAGCCAAGAGGGTGATTCATTTCTTTCTCAACGGTGGGCCGTCACATGTGGATACGTTTGATCCAAAGCCCGCCTTGGCGAAATATGCTGACAAGATGGTGCCAAATCTCTTGCCAACCGAGAGAAAGACGGGAGTCGCTTTTCCATCTCCGTTTTCTTTTAAACGTTACGGTGAGTCGGGGCTTGAGATCAGCGAGTTGTTCTCCAAGACTGCCGCTCACGCTGATGATATCGCCGTCATTCGATCCATGTACGCGCAAGTACCCAATCACGAGCCGTCTTTAATGCTCATGAATTGTGGCGATTCAATACGCGCAAGGCCGAGTCTCGGTTCTTGGACGCTCTATGGTCTCGGAACCGAAAATCAAAATCTTCCTGGATTCATTGCGATGTGTCCGGGAGGTTATCCCATTAAAGATGCAGAGAATTGGCAATCTGCATTTCTACCGGGGGCGTATCAGGGAACGTTCATTGACACCAAAGAAACGCAAGTTGATCGACTTATTGAGAATATTAAGCATTCACACGTGAGTGATCCTTTGCAGCGGCGGCAACTAGAATTGCTCGGGCGGCTGAATCATTCCCATTCTTTTGATCGAACTGATCAGAGATTGGAAGCAAGAATACAGTCGTTTGAGTTAGCGTTCAGGATGCAGAGTGAAGCGATGGACGCGTTCGATCTCAGCCGGGAAACGCAAGAGACTCGTGAGCGTTATGGCAATCACATTCATGGCCGCCAGACTTTGATCGCGCGTCGACTCGCTGAACGTGGTGTGAGGTACATTCAGTTGTGGCATGGTGCAGGTCAGCCATGGGACAACCATGACAATATCAAAGCGAATCATCAGCGTTTGGCTAATGAGATTGACCAGCCGATTGCGGCCTTGCTGGAGGATCTTAAGCGAAGTGGAATGCTCGACGAGACTCTGGTCATTTGGGGTGGCGAATTTGGAAGAACTCCCACCGTTGAATTAAACCAGCAAGGTCAGTCGAAGTTGGGAAGAGACCATAATCAC
>JAKMEW010000158.1 GCA_022425745.1 Rubripirellula sp.
AAACAGGCTCGTTTGAGCCTGAACTGCCCCTACTGAGTCACTCGGTACGCTCAAACCAATTGCCTCTCGCAGTCGCTGAACATCCCGCGTGGCCGCGGAGAGCAATCGCGCCAGCCTGGCCTCTTCCTCATCTACTGCCAAGGCTATCTGTCGCAATGCCAAGTGATTAACTGTCCACCTTTGCATTTCCGCAACACTTCCCGCGCGAACCCCAACCTGTTCCCAAACAGCCTCCCACTGCGTCAGCACTGCTGAAGAAGCATCTTGCAGCTCCTTGCCTTGCTTTACATAACTGGCCAGCACAGCCTCAAGACTATCCCTCTGTTGCTGTAAAGCGATTCGTTGTTGAATCTGCTCTGCATATTTAAATCGCTCATCAAGTAAGTGATCGACACTGCCAATTAACGCCCTGAGGTCTCCAACCCACGCCGCCCGCTCATCGGCCGAGGGAGGACTTTGCTCATAATGGTTTACAAACTCGTCGCGTTCGCCAATGGCCTTACTGATCTGCTCATCACTTGGACACTCCGTGTTCTCCGCGAAGTGCGAGAGTTGCGACTGCACGTGCTCCAGCTCCTCTCGCCGCTGCTGCATTTTCAATTCTTGTTCGCGACCGCGAGTCTCCAGCTCTTCGATCTTGGCTGAAAAATCATCCACCAAGGACTGATCCGGCACCCCGATTGCAAGTGCTTCCCGAAGTTCGCCGTGAAAACCGGTCAAGTTGGCGAGAGCCTGTTGGCATTCGCGATGTACTTTCCCGCATTGATCACGCTGCCGAGAAATCGTTTCCGCAATCATCGCTGGCTTGCCAACACTTTCGAGTAGGCCGGTTAACAAGCTGGGATCGCCAACATCCCCCAACACGCTCAACTGCTGATTGATACTTTTGAGTCTTATCCTCGCGGAATCCACCGCATCGTTCGCTTCACGTTCTCGTAAAACGAGATCCTTGTGCTGCTGAGTTAAATCTCTCATTCGTAAAAGAGAAGAAGCGTGCAGGCGGTATCGCCCAGATTCTTTCTCGTTCAATGCTTCTCCGGTACTAAGATCCTTCTCGCCGGTCGGAATAAGCTTCGACAAAGTCATCAGTAATTCATTGACGGCAATATCAAGCCCCTGCAATTCCCTTATCGCATTCTCACACTGCTGCTCCGATTTTTTATAGATTGCCAGTTGCTGAAAGGCATTCTGCACCTGAAGCTCACACTGCAACAAAGAAAGATCCGGACAGAGTTTGGATTCCCGCTGCCGCAAAGTCTTTAATCGCTCCTGAAGTTTCTCTCGCTGTGCCTTGGCGATCTCGAGTGCCGAATGAGCGTCGTGCCGCTGCGTAATAAACTCATCGGTAAGTGATGGAACACCTCCAAACTGCAGAAGCCCCTGTTTCGCATCTCTCCAAGCTGGAATCAACGAAACCGCATCACGATATGACTTCAACAACTCCAACCGCTTTACAGACTCTGTAAGCTGTTCTTTTAAATCTCTTCCATCCGCCTGATGCTTTTCCAAATCAGAGCGTAGCTTTTCATAGGTTGACGTACTGACCTGCAAATCCTTCATGGCTTGCCGATCTACATCCATACCCTTCAATGCGGCGTTGATGCTCGACTTTGAAGCCCGTGGCGCAAAAAGTCTTGATGCTGCGTCTTCGAATTCATCTTGTAACTTTCTAAGCTGACTCACTCCGGCCCCTGCCGCAAACAGTATCTCACCCAGATCACCTCCGCCCTTGGTGATTGCCTCACCACCATCGACCAGAGCGTCATAGGAAAGCCCAAAACGAGTCTCGAATGTTTCACGACCTATGCCACCCAAAAATTGGTGGAGCTGCTCGTTTGAAATCGGGTCACGATCGTCAGCGTCGCGTAGCGTTTGTTTGCGTCCACGGCGTCTCACACACTCTAGGCGTGAACCGGACTCCGAATCCAACAATACGCCACCAACACGAATATCGGTCGGGCGATGCAAGAAACAATCATTCGTGTTGCTTTCCATCCCAAAAAGAAGAGAGGTAATCGCGCGCAACGAAGTTGATTTCCCAGCTTCATTTGGTCCATAAATCAGATGAAAGTTACGCGAACCGGATCTCAGTTCAAGTGAAACATCGGTGAATCTACCGAAAGCTTTTAGGTCAAGTCGCTCAAGAAGCATCTTGCGTTATCCAACAAGCAAATGAATGGTCTACTGATAGCGATCTATCAAAAACAACAAAAGGAAACTCACTCGAGATCAATCCGCCTGATTCATGTGAGCTTTGATTTCTGCAAAGGCGGAATGAAGTAGTTCAGAGAGCAACTGCTGATCGGAAAGAGAACGCTCACTGGACGACTGAAAGATCTCGTGAGGTAACTTCTTCTTGAGATTCTTAACTTCATCCTCCACGAGATCCACCAGTTCCCCTGATTCACTTAATGCCTCAACAACCTCCAGCAAACTCAACATTGGACCATCTTCATCTGCCAAGCCTGATCGTTCGCCTTCCTGCGAAGTGCGAACCTTCAAGTTCTCCATCCAAACCTGACCGCCACCATGACTAACCGCGATTGAACGAAGCGAATCGAGTAACGCCGATTGCTCACGACGCAGGACAGTATCTAGTGAGGTTTTTCCCGCAACCTCAACTCGCGTGACAAGCAAACGTCCGTCCACTTTTGCTAATTCGTCTGCTATCCAATCTTGATAACGATCTAACAATTCATCTTGATGCGTCAAACTCACACCTTCGATCGAAAACTTCTCCCACCGCACAACATCAAGTTCCTGAAAGGTCAAATCTAAGTGACCTTTGTCGTCAAAAGTAATCAGGTAGCAGCCTTTGGCGCCACATTCGCGAACATGACGTCCTTGCAGATTCCCGCTGTAGACCACCGGAGCTGAACCCTCAATTTCATGCCGACCCCGTTGATGAATATGCCCCAATGCCCAGTAGTCGTAATGTTTGTCGGCCAACTCGCCTGGGGTGCACGGCGCATAGGGATCATGCCCCTCAAAACCACCCAGACTTGTGTGCAGTAATCCAAGATTAAAAAAACCACCTAGTGCCGGCGGGTACTGCAAGGCAAGATTATCCTTCTCCACTCGGTTCAAGAACGATTTCCCATGAACCGCAACTCCGATCGACTCAAAAATACGGCAGTCTACTTTCTTCTCAGAAAGCATGACCTCGCTACCATCGGGATTTCTCGGCAGTGGTAAGGTTCGCGTGATCAGATTAGCGGCGTCGTGATTACCGCGAATCACCACCAACGGAATCCCAGCTTGAATCAAGCGAGTTGCTTCTTTCACAAAAAACAGACCGGTATTTTGATCAGGCCAGTCACCGTCATAAAGGTCACCCGCAATCACAACTAAATCGACCGCTTCACGAATCGCAAAATCAATCAAGTTGGTGAACGCACCTCTGGACGCTCGCCGAATTTGTTCAGCCGGTGCCCCCTCATATTGACTTAGTTTTTGAAGAGGACTATCCAAATGGATATCCGCAGCGTGGATTATTTTTCGATTCAATCTAAATACCTCTCCGACCAAAAACCTGATCGACCGAGCGAGTGACGGAGACACTCAGCGATTCATCATTTGGGTTGACCAAACACGATGGGCTGGGGTTGGTGACCAAAGTCATTGCCTCGATCATCATCAATTTTTGCCGAAGCAGTGTACCATTCCGGCTCACCGTGCTCGAACAAGATAGCATTCTCTTGGGTTGGATCCTGTTCACAGCCGAGAGCATGGAAAATCAAAGAACCAAACGTTCGCGCATCAAAATCCGTTTTCTTTGAAGGGCTGACAACCATATACAGCCCCTGCTTCGCCCGAGTAATTGCCACATACCACATGCATAAAGACTCAGTGAAAGCATCCGCAGCCTGCTTACCAAATGCAGCTTGCCAGTCACGACTGAGAAAATGCCATGTTTTCTGACTAACGTAACGGCTTAGACCGACCGGCGGGCTCATCAAATCTTTTACTTGTGCAACACAATCAGACGACTGTCTGGAAAGGGCGCTATCCATCTCCACCACAATTACCGCATCAAACTCCAAGCCTTTAGCTTGATGCACGGTCATGACCCGAACTGGAGCCGACCGCGGGCGATCAACACGCTTCTCCCGAACCATCCGCACAAAATCTCGCAGTCGTGGAGAAGCACGAAAATCATGCCCAATTGCTAGATAAGTCAGCTGCTTTAGTCGCAGCGTTTCTCTGGCATCACAGTGTGGCGCAAGGTAACTCGCAATATCGTGAATCGTTTCCGCAAGACCTACCTCATCAACCCTGCGCCGCACCCATTGAGCATCCAATCCTTCGACTTCACTTAGCGGACCACCTCGCAAGTGAAATTCCCAACGACCATCACCTGGGTGCTCGGCCAACATTAACGCAGACAGAACCATCTCAACGGCAGCGGAGTCGATCAGTGGATTCCCACCTTCTTGACTGACATCGATTCCCTTTTGCTCCATCAGAAAAATCAATTCTGCGACTGCCCGGTTGGTGCGTGTCAGAACACCGATGGAAAGGGAGGGATTCTTAGCGAGTAACTCTTCAGCGATTTCCGATGCTTTCTCAAACGTCGCCGTGCGGCGGATCAACGCGTCCGCGTCTTCCGGCAATGCGGCGGTTGAATACTGCACATAACCTGCCAGTTGCTCTTTGGCAGAAATATGCTCGGGGAAAGACTCAGCGAATTTCAAAAGCGCGCGAGCTTCGTACATCGGCTTGTGGCTCGGATCCTTAACCCTCGCATCATCGGCCACCGAGTGCCTTGATAGGTTTTTAAAAATCGCGGTCACCGTTGACATGATGACCGGGCTACTACGGTAACTCTCATTCTGTTTTACCTCGACAACCCGAGGTAATTGATCTGCGACCTGGTCAAAAATCTCAGCTACCCCACCTCGCCATCCATAAATCGCCTGCTTTGTGTCACCAACACAGAAAAAAGACCTCGCTGTTTTCAAATCACCAGAAGATTCACCTTCATCGCCAGCAATCACCTCAGTGGATCGCTCAGCAAATGGAAAGAGCACTTGCCACTGAGTCGGTGATGTATCCTGAAACTCATCTAACAGAAGATGATCGACCACACCATCAACCGCGGCCAGAAGAGTCGCCGGAGAACGCCGCCGAAATAGATCTGAAAGCCGCACCGCAACGTCTTCGAAACTAAGAACTCGAGAATCATCCTTTGATTGGCCGATATGCTTTTCATATGCGGCGAGCAGTTTCCCAGTTCCCTCATTCTGCATCTGCAACAGGGAAAGATGCCGACATTTTGCGACGGCGTAAATCGTTGCAAAAGCACTTTCTAGTCCCTCAGGAAACTCACTACGATAGTAGGTCAGCGGCTCACCGGTCTGCTGTGTCTCGTGATACTTAGAAACTACGGTATCAAGTACCAGGCAGTCATCATCACCAACTTCCAACGCATCAGCGAAAGCCTCTAACTTTGCCTTGAGTCGCTTTTGTTTCGGATTTGCTTGCCTAAAAAGAAGGATGGCGTCTTTGATCTCCGCATCAGCGGGTCGCTTCGGAGCTCGAATATGCCGCCAAACATTTTCCTCGCATGAACGTTGCTTCGTGTACGCAACATCGATCACCTGCAACAACTCACTGGCGATTGACCTGCGAACCTCTCCCTTGCCCAGCATGGACAACAACGTCGCCATTTCGCTCTGATCAAGCTGCGAGATCATCGCCGCGACAGCCCTTTCCCGCAGCCACACATCCTCAATCTCGTCACTCAATCGCCAAGTTGCGGGCAACTGAAGCTCATAGGGAAATGACTTAGCAAGCTGCGTAAAAAGACTATCTAGCGTTGAGACTCGAAGCCGGTGAATATTCTGCAGCAGTTTTTCTGTGAGCTGCAAACAAAAACTGGGACGCAAACTTGCGATTTTGACCTGCTCGCGAATCTCCGCCAAGGCATCATCGCCCCCCGAGCTCGCCGCGGAGGACAAAGACTTCAGGATACGATTGAGGATTTCACCAGCTGCTTTTCTCGTGAACGTCGTCGCAAGAATGGTTTCGGGTGCAACCCCCTGAGTCAAAAGCTTGAGAAACCGCGCCGTCAATTGATAAGTCTTTCCGGTTCCGGCAGAAGCTCGCACTAATGTCGGGAGCAATTGGTCATCATGATTAGGTTCCCGACTCATGCTTCAGCCTCCTGCTGGTCGATGGAAGTTTGCCGCAACAGTCGACTAGCAACACCCGTCTGCATGATCGATTCATAATCATCAAATTCAACACGATCCGTGGTAGGCTCGAAACGACCAGCCAGAATATTACGAACGCAATCCCTAACTAACTCCTCGGCTTTCAACATCAACTCCTCCGAGAAGCTCGCTTCATTCACTCGAGTTTCCTCGTCCTTTGAACTGATATTGAAGTACCCAAGTTTGACTTCCTTGGGGTCACTCTTGATGCCTAGATAAGGAACCATCATGCGGTACAGTGGTAATTGCAGGTCAATCCATTCGACACCAAGTGCAGTCTTCTTCAAGTGTTTTTTCTCAGGTGGATGCCCATGCGTTTTGTAGTCGAGGATCGCCCACTCTTCAAAACCGTTGCTAGTCCGAAGATCAATCCGATCAAAGCGACCTTTGACTGGCAGTGACTGACCATCAACCGTAATGCAAGCTCCTTCCTTTGGCCCAACCGACGCTTCGACTTTATAAATCCGCCACCCCTCCGCGATGCGATCAGCTTGCACCTTCGAGACGGTTTTCAAACGCTTCTCCGCTTGAGCGATCTGAATTTGGACCGCTGATGAACCGTGTTCTGAATACCGTTTGCCCACATAATCCAAAAGGCATTTCTTTAAATGCATCTCAATCAGCTTCGGATCCGACTCATCTCGATCTGGTGACTCGCCATAAATTTCCAACGCCCCATGAATAAGATCACCAAATTGGTTAGCCGCCAATTCGCCACTGGAATCATCCAACGGACGCAGCCCCAGCACGTGCCTTAGAAAGAATCGATAAGGGCAGATCAAATAGTCGCGAAATGCCGTCACACTGAGTGAACGAACGACAGTTGGAGTGTCATCGTTAGAACCACCATTATTGCATCGTTCTAAGCTGGGGATCTTCAGCCCCAAACCATCCTCAAACTCATCCCATCGATGTAAGGCTGGAATGAGATCTCGCCCCCCCTCTAATAATCGAAGTATTCTGTCTGGTAAGTCATCTCGGTTCGAGGCAGCCAGCAGCCGACTAGGAGGCGTCGGCGTCTGATCCGCTCCGACTTTCCCAACCACAAAAGATGCACTCTTACGACTCATGAGAACCAATTGAGTTGCATAAAGATCCCTTGCATAACGTCGCTCATTACCCTCTACCGGCAATCGCTGACGGAGCTCGGCGGGCAAGAAAGGATCAGCAGCAACGACCGTCGGAAGATAGGGGTGATTGAATCCATTGACGACTAGGGCGGGAGAGTCATCCAGTGCGAGATCCAACCAACCCAGAATTGTGACACAGTGTTCACGGGGTTTCTCCACCACACGCAAGAAACCGATGCGACTTGTAAGCATGTCGAGAGCGGCTGCCCCCGTACAATCCACGTCCAGTGAGGGACTAATTTCAGATACCGTATCAAGAAAAGAACTCACCGCCGCTAACGCAAGCGATGTACGATCACCGCCTGGAACTTCACCTTTGAATTGCTCTCCATAGATTACACTCAGCCAATTGGCTAACACTTTACCCCAACCCGCGACATGGTTCTCGCTCGCTGAAAACAACTGCAACCACTCGGAAAGAATGGCTTGAATCTGCAATGCTTTTGGATAGTTCTTTTCCGCTTCTGATGGCAGTGAATCCGAGATTCGAACTGGGAAATGATTAGCAATGAGATGATCCAACTGACTGTGCCAACTGTCACGCGGATCGCAGCCATCTTCATCCAGTTGCGACGAAATCAATGCGTGCAGATCACTGTGCCTAACCAATGCAGCAGCCGCTTGCCACGTTGGACGATTTACGAAAGGGGACAGCATCTGCAGCAATCGGCCAATGGATGTCTCGCTCACAGGCCAACCTAAATTTCGAAATGTGTGCACGCCGCATCCCCTCAACTCCATTTCGATCGGTGCAACATGGCTTTCATCGGTCACGCCAACGGTAACTTGATCTGCATTATGCTCTTCTCCGAAAGCTCGCACCTTCGCGGCCACGGCGGCCGATTGATCCATCATGTCGCCGGCAGGGATGAATGGCTCTCCGCTCATCTCAAGACGGTACTCTTTCCAGCGTTCCGGAATAACCGAGCCAAACTCATCAAAGCGATTGGATTGTGATTCGGGAGCCGCAACGATTGCGATCAGGCGACCTTGGATTGACCGCAGGATCTTGCGGAGCTCCGAGCTCAAATCGCTTGTTCCAATCAACACCGTGACACGGTGGGTACCGCAGCGTCCATCGGCAACTGCCTTCGCCCTTTCTTCTGAATGATCAGATCGATTTGCTACTTTTAATTCTTCTAGGTACGCAGCACGAATTCGGCAGAGGATCTCCCAACGTCGAACCTCCAAATCATTGCCCGCGAATGATTTAACTTGCTCAAATGAAAATCCCTGTGAGGCGAGATCTGCTGCCAAGCTACTTAGTGTCGCAGCTAGCTCTAACCATGGTGTAAGCGGGAGATCAGGCGGAACCACCGGAATCAGCGACCTCAGTTCATCTTCTGAAAAACGACGAAGCGCCCCCGCCCAAGCAAGCGTCTGTTCAAAATCATTAGCAAGCTTCGCACCAGGCGCGTACAACTCCTCGGCCAACTGGCCGACGGTCATGAACCGCGGCTCCTCTAAAACCAAGCCTCGGTCAGCTGCCTTCTTTTCAAGTAAATCCCTTAGCCGCCGGCAGCCATAAAGCGATGGCAGCACACAGTCCAAAGTTGAAAGTCGAAAAACTCCTTGCTCCACAAACTCAGTAGCTAAATGATCCACAACACTGACCAACAGCGGACTCTCCCAGCCTACGTAGATCGTTTCGCATGATTTTGACAAGAGTTCCAAACTTCTATTCCCCAGTGATAATGCGCTAAATGCGTTGGAAACGCGGTTTTATTGCCCCCGAAACGGTCCACTTCGTCCTACACCCCAAACGAGTGTGACACGAACGCAAAACGTGACCTGTCGTGAAGCCGCGATAGACGCCGACCGGCAGCATCCATGGTGCGTTGGACAAGTTTGGTCCATGGCGAGCCTGCGATGTCCAATTTTAACGATTTTACGGGTTGTGCTGCATTGGAGCATTCCCCCATCCGATAAGACAAGAAGGGAATAAATAAGGAATCACCCGGCGCGGTGAAACAAGATGACGCCATGGCCCGCACAGGGGTAGGCCTTCAGGTTAAGGTGACCGCGTCGAAGTGTCCGTGCGAACGGAGTCGCACAAAATGATTTTCTGGCTTTACCGTTTAAAAAAAAAGATCTCGCGAGCCGTCGCACAAAATCGCGAACCCAAGCTACTCGCTCGCGGTGTTGCGTTAGGGCTCCTCTTGGGATTATGCCCTTCGGGTAATCTCACCAGCCTATCCATTGCCTTATTGATCTTCTGCCTTCATCTAAATCACGCCTTGGCAGCTCTCACGGCCATCGCCACCGCTCTGGTTGCCCCCGCACTCGATCCCGTCTCACACTGGGTTGGACTGACAATCCTTAGCGACCCGCCTCTTTTTCATCTTTTCCAAACGGCTTGGAATCAACCGATGCTTGCTTGGACCGATCTCAACAATACGATCGTTCTCGGTAGCTTCACGATTGGCCTTTGCCTCTATTACCCAGTCCTGCGATTTTCTGAACACCTCTTTACGAAGCTGAGCAAAGAAAATAACGCAGAAACAGAGAGCGAAAGTGAGGAGATCGACGACATGCGAGTGATGGCATCAGAGGGTGACAGCCAATCACAGCACAGCATTGCGAATAGCACGCAAACGCACGGCAACTCTACAACGACTCGAAGGACACCAACCCTCACCACCAAGCAGGAGAAAACATACGCCACCAACGAGCAAGCACGACGCACCACAAGCGGCGAAAACCAAGAAAACCAAGAAAACCAGCAACTGCAATTACTCCTTAAACGCCTGAGAGAACAGACAAAAAGGAGAGCTTCGTGATCCGCTGGAACTACCTTCTACCTCGCCTCATGATCCTGCTTCTTGCAGGAATCGGCATACGCTTGGCAGCAAATCCATCATGCCAATCGATAGTGATTGAATCTCTCCAAGCGATTACCGGCTCAAAAGTTCAGGTCGAGAACACTAACATTGGGTTCTACCCACCAATCGTCGAAATGACACGATTGCAAATCGCTGACCCACGGAAAGATAAAACGCATGAGAACCTTATCGAAATTGATCAGTTAAAACTAGAACTCGACGCCGAACAGTTACTCAAAAGATCATTGGTGGTGAACCGAGCGACCGCTGAGGGGATTCTGATTCATTCAATGAGAGAAGACTCCGGGTACCGCCCAGAACTCGACTCTCAATCGACCGACCCAAAACTTAGCAAAACCGACCAATTCACCCAATCACTATTGTCCAAATGTCTCGCCATTGAAACAGAATTCAATGATGCGATTCAGAATCTATCCTGCGTTAAAACTGCAGCCGAAATCAAAAACCGATGGCAGAGTGATTTCGCCGCTATCGAAGCAGAAATTGAAGAACTTAAAAGCGAAGCTAAGCAGTTTTCACCAAGCACAAACAATCCGCTTCGAAATCTTGAACAAGCCAATTCCACTCTTGCCAGCCTAAAAGATTATCAGCAATCACTGCTAGCGATCCAACAAAAGATCGCTGGGTTACCAGCCCAGATCCAACGAGATCAACAGGTTCTACTGGACGCCAAAGATCAAGACCTTTCTCGCCTCAAAGCGAAAGTGCCTTTACCGAATGTTGATCGAGAAGCGTTGAACCTAGACCTCCTTCAAGATACCGCGATCCAACTCTTGAATGACGCCAAAACCTACCTGGAATATGGCGAAACGCTCGCTCACTACACATTTGTTTCACCCGAAAGCGAACGGTCGCGAGGTCGCACCTTTGCAATGAACGACTCGCTCGCCCAGCCACCATACATTCGTGAATGCTTGATTTCGGGGTACTTAAGACATCGCGGTGAGCATCACCACTTAACCGCCACCATGAAGAACCTGCCTCGAAACAAAAACCACATGGCAAGCCCTTGCCGAATTCAGATGACTTTGCAGGGAGCAAGCCAACTCAAAGTTGAGTACGCACTACAAAAAAAAGGGGATAGGGAACGATCGCAACTGACGGCGCATTGGCCCCATGGTCGTTCCGATAATCGCAACTTTGGCCTCGCCAACACCGCGGGTATTCAATGGGAAGCTTCCAGCCAAGAAATTTGGCTTCAACTAAAAAAAGAGTCGGATGTCCCGTCTGTAAATAGTTTTTCCGGACGTCTCATCAACATCCAAAAAGACGCGAAACTGTCGCTTGGCAATCCGTCCATAGGTAGCCGCGAGAATCTTCTACGCTCACTCGAAGACCATCTGCACATCCTTGATGAAATACAGATAGATATTTCATTCTCGAACAAGAATGGCGATTGGAGACTTCAAGCGACAAGTAACTTAACTCCGCTGCTTGCTGAATTCTCAGACAATTACATCAAACGGCGATTGGATTTAGCAAGAGAAAACTCCACCCGGAGGATCACGCAAGCGCATGCGGAAAAAGAAACAGAGCTCAAAGCATGGTTCGCCGATCGACAAAGCACACTCCTGACTCAACTGGAATCAACCAATCAAACCGTGCAAAGAATGAAAGACAAAGTGATTCAACCTTCGATGAATCCAGACGCATACCTGAGCCGCCTGCGAGAGAAGACGACCAAATAACGACCTAGGTCGCATCATCTTCTTTTCCATTCGATTCACCACCATCAACCAATTCAGCATCTATCGGGGATTCACTCATCGGTGACCCCAAGTCGCGTTCCGGATTCGATTCAACATCACGACTGCTCACCGCGGGCTGCGTGCCTGTCCGCAACCAGACACTTTTCCAAGCACCTCCATGTGTGAAGTTGCCCCATCCGCGAGCCAACCAACGGAGCAGCGCGCTCGCCAGCCACAACGCCCAACAAAGCATCAACACACGGTACACCCAAACGGAAACCGAGATCACCGACGGTAAAGGCAGTGTGTTACCCGCCCGGGGCGTAAACCAATGAAGATAGGTGCGTGTGGAGCCGTTACCCAAAATGAACATGTCGGGGTAACCCAATAAGCCCGCCGCAACAACGAACACTAAAACGGTTAAAGCGACCAGCGTTAGTATCACGAGGGCTAGTTGCTGGATATTGAAACGCCACCAACTCAGGCTAACACCGTCTTGTCGCCCGCGATATTCCAATGCAAATAGCCACCCCACCACAAACATTCCCGCGAAGAGATTGACTTGCGTCAAGCCAATGATCAACAAAGCCCACTCAAATCGCCCAAGCGGTGATGCGGGCACAACAGCGAGAGCTAACGCCAGTAGCACCGCAACGACGAGGACACTCCAAAACCTCACCGCAGGCCCGCGCAGAGGTCCATCTGCCCATAAAACCCACCGATTATCGGGCATCTGAATCGTGGACGTCACATTCGCCGCATCGACGGGCACACGCACCAATTCACCTGCGACCTGATTGTTCAACAACTGGTTCACTGTCCAAGCGATCTGCACCTGATGCTGTCCCGGACTGACCGGAATCAGGAGCGTCCTGCCGTCCCGCTGCTGAGGAATCTCAGTCCCGTCCATCTTGATACTTGAGATGTCGGCCTCCTCTGATAACTCCATCGAAAAATCGGTTGAAAGACTGCAGTCGAGATCAATCTGCAATTCGGTAGCTCGCTGCCGCACCCCGACATTAACCGCGTGTTTAACGGCCGTAATCGTTAAGTTTTCCCCGTTGATCCCAATCGGTCGATTCAAACTAAGGCTAACCGACTCACCACCCCAAGGTCTCCAAACAGGAATCAGTTGATCGCGTCCAGCTTCAAAAATGGGTTGAACCCCATCAATGGCGATATTCCAAATCGGTGACGTTGCCAGGGACCAACGCTCCACAAATTGATTAGATTTTACAGCAGTCAACTCGATAGCTTCTTGGTGCTGCAATTCGCTCATCCACTCAAAGCGACCGCCCTGCGAACCTAAACGCATCAATATATTCCCATCCACAACATCTCGATTCGGTGTCAAAACGGCTTCACCTTCGAGTAGTGGAATCTGCATCGCAATCGATTTATTCGCCGTACCGAGTCGAGTGATAACTGTCCTGACCCTAGAGACAAGACCAATCTCAAGTTGTCGATCCACCAAGACGATTGGATCCGTTCGTACTTGATCGTACTCCGCAGTCTCCTCATCAACGGGTTGCTCTTTCGTAAACAACAGTTGGTCACTAGGCACTCCATCTGCCCGCAGACCAGCAACCGACCAACCAGGCGCCGAGACGGTTACTTGCTTAGGCTTAAGTAAGTAGCCCCACTCCCAATCAGCTTGATCAGGCACCACACCTTGCACAGTCAGTTGGTGAATCCCCTGCGGCAACAACACCCAAAGGTATTCATCTTTACGAACTGTGAAAGCTGACAAACCATCAGAAGACGTCACACTGATTGGCGACCATTCAGGAAAACGCCCTGGAATTGGCACTGCAACTCGATGAGCTACGTGGAAGGTCAGATCCATTTTGAGACGACCCGCAGCCAATTCCAAATCAACCGCGGCAAGTTCCGCCGCATTTGGAAAAGCGGAGGGAGCCTCATTTAACCTCTGACGCAATTCATCAAGCAAAACTTGGCTAGGAAAAAGACCGAACGACACACCATCAGTCGGCGAAGAGCCCATGACAGGTGATGCGTTTACACGATTAAGTGGCTCCGTGATCAGATTTGCGGACGGGTCAATTCTTTGCGTCTGCTGAGCATTGGCTTC